>NC_006300.1:0-330357 GCF_000007745.1 [Mannheimia] succiniciproducens MBEL55E | reverse complement strand
GTTTAGACGATAATGAAGAACAAATAGTGAACAGCTAATCCGGAAATAAAATAAAAAAGGGCTCGATAATTCGCTTATATCGAGCCCAATAACTTTCAAATCATAGCAACTTTTTTAAATAAAAAAATAACTTTTTTGTAAAACTTCTACATAGATCATATTTTGAAAACTTTCTTAAATGATTACGAATAAAGTACTTGAAAAGTCTCACGGAGGTAGCTATTTTGTAATCAAGGATTCAAACCAGAGTTGTAAAACTCATTACTCATAGAACGAGGTAAATGCTATGACACTAAATATCACAAGTAAACAAATGGACATTACTCCCGCAATTCGTACCCACGTAGAAGAGAGACTTGCAAAATTAGAAAAATGGCACACTCAGTTAATTAATCCCCATTTCATTTTGAGCAAGATTCCAAACGGTTTCCAAGTCGACGCCTCAATCGGCACTCCAATAGGCAATCTGCAGGCTACCGCTCAATCGGATGATATGTATAAAGCAATTAATGAAGTTGAAGAAAAATTAGAAAAACAATTGAATAAATTGCAGCATAAAGATGAATCTCGCAGAGCAAGCGAACGTTTAAAAGATTCTTTTGAATAATAATTGTAATTGTTAAAATTTAATTTGAAGAAGGCGGTAGCATACCGCCTTCATTTTTATGGTAATTTTAATCAGACGATACTTTTTCTTCGTGTTTTACTTCGTCCCAAAGCATATCCATTTCCATTAACGAACTTTCGGTAGCGGTCTTATTCTGTTGCCGTAATTTATCTTCAACTGCGCGGAAACGCCGCTCAAATTTATGATTTGCCTTGCGCAAACTTTCTTCAGCCTGACATTTTAAATGGCGGCTTAAATTAACCACTGCAAAAAGTAAATCACCTATTTCTTCTTCTAATTTTGCTTGTTGAGGTGCCGGACAATTAATTTCCTGTGTTACTTCCTCAAGTTCTTCCTCAACTTTAGCAATAACCGGCGCAACCTGCTGCCAATCAAATCCCGCTTTGGCACATTTTTTCTGTAATTTTTCCGCTCTCAATAATGCGGGGAAAGAAAACGGCACATTATCTAAAATAGACGTATGGGCTTGATTTTTCGCTTCCCGCGCTTTCATTTCATTCCAGTTTCTTAAAGCGGCATGTTCGTCAGCAGCTTCTTTATCGCCAAACACATGAGGATGACGGTAAATTAATTTTTCCGCAATATCATTAACCACATCGTCAAAGGTGAATTTATTTTCTTCCGCCGCCAGTTGGCTTAAAAAGACCACTTGCATCAGTAAATCACCCAGTTCTTCCCTTAAATCCGCCGTATTCTTCTGTTGGATTGCCTCCACGACTTCATAACTTTCTTCAATTAGACAGGGAATCATAGATTCATAGAATTGTTTCAGATCCCAAGGGGCAACCGCCGTCCGGATCCCGCAATTTAGCAACGATATTTTTTAACTCCTGAATATTACGTGACATATCATCCTTCTTTTTATTTAGCAATTTCTTCATCAATTTTTGCCGATCATAACATAATCCGTATAATTCCCCCACCCATAAAAAATGTTGTAAAACGTGATCTAGTGCAAATTTTTTCTGCATGACTAATGATAGTATTATTATCAACCAAAGAGGTTTAACCCTAGATCAAAAAAGGAGTAAATTATGTATAAACATATATTAGTAGCTGTTGATCTTTCCGATGAAAGCTCCGTAATTTTGAAAAAAGCGGCTGATATTGCAAAACGACATGAAGCTAAACTTTCAATTATTCATGTTGATGTAAATTTCTCTGATCTTTATACAGGGTTAATTGATGTCAATATGTCTTCGATGCAGGATCGTATATCAACCGAAACTCAACAGGCTTTATTGGAATTATCCGAACAGGCAGGTTACCCGATTACCGAAAAATTAAGCGGCAGCGGCGACTTAGGACAGGTATTATCCGATGCTATCGATCAATATGATGTTGACTTGTTGGTTACCGGCCACCACCAAGACTTCTGGAGTAAATTAATGTCCTCAACCCGTCAATTAATGAACAATATTAAAATTGATATGTTGGTCGTGCCGTTACGTGATGAAGATTAATCAAAACAAAACTTTTTAAATTCCGACCGCACTTTCACTCCCAAATGGAAGTGCGGTTTATTTTTTCATTTTATAGATGTAACCGTTGCCTGAAATAACACAAAAAGGCGTTCTATAAATCGCAAAAATGTGTAACAATAAAGCATATTATTAAACAAAATAGAACCAGCAAGGTTTATATAAATGAAAACAACAGCTCAAATTAGACAATCCTATTTAGATTTTTTCCATAGTAAAGGTCACCAAGTCGTTGAGAGTAGTTCTCTTGTTCCTCATAATGACCCTACCCTATTATTTACCAATGCCGGAATGAACCAATTCAAAGACGTTTTCCTAGGAATGGATAAACGCCCTTATACCCGAGCCACCACAGCGCAACGTTGCGTACGCGCAGGCGGTAAACATAACGACCTGGAGAATGTCGGTTATACGGCCCGTCATCACACATTCTTTGAAATGTTAGGTAACTTTAGTTTCGGTGATTATTTTAAACATGATGCGATTGCCTACGGTTGGGAGTTTTTGACTTCTCCGCAATGGCTTGGTCTGCCGAAAGAAAAATTATATGTTACCGTCTATGAAACCGATGACGAAGCTTATGATATCTGGAACAAAGAAGTAGGCGTGCCTGCCGATCACATTATTCGTATTGGTGACAACAAAGGCGCGCCTTATGCGTCGGATAATTTCTGGGCAATGGGTGACACGGGTCCTTGCGGTCCTTGTACCGAAATTTTCTATGATCACGGTGAACACATTTGGGGCGGTTTACCGGGCACGCCCGAAGAAGACGGCGACCGTTATATCGAAATCTGGAACATCGTATTTATGCAATTTAACCGCCATGCCGACGGCACAATGGAAAAATTACCAAAACCATCCGTAGATACGGGTATGGGGTTAGAACGTATTGCGGCGGTACTCCAACATGTTAATTCAAACTATGATATTGATATTTTCCAAACACTAATCAAAAAAGTGGCACAATTAACCGGTGAAAAAGATTTAACCAACAAATCATTACGCGTAATCGCCGACCATATTCGCTCTTGCGCCTACTTAATTGCCGACGGCGTAATGCCTTCCAATGAAGGCAGAGGTTATGTATTGCGGCGCATTATCCGTCGCGCAGTTCGCCATGGTCATTTACTGGGTGCTAAAGAAACATTCTTCTACAAATTAGTGCCGACCTTAGCGGACGTGATGGAACATGCCGGCGAAATCGTTAACCAAAAACGCGCGTTAATCGAAAAAACCTTAAAAGCGGAAGAAGAACAGTTCGCTCGCACTCTTGAACGCGGTTTATTGCTATTAGACGACGCTTTATCACAAGTAAAGGATAACGTACTTTCCGGTGACGTAGCCTTTAAATTATACGATACCTACGGTTTCCCGTTGGATTTAACCGCCGATGTTTGTCGCGAACGCAATATTACTATTGATGAAAAAGGTTTTGAGCGTGAAATGCAGGCTCAACGAGCCCGAGCTCAGGCAAGCAGTAATTTCGGCGTTGACTACAACAATGTCATTAAAGTTGACGGACAAACAGAATTCAAAGGCTATGAAACCACTTCTTTAAGTAGTGCCAAAGTTGTCGCTCTATTTACCGACGGAAAATCCGTTGAACGCGTTCAATCCGGTGAAAATGCCGTAGTTATTTTAGACCGAACACCATTTTACGGAGAATCAGGCGGCCAAATCGGCGATACCGGTTATATTGCGACGGACTTAGCGGCTTTTCGTATTAATGACACACAGAAATACGGTCAGGTAACCGGTCATATCGGACAACTGGAATCAGGTTCATTATCTGTGGGCGACACCGTTAGTGCGCAAGTGGATACCGAACGACGTCTCGCAGTTGCAGCAAACCACAGTGCGACCCACTTATTGCACGCGGCATTACGCAAAGTATTGGGTGATCATGTAGCGCAAAAAGGGTCATTAGTTTCAGAATCCGCCTTGCGTTTCGACTTCATCCAACCGGAGGCCATCAGCAAAGAACAAATTATCGAAATTGAAGCCATTGTCAACCGTCAAATCCGCGAAAATATCAGCGTCACTACGGAAGTGATGGATATTGAGGCGGCCAAACAAAAAGGTGCGATGGCATTATTCGGTGAAAAATACGGCGATTTGGTTCGAGTTGTCGGTATGACCGGCTTTTCTATCGAGCTTTGCGGCGGTACCCATGTTAAACGTACCGGCGATATAGGTTTATTCAAAGTCGTATCTGAAAGCGCAATTGCCGCCGGTATTCGCCGTATTGAAGCGGTGACGGCGGAAAATGCGATTAATTGGTTGAATAACCAACAAAATATTCTTAATCAAAGTGCCGATTTATTAAAATCCGATACGGCGTCTTTGGTCGAAAAAATCCAGCAATTACAAGATAAAGCTAAAAAAGCTGAAAAAGAATTGCAGCAATTAAAAGAAAAAGCGGCAATGCAGGCGGGCTCCGATTTAGCTAAAAGTGCGGTCAAAATTAACGATATTTCTGTCATTGTTCAACAACTTGACGGTATTGAAACAAAATCGTTACGCGTTATGGTTGATGACCTTAAAAATCAGCTTGGATCCGGCGTTATTGTATTTGCATCGGTAGTTGAAGATAAAGTAAATCTGATCGTCGGAGTTACGGCAGATTTAACCGGCAAAGTTAAAGCCGGCGAACTTGTTAATCTAATGGCTCAACAAGTAGGCGGTAAAGGCGGCGGTCGTCCCGACATGGCAATGGCCGGCGGTTCTCAACCGGAAAACGTCGGTGCCGCATTATCCGCTTGTTCCGATTGGTTGGAAAGTAATCTTTAACTGATTTTTGAGTAGGGTTTATGAATTTTTACAATAAATCATGAACCCTAATACTCAATAAGAAAATTCACTGCTTATTATCTGAGTAGCGATATTTGGGTTTAGTAAAACAATAAGGATATTGCAGACAAAAACGGATTATCAATAGGTGAGGAGGTCTGTATGCTGATATTAACCCGTAAAGTTGGCGAGAGCCTGCTCATCGGTGATGACATATCTATCACAATTTTAAACGTACGTGGTAATCAGGTGAAAATTGGTGTAAACGCACCTAAAGATGTATCTGTTCATCGTGAGGAAATTTATCAACGTATCAAACAAGCGGAAGAGAAAGAGTCAACCTCTTAACGCTAATATACAGGAGATGTTATGACTAAATTAACTTGTTTTAAAGCCTATGATATTCGAGGTCGCTTAGGCGATGAACTTAACGCAGATATCGTTTATCGTATTGGTCGCGCTTTCGGCCAGTTTTTGAAACCAACAACCATTGTTGTAGGCGGTGATGTTCGATTAACCAGTAAAGAATTAAAAAGTGCGGTGACAAACGGCCTGTTAGACTCCGGCGTAAACGTCATCGACTTAGGTGAAGTGGGTACGGAAGAAATTTACTTTGCCACTTCTTTCTTAAAAGCGGACGGTGGTATTGAAGTAACCGCAAGTCATAATCCGATGGACTACAACGGATTAAAACTTGTTCGCGAAGGTTCCCGCCCAATCAGTGCGGATACCGGTCTTGCCGATATTCAACGTTTGGCGGAAGAAAACAACTTCCCTGCCGTGACCCAACGCGGTGTTTACAAACAACAATCGGTACTTGGCGAATATGTAGAACATTTATTGTCTTACATTAACTTGGATAACTTAAAACCGATGAAATTGGTAATCAACTCGGGTAATGGCGCGGCCGGTCATGTTATTGACGCCATCGAAGCGCAATTTAAAGCCCGTCGCGTACCTGTTGAATTTATCAAAGTGCATAATAATCCGGACGGTACCTTCCCGCACGGTATTCCTAATCCGTTACTTCATGAAAACCGTCAAGACACAATTGATGCCGTGTTAGCGAATAAAGCCGATATGGGTATTGCATTTGACGGCGACTTTGACCGTTGCTTCTTATTTGATGAAACCGCTCAATTTATTGAAGGTTACTATATCGTCGGTCTGTTAGGTCAGGCATTCTTACAAAAACATAAAGGTGCCAAGATCATTTATGACCCACGTTTAATCTGGAACACTATTAAATTAGTGGAAGAAAACGGCGGCGAAGCGGTAATGTCCAAATCCGGTCACTCGTTCATTAAAGAAAAAATGCGTGCCATAGACGCAATCTACGGCGGTGAAATGAGCGCGCACCATTATTTCCGTGACTTTAACTACTGCGACAGCGGTATGATCCCATGGTTATTGGTAATGGAATTGGTTTGTACAACGGGCAAAACACTCGGTCAGTTAGTAAACGACAGCATTGATACCTATCCGTCACCGGGCGAAATCAACAGTAAATTAGCGGATGCCAAAACTGCAATTGCCCGAGTTCGCGCCGCTTATGAAAAAGATGCGGTAAGCGTGGACGAAACTGACGGTATCAGCATTGAATACCCGACATGGCGTTTTAACTTACGCAGTTCGAATACCGAACCTGTTGTACGTTTAAATCTTGAAACCCGTGGCGATAAAAAATTAATGACGGAAAAAACCGAAGAAATTCTGGCTTTGCTTCGTCAATAATTGGTAAAAATTTGTAAAAAATATACCGCACTTTTAAATAAAGTATTAAAGTGCGGTTCTTTTTATCTTTGATTTGAAAGGAAAAACCATGAAAGTTATTATCCCGGTAGCCGGTCTGGGTACGCGTATGTTACCTGCGACAAAAGCCATTCCTAAAGAAATGTTGACTTTAGTCGATAAACCTTTAATCCAATATGTGGTTAACGAATGCATTGCGGCGGGCGTTAAAGAAATCGTGTTAGTTACCCATTCGTCGAAAAATGCTATCGAAAACCATTTTGACACTTCATTTGAACTGGAAACCATGCTGGAAAAACGCGTTAAACGTCAGTTGCTTGAAGAAGTGCGTTCTATTTGCCCGAAAGACGTCACCATTATGCACGTACGTCAAGGTAATGCAAAAGGTTTAGGCCATGCCGTTTTATGCGGCCGCCCTGCCGTGGGTAACGAGCCTTTTGCCGTAGTATTACCGGACGTATTATTAGCCGAATTCACTGCAAACCAAAAAACGGAAAATCTATCGGCGATGATCAAACGCTTTAATGAAACCGGTTCAAGCCAAATCATGGTTGCACCTGTAGATCCTAAAGATGTGAGCAGCTACGGTATCGCAGACTGCAACGGCGCCGAATTCAGCGGTGGCGAAAGTGCGGTGATTTCCCGCATGGTCGAAAAACCGAGTCCGGAAAAAGCACCGTCAAACTTAGCTGTTGTCGGTCGTTACGTGTTCTCCGCCACCATTTGGGATTTATTGGAAAGAACACCGGTTGGTGTGGGCGATGAAATTCAATTAACCGATGCTATTGATATGTTAATCGCCAAAGAAACCGTTGAAGCCTTTCATATGACCGGCGAATCCTTTGACTGCGGCGATAAAATCGGCTACATGAAAGCTTTTGTCGAATACGGTATTCAGCACGAAAAATTAGGCAACGAATTTAAAAACTACTTAAAAGCGTTCGCTAAAACCCTGTAATTCTTAACATCAAAAGAAACTAAGCTTTACCGCTAAGGCTTAGTTTCTTTCTTATCGGTAAAATTATGCTGAACCCGGCTTCCTGCGATCTTTTCGCAATTCCTTATTTCCAGTTCGCTCAACTGAAAAAATACTGCCCGGAATTAATTCCGCAAATCAAAGCTGATTATAAACGAGAGTGGAATGAATGGAAAACCTGTATACTGCAGGTCTCAGAGGGGCTCGGTTCGCCTTTTGCCGAGCCTCATATTGAGAAATGGTGTAACGGTTGGCAGGTACGCGCCCATTTCTTTGCTTATTTCAAATATGAATTTAACAAAAATTCCGCCGCGATTTTGTCCGTTTTGCTGAATCGCCGTCGTTTGCAGGTGAGCCTGGATTGGCATTGTTATCGCGCGGATCGTTCGCAAATCAATCTTTCGCAATATAATCAATGGACGGAAGATTTTGATTTCCGGCAATTTGCCGATTTTGATATCTGGCGCGGCGATGAAAGCGAATATGCGGATTTTCGTCGGGTAAAACAACTTACCTCTCAGGATTTGAGTTTGCGCAGTGATGAGGATTTTTGGTGTATCGGTAAGAATGTGGAAAAAGCCGATTTGGCGGATATTGACGCCGTGGATTTTATCAGCCGGACCATTCGGGAATTATTGCCGTTATATGAAAAATGCCATCAATAAAACTTCACGAAAAATGACCGCACTTAGCCCTTTCTGAGCATTTTCTTTTCTTAAATTTTACGCTATTCTTTATAAGTTCATTCTGCCTGCAGCACTGAACTTAAATATAACAAGTGTTGTTTGTTTACCTCTCTAAGGACTTTCCATGAAAAAACTAATTTTAGCCACCGCGCTTTCTTCTGTCGCGGCGTTTACACAGGCGCAAATCGTGCCAAACGCAAACAGTGCGACGCACACTTATGAATTCACCCAAAGCTATGATTTGCAAGTACCGAAAGGTTCGAGCGGCGAAACCAAATTATGGGTACCGTTGCCTTTCAGCAATGATTATCAGGATGTCAAATCCGTCGAATTTGACGGTAACTATCAACAAGCCTATATCACGGAAAACAACCAATACGGCGCGAAGACCCTATTCGCCCTTTGGGATAAAGATGCGCAAAAACGCGATTTAAAGGTGAAATTAGTAGTCACCACTAAAGATCGCGAGCCGATGAAACAAGGTTTACTGGAAAATTATCAGGCGCCGGAAAATATCGAATATTCCGTAGACGTACAGCAATATTTAAAACCGACCCAACACATCAAAACCGACGGTATTGTGAAACAGTTCGCCGATAAAATAGTGGGTAAAGAAAGCAATCCGTTGAAAAAAGCGGAGATGATTCACCAATGGATTGTCAATAATATGGAACGGGATAATTCCGTCTTAGGCTGCGGTGACGGCGATGTGGAAAAAATTCTAACGACCGGCGTGTTAAAAGGCAAATGTACGGATATTAACTCCGTTTTTGTGGCCTTAGCCCGCGCTTCCGGTATTCCGGCCCGTGAGATTTTCGGTATTCGTTTAGGTCAGGCGGTTAAAATGGGCGAGTATTCCAAAGGCGCTTTTGGCAGCGCAAAAGATAAAGTTGCCAACGAAAACGGAGGTCAACATTGTCGGGCGGAATTCTATTTGGCTGGTTTCGGCTGGGTGCCGGTGGACTCTGCGGACGTGGCGAAATATCGCTTAACCGAGAATAAATCCGTGGAAGATAAAGATACTCAAGCGGTTTCGCAATATTTGTTCGGTAACTGGGAAGCTAACTGGATGGGCTTTAATCATGCACGGGATTTTAATCTCTACCCAATGCCGGAATTAGCGCCGCTTAATAACTTTGGTTATCCTTATGCGGAAGTAGGCGGCGATCCGTTAAATTCTTACGATGCCAAAAAGTTCGGTTATGAATTCACCTCAAAAGAGCTCTAACGCCAAATTCTGGGCGATTTGTACCACGGCGCTGACTGCCGCCGTGGCTTCAACTCTATGCTGTATCGGGCCGCTGATTTATTTGGCTTTCGGCCTGTCTTCTGCCTGGCTGATGGATTTAAGCGAATACAGTTATCTGCAAATTCCCATGCTGATTATTTCCCTGGTAACCTTTAGTTACGGATTCTGGTTGCTGAATTTTTCCGATAAAATCATCTGCACTAAATATTTATCCCGTCGGACATTGCAAATTTTATATTGGATTATGGCGCCGGTTATTCTCTTTTTCTTAAGTTATCCCTATGTTTTACCTTATATTCTGGAACTTTTAGAATGAAAAAAACTTTGCTTTTTTTGACCGCACTTTTATTCTCAGGTAGCGGTTTTGCCGCCGAACGCAATGTAACATTACATATTGAAGAAATGAACTGCCAGCTTTGTGTTTATTTGGTAAACAAAGAACTGCGCAATATTGACGGTGTAATCTCCACCAAAGCCAACTTCAACACCCGCTTGGTGAAAGTGGTCGCTGATGAAAAAGTGACCGACGAAATGATGATCAACGCCATTGATAAACTGCATTATCATGCGGTGGTGAAAAAATAGCCAGTCGCATTTTTGTAAAATTTAATTATTATCTGTAAATTTAACAAATATAAGTTAAAGATTAAGTAATACTAGGTAAATTTACTCGAAAAACTACTGCAAATCATTACACTGGGACTGGTTTATTGTCTGTCTATGATGGTAAAAGCCATTATAAAAGATAAACAGACTGTTCAGTCACCCAGTTTTTATCCGTTCGGATAATAAGCTGTTAAGTTAGGAAACCGGTGTTAATGATTGCAAAAAAAGAATATTACTATGGATTAGACCAGCTCAGAGCTTTGTTGATGTTAATCGGTGTATTGACGCATGCGGCGTCGGTCATCAGCCCTTTTTACCGATGGGATTACCATAGCGATAGATATCAGGATGCGCTAATTCATAATATCGTCCATGTTGCGCATTTTTTCCGAGTGGAAGCCTTCTTTCTGATTGCCGGTTTCTTTTCCGCTATGGTGTTGCTTAAAAAAGGAAAACATTATTTCTTAAAAGGGCGATACTTACGCGTTTTTATGCCGTTAATTTCTTCTATTCTGCTAATCAATACGTTTGAAGTCTGGTTTGTGGTTCGCCATGATATCACCCCCTGGGAAAATATCGGTATCGGAAATTTTATCGTACACGCCTGGTTCTTATTAACCCTAATGATAATTTCATTGGTTTGTTTATTACCGGTAGATAAATTTTTAGATTATTTAAGCGGGTTTAACCGGTTTATAAAACTGGGATTATTTATTTTTTATATGTATTTGCCTTTCGGCATTAAGTTCGTTCTGAATATGTTTGTTCCTATGGCGGATCATCCGTTGTTCTATTCATTCTATGGCTATCTGATAGAAAAAACCTTGTATTACAGCATTTACTTTTTTATCGGCTATATTATTTATCGTAGTGAAGCGGTACGTATATTTTTTAATAAAAAAACCGTTAAAGCGCTGCTGTGGGGAATAACAGTGACAGGCTTAACCTATCAAACCCTTACGATTGGCGAGGCGAAAGAAAGTTTACCTTTCACCATGCGCGCGATAAATGTTTTTATTCAGCACGCGTCTGCGATTTCCGTCAGTTTGTTATTATTTAATTTCTTCTTCAGCGCCTCTTTCCCGCCTTCCCGTTCCGTGGCGTTTTTAGTTCGTTCCGCTATCATCGTGTACTTGTTCCATCATCCGGTATTGATTGTACTGGGCTATTATTTCGATGTTCCCGGTATGACGCCTTTTGTTTATTTTATGATATTGGTCACTTGCGGATATCTGTTATCTTTCCTGAGCTATCTGATTATTAACGGCAACAAATTAACGCGGTTTTTATTCGGGCTGAAATAAAGCCCGTTTATAAAAGATAAACGGCTCTTTCAAGCCGAATTAAACGTCAATAACAAAATGTTCCGGATTTTTATGCATAAACCCATATTGATAGCCTAAAGCTCCGCCGATTCTCGCAAAATTTCTGTTAATCCCTATCAATTTACGCTATCCTATACCACATTTTCCAAGTATAAATTTGCCGCAAAAGTGCGGTTCATTTTTTCAAAGTTTTAAGGTAATACTATGCAAGAACAATATCGTCCTGATTTGCTTGAACAAGAAGTGCAAAAATACTGGCAGAATAATCAGACCTTCAAAGCAGTCAAAGACAGCAGCAAAGAAAAATATTATTGTTTATCAATGTTCCCTTATCCGTCCGGCCGCTTACATATGGGGCACGTACGTAACTATACGATTGCGGATGTGGTTTCCCGTTATCAACGAATGAACGGCAAAAACGTATTGCAACCGGTAGGTTGGGACGCTTTCGGTCTGCCTGCCGAAGGTGCGGCGGTAAAAAATAAAACCGCACCGGCAAAATGGACTTACGAAAATATCGATTACATGAAAAACCAGCTTAAAATGCTGGGTTTCTCATATGACTGGGATCGTGAAATCGCCACTTGCAAACCGGAATATTATAAATGGGAACAATGGTTTTTCACCGAGCTTTATAAAAAAGGTCTGGTGTACAAAAAAACCTCTGTGGTGAACTGGTGTCCGAATGACGAAACCGTACTTGCCAACGAACAGGTCCATGAAGGTTGCTGCTGGCGTTGCGACACGCCGGTAGAACAAAAAGAAATTCCGCAATGGTTTATTAAAATTACCGATTATGCGGAACAGTTATTAAGCGGTTTAGATACCCTTCCCGAATGGCCGGATATGGTGAAAACCATGCAACGCAACTGGATTGGCCGTTCCGAAGGGGTGGAGATTACTTTCAAAATTGAAAACAGCGACGAAACCGTCGCGGTTTACACTACCCGTCCGGATACCTTCTACGGCGTATCTTACATGGCGGTGGCGGCCGGTCATCCGTTAGCGGAAAAAGCGGCGCAAAATAACGCCGAATTAGCCCGTTTTATCCAGGAATGCAAAAATACCAAAGTAGCGGAAGCGGAACTTGCCACCATGGAAAAAAAAGGCATGGCTACCGGCATTAATGCGATTCACCCGATTACCGGCAAACCGGTGCCGGTATGGGTAGCTAACTTTGTGCTAATGCATTACGGTACGGGCGCGGTGATGGCGGTGCCTGCTCATGATCAGCGTGACTTTGAATTCGCAACTAAATACGGCTTGCCTATTAAACAGGTTATTGCACCGATGAACGGTGAAGAAATCGATTTAACTAAAGCCGCGTTTACCGAGCACGGTAAACTGGTGAATTCGGCGGAATTCGACGGTTTGGATTTTGAGGCCGCATTTAACGGTATTGCGGATAAACTGGAAAAAATGGGCGTAGGTAAACGCCAGGTGAATTACCGCTTACGAGACTGGGGCGTATCCCGTCAACGTTACTGGGGCGCACCGATTCCGATGCTGACTCTGGAAAACGGCGATGTGGTGCCGGCGCCATTGCAGGATTTACCGATCGTTCTTCCCGAAGACGTCGTAATGGACGGGGTAAAAAGCCCGATCAAAGCGGATCCGGACTGGGCGAAAACCAGTTATAACGGTCAACCCGCATTAAAAGAAACCGATACCTTCGATACCTTTATGGAATCTTCCTGGTACTATGCGCGCTACACCAGCCCGCAGTATCATGAAGGTATGCTGGATTCGGACGAGGCAAATTACTGGCTGCCCGTCGATCAATATATCGGCGGTATCGAACACGCCACTATGCACTTGCTTTATTTCCGTTTCTTCCACAAATTGTTACGTGACGCAGGCTTGGTTTCTACCGATGAACCTACTAAAAAATTACTTTGCCAAGGCATGGTATTAGCGGACGCTTTCTATTATACCAGCCCGACTAACGAACGTATTTGGGTGTCGCCAACCAAAGTAATGCTGGAACGTGATGAAAAAGGTCGTATTCTGAAAGCGACGGATGATGAAGGTCACGAATTGGTTCACGCCGGTATGACCAAAATGTCAAAATCCAAAAACAACGGTATCGACCCGCAGGAAATGGTGGAAAAATACGGCGCCGACACAGTACGTTTATTCATGATGTTTGCCTCCCCGGCAGAAATGACTTTGGAATGGCAGGAATCCGGCGTAGAAGGGGCTAAACGTTTCTTAGGGCGCTTATGGAATCTGGTATTTGAATATAATAAAAATCCGGTCAAAACGGCGCCGAATCCGACCGCACTTTCAAGTGCGCAAAAAGCGTTACGTCGTGATGTGCACAAAACCATTGCCAAAGTATCCGATGACATCGGCCGTCGCCAAACTTTCAACACGGCGATTGCGGCAATCATGGAATTAATGAATAAATTAACCCGTGCGCCGTTAACGGACGAACAGGATCGCGCGGTGATGGGCGAAGCCTTGAGTGCGGTAGTGCGTATGCTGTATCCGATCACCCCGCATATCTGCTTCCAATTATGGAAAGATCTAGGCAACGAGGATATCATCGATTTCGCTCCTTGGGTACAAGCGGACGAAGCAGCTATGATCGATGATGAAAAACTTGTTGTCGTGCAGGTAAACGGCAAGGTGCGCGGTAAAATTACGGTTCCGGCGGATATGGCGGAAGAAGAAATTAAACGGGTCGCACTTGCGGAAGAAAACGTACAAAAATTCCTGGACGGTTTAAATATCGTTAAAGTGATTTATGTACCGGGTAAATTATTAAGCTTCGTAGCAAAATAATTTAAAAAAATCGACCGCACTTTTCGTTTCAAACTAAAAGTGCGGTTAAAAATTTGAAGGTTTTCTATGTTAAAACAACTCAAAAAATTCACTTTTGTTACAGCTATTGCGGCGTTAACCGCTTGCGGTTTTCACTTTCAAAACGGTCAGTTAATTCCTCAGGAATTACAAACGCTGACTCTCGAAAGTTCGGATCAATACAGCGATATGGCGATGGCAATGCGCAAACAATTACAGCTTAACAACATCAATTTAGTCGAGGCGAGCCCCGATGTGCCCGTATTGCGATTAAACAAAACCTCCACCGACGACGAAGTGGTTTCGGTCTTCAAACAAGGTCGTGAAGCGGAAAAAATGTTGATGCTGGAAGTATCGGCAAGTGTAAAAATGCCTAACCGGGCGGCCTATCCGATTTCGGCAAAAGTAAACCGTACATTCTTTGATAACTCCCGCGCAGCCTTAGCAAAATCATCCGAAAAAGAAATTATATGGAACGATATGCGCGAACAGGCGGCCCGCCAGTTAATCAGCAAAATGGTGGCGCTACAGCATCAAATAAAAAACGATAAACAATAAGTATGTTGAAAGACAAAAAGACTTGGCCGCTCATTGAAGATCTTAATGTATTTCTTACCATCATACGTAAGAATAGTTTTTCCGGTGCGGCTAAGGAATTAGGGCAATCTAATTCTTATATCACCAAGCGTATCAATATTCTTGAAGACCATTTGCATACGTCTTTATTTTATCGCAATACAAGAAATATCAAACTCACCGCTGCTGGCGAATATGTACAAAACCAAGCTATTGCCATTATTGATAAAATGGATAGCTTAATGACCAACATCGTAGAAGACAAAAAAAGTATGTTTGGCCATTTACATATCTGTAGCTCTTTTGGTTTCGGGCGAACCCATCTGGCAAAACCTATTTCTCTTTTTGCTAAACAGCATCCTAATCTATCCCTTGATCTCACGTTAACCGATCATAAACTCGATCTTATTAAAGAAAATATTGATCTCGAAATTGCTGTAGGTAACGATTTAAATGATCGTTATTTTGCCAAAAAACTGGCAAATAACCGCCGTATCCTTTGCGCTTCACCTGACTATTTACAATCCTATGGATTACCTAAAAAAGTAGAACAGTTATCAAAGCATAATTGTCTCTTCTTAAAAGAGAAAAACAGTTCTTTTGGAGTGTGGAAATTGTTTAATGGAAAAATCTTAAAAAGCATTACGGTAAATGGCGGTTTAACTACCAATAATGGGGAGGTCATTTTACAATGGGCATTAGAAGGGCATGGTATTATCTATCGTAGCCTATGGGATGCGGAAAAATATCTTATCTCTGGTGAATTAGTACATATTTTGCCGGAATATTATGAAGATGCGCCAATCTGGGTTGTTTATCCAAACAAACTCAGCGAATCCTTAAAAACTGAGATCTTCGTTAATTTCTTAACCGAATATTTTGCTAAAAAAGAGCTAACAAAAAGCCATGATGAATAATAACACCATGGCTTTTGAATAAATAATCTATTAAATAATTAAACTTGCTATGAAGGTTGCAAGTAATCCGCCTAAACTCATGAAAATACTTGCATTACTCAAGGTTTTCAACCCTGTTTTCATATCGAATCCACAGCAATTTGTATATACCCAGAAATAACTGTCATTTACGTGGCAATATGCACGTGCTCCGGCTCCCGATGCCAGGAAAATAAGAATAGGATCAATGCCTAACTGGGTTGCGATTGGTGCAGCCAATGTTGCTGATGTAATGACCGCAACCACACCTGACCCTTGCACAATTTTTAAAATGGCTGAAATCACAAATGGAATCAGGATAAACGGTAAACCGCTTGAAACTACTGCTTGTGCCAAAGAATCACCTGCACCGGATGTTTTTAATATTTGACCCAACGCGCCGCCTGCAGCAGTAATGAAGATAATAGAACCTGCGTCTTTTAAGCTGGAATCCATAATTTTCAATACTTTTTCTTTACCAATGCGTTTTCCTAATAAAGCGATGGCGGTTAATGCACCGATTACCAAGGCAATATTCGAATCCCCGATGAATTTGGTCACTGAAAGCACAGGACTGTCTTTCGGAAAAATTGCAGCACAAGTTGTATTTAAAAGAATGAGCACTATTGGCAGTAAAAGTGGCATTAACGAAGCAAGACTACCCGGTAAATTGGTTTCATCCACTTCTTTTTCTTCCACCACAGTTTCTACAAACGTGTAATAATCCGGTGATTTTTTCATTAAATAGAAATGAGCATACATCCAACCAAATAAGGTCATAACCACTGCGGCGAATGCCCCCCAGATAATTGCTCGACCAATATCAATGCCCAACAAACCTGCTGCTGCCAACGGTCCAGGCGTTGGTGGAACATAAACGTGGGTTGCCAGTAAACCGGCAGACAATGCCACCGCTAATGCTGCAAGCGGTATTTTGCTTTTTTTTGAAATCGCTTTAATTAAAGGGGACAGAATTAAAAAGCCCACATCACTAAAAACAGGAATCGAAATTAAATAGCCACTAATTGACATTGCAATTGACGAGTTTTTAGTACCTACCAAACGAACAGCATCGAGCGCCATTTTATGAGCAGCCCTTGATTGTTCAAGATAGTTACCCAGCATGGTACCGAAAATAATCACCAGTCCGATGCTACCTACGGATTTAGAGAACCCTGCCACAATATCCTTAATAATTTCAGTTGTTCCCATACCGGATAAAATGCCAATGGTAAGTGCGGTTGCCAGTAAGGACAAAAACGCACTGACTTTAAGTTTTAATGCTAAAAAGAGTAAAACTGCAACTCCTATAATAAATGCAACTGTAATAGACATAATCAATCTCCTAAGGCGACACTAGAGTTTTAACCATGGGTTAGCTTTAAAATAAGATTGCTCGAAAGCCAAAATATCGTCTTTCATTGACAAGGTGAAACCGACTGCATCTAATCCCTTAATCAACATTTCTTTTTTTAGCGGATCAACGTCAAAAGCAATTTCACCATTTTCAGTAAGAACTTTTTGACCTTCCAAATCAACAGAAATAGTATTGGTTGCAGGGTTACTGACTGTGGTAGCAATTTGTTCGATTTCTTGGTCACTGACACAAATTGTCAATACGCCATTACGTAGACAGTTATCATTAAATATTCCCGCAAAAGAAGTCCCGATTAGTGCTCGGATACCTAATTGTTTTAACCCCCATACCGCATGTTCACGACTTGAACCGCAACCAAAGTTAGGCCCTACGACCAAGAATTGCGAACCTTGCCAATCAGCTTGATTTAAAATAAATTTTTCATTCGGAGTACCATCCAGATTAAAACGTAAGTCAAAAAAAACACCTCGGTCCAAACCCTTACGGTCAATGCCCTTCAAGAACTGTTTTGGCATAATCACATCGGTATCGGTATTTGCCGCCATCATTGGCGCCGCTTTTGCCGTAATTAAAGTAAATTTATCCATGATTAGTCTCCTTCAACGAATTTACGCACATCTACTAAATGACCGGCTACAGCTGCGGCTGCCACCATAGCAGGGCTCATTAAGTGGGTTCTTGAGCCTGCGCCTTGACGACCGGCAAAGTTACGGTTGGTACCTGAGGCACAACGATCACCCGGCGATAACACATCTTCATTCATCGCTAAACACATTGAACAACCTGATTGACGCCATTCAAAACCTGCATCAATAAAAATTTTTGCCAATCCTTCCGCTTCAGCTCTAGCTCTAACTTGAGTTGAACCCGGAATAATCATGCCTCGTACACCTTGTGCAATTTTTCTGCCCTTAAGTACTTTCGCCACTTCACGTAAATCTTCAATACGTCCATTTGTACAAGAACCAATAAAGGCATGAGAAATTTTTATCTCTTCAAATTTCATACCGGGTTCAAGCCCCATATATTCAAGAGCGGCTTGGTAGTCTTTACGTTTTTGTCCTTCAGGTAATAAATTGGGATCCGGAACTTCACCGCTAATGACGTCGGCTTGATCCGGACTAATACCCCAAGTAACAAACGGTTCTAAATCAGAACAGTCCATGTGAATTTCTTTGTCAAAAACGGCATCATTATCGCTTTTCAACTTACGCCATTCTGCAATTGCTAAATCCCACATTTCGCCTTTTGGCGCTCTTGGCGTACCTTTGATATATTCATAAACCTTTTCATCAGGAGCCATAAATGCACCGCGAGCACCACATTCCACTGCCATATTGCAAATGGTCATTCGTCCTTCAACGCTGAGCTCATCGATAACTTCACCGCAAAATTCAATAGCGTAATTAGTTGCGCCATCAGCTCCGATTTTTGCCACTAACGCCATAATCACGTCTTTTGCCGTTGTGCCGAAAGGTAATTTGCCGGTCAAAGTCACACGCATATTTTTCAATTTTTTATACACTAGGGTTTGCGTCGCCAAAAGGTGTTCGATTTCAGATGTTCCGATACCGAAACCAAACGCACCGAAAGCGCCATAGGTAGTAGTGTGGCTATCACCTGCTGCAATCACCATTCCTGGTAAAGCTAAACCTTGCTCATGCGCCACTACATGCTCAATACCTTGGCGTGGATCAGTAACGTCAAATAATTCAATATCAAAAAGCTTACTGTTTTCACGGAAATAATTAACTTGCAATGTGCCGCCGGGATCAGTCATATTGGCATCACGTACAGGACGAGTAGGATTAACATGATCCACATTCAATAGAATTGATTTTTTATTCCAAACATCGCGATTTTCCTCACGCAAGCCACTGAAAGCTTGCGGGCTGGTATATTCATTTAGAATAGTTCTATCAATGTAAAGTAATACATTCCCTTCATTATCAAGTTCTTTAATAGTGTGGGAATCAATATGTTTATCGTAAAGTGTTTTACTCATAGCATTCTCCAAAGTTTTCGATTAGGATCGTCGCGAGTATAAATACGCACTTTTTGCATGTCTATGAATTACAAGCTTTTTTAGTGTGAAATAACTATTTACGAAATGTAAAAATAATAAAAAAATACGTGTTTTTTATAGGGTTATTAGAATTTGAGTAGAAATTTGGCGGGGTTTTTATTTTATAAATTGCATGATAAAATTCAGAGATCTTTTTTGATACAAATTTTAATGATATGAACCGTATTTTCGCTGAGCAGCTTTCTCCGTCTCTAGCCGGCCGATTGGCAAAAGTATATTTACTTGTGGGCCAAGATCCGCTGCTGCTCAGTGAAAGCCAGGATAATATTATTCAGGCGGCGACTAAATCGGGTTTTGATGAAAAACTGGAAATCCAAATTGATAACGGCACCAATTGGAATGATCTGTTTGAGCGCTGCCAATCTATGGGCTTATTCTTTTCCAAACAGGTCATTACCTTACATTTTCCGGAAAATCCGACCGCACTTTTGAGTAAAAATCTGGCGGAATTAATAAGTCTGTTAAATTCGGATTTGTTGTTAATTTTACACTTCGGTAAATTAACCAAACTCATGGAAAAACAGGATTGGTTTATTCAATCCGAACAATATGATAGAAACGCCGTTCTGGTAAATTGCCAGACACCGACGGCGGAACAATTACCGCGCTGGGTGGCAAACCGTTGTAAAGCAATGGGGTTAATCGCCGAACAGGATGCCGTTCAATTATTATGTTACAGCTATGAGAATAATCTTCTTGCTTTAAAACAAACTTTGCAATTATTAGACCTGCTACACGCGGATCATAAACTAACCTTTGTGCGGGTTAAAAATATTGTGGAACAGTCTTCGGTTTTTACGCCATTCCAATGGATTGATGCGCTGCTGGAAGGCAAAGAAGCGCGAGCCCGACGAATATTAACCGGTTTGCAGGCGGAAGATATACAACCTATTATTCTTTTACGCTCGTTACAACGGGAATTAACCATCTTATTACAATTGGCAAAGCCGCAACATAAAACCGCCTCGGTGGATTCCGCATTACCGGTTGCACAGCTGCGTGAAGGTTTTGACCGTTTAAAAATCTGGCAAAACCGGCGCCCTCTATTTACTCAGGCTTTTCAGCGCCTTACTTACCGTAAGCTTTATCTTGCCGTTCAGCAATTGGCGGAATTGGAACGATTGGCCAAGCAGGAATTCAGCGCGGACATTTGGGATCAATTGGCTAATATCATTCCGAAAATTTGCCGATAATTATTAATTTTCCAGCCTTTTTATTAAATACATCTCTTATATTTTCATGAAAAATCAGATTTTTATTAAATATTTTTCAATCTGGATTTTTCTTCTTATAAAACTATTGAAAATCAATGTAAATCCGTGTATATGTTTGTCTTGTTCGGGCTAAATTCGGAACATTCACAACATATCAATTATTTTCTCTATACTGGGGAACTCTCTATGAAAAAATTATTAAAATTATCATTAGTAGCCGGCCTCGCCATGACAGCGCTTGCCGTACAGGCTGAAGAGCGTTTTATCACTATCGGTACCGGCGGACAAACCGGGGTTTATTATGTAGTCGGTCAGTCTATCTGCCAATTAGTAAATCGTGATACGGCAAAAACACAAATAAAATGTAATGCGCCTTCAACCGGTGCCTCTATCGCTAATTTGAACGCTATTGCAGACAAACAAATGGATATGGGGATTGCGCAATCGGACTGGCAATATCACGCCTATAACGGCACCAGTGCTTTCGAAGGTAAGAAAAATGAAAAATTACGTGCGGTGTTCTCACTTCATGCGGAACCTTTTACCTTAATGGCGCGTGACGATTCCGGCATCAAAACCTTTGACGACTTGAAAGGCAAACGTGTAAATGTGGGCGACCCGGGTTCCGGCACAAGAGCGACAATTAACGTAATTATGGCTGAAAAAGGCTGGACGGATAAAAACTTTAAAGTTGCCGCAGAATTAAAACCGGCGGAGATGGCTTCAGCAATGTGCGATAACAACTTAGACGCCATTACTTACAACGTAGGTCACCCGAACGGCGCATTAAAAGAAGCCGCCGCTTCCTGCGATTCGCATTTAGTGCCGGTCACAGGTCCCGAAATTGATAAATTAGTCAGCGAACATTCTTATTATGCTAAAGCGGTAATTCCGGGCGGCTTGTACAAAGGTACGGATAATCCGGTGGAAACATTCGGTTCTTACGCGACTTTAGTCAGCTCGACTGATGTGGATGCGGATAAAGTGTATGCGGTAGTAAAAGCGGTATTTGATAATTTCGATCGTTTCAAACGTTTACACCCGGCATTCGCTAACTTAAAAGAAGAAGACATGATTAAAAATGCGCTTTCGGCACCGCTTCACGAAGGTGCGGAACGTTATTATAAAGAACGTGGCTGGTTAAAATAATTAAGCGCTTTATCATGCTTTTTGATACATAAATTAATGTATCAATCACTTAATATTAACCCTATGCCATTGGTGTAGGGTTTTTTATCTATTTTCGAGGAACCTATGTCAGAAAAAATTCAATCTGTCGATTATGATGATCTGAGAGACTTGGTTGCATCTAATGATGAGGGTGGGCGTAACCCTGCTGGATTTCCCAAAAAACTCATCGTAGGCACCGCCATTTTGTGGTCTGTTTTTCAATTGTATTACACATCGCCGTTTCCGTTTTGGCTGCAAGAAGTGTTAACCCAAAATAATATTGATCTCAATGTAGTTGTGGACGACACTAAAGCAAGATCCGTTCATTTGGCTTTTGCGTTATTTCTTGCCTACCTTTCTTTTCCGGCGCTCGCTACTTCGCCTAAACACCGCATACCAATTATTGACTGGATTTGTGCCACTGCCGGGGCGTTCTTAGGCGCTTATTATCTGTTCTTTTATCAAAGTCTGGTAACCCGATTCGGCGCGCCTAATCTGCAGGATATTATCGCAGGCTGTATTGGTATTGTACTATTGCTGGAAGCCACACGCCGAAGCCTTGGTTTACCTCTCGCAGTTATTGCCGTTATCTTTTTGTTGTATAACTTCTTCGGGCAATACCTGCCTACAAGTTGGATTATCAGCCACCGTTCCGGTTCATTATCGCAAATCATTAACCAACAATGGATCACCACGGAAGGCGTATTCGGCGTCGCCCTGGGCGTTTCCACAAAATACGTATTCCTCTTCGTTTTATTCGGAGCTTTATTGGATAAAGCGGGGGCAGGTAATTATTTTATTAAAACCGCTTTTGCTTATTTGGGTCATTTAAGCGGCGGCCCTGCTAAAGCAGCGGTGGTTTCTTCGGCTTTAACGGGCTTGGTTTCAGGATCATCTATCGCCAATGTGGTAACTACCGGCACATTCACTATTCCCATGATGAAACGTGTAGGTTTCACCCAGGAAAAAGCGGGAGCCGTTGAAGTGGCGTCTTCCGTAAACGGTCAATTAATGCCACCGGTTATGGGCGCAGCCGCTTTCCTGATGATCGAATATATCAATATGCCTTATAACGAATTGATCCTGCACGCATTTCTGCCGGCATTAATTTCTTATATCGCATTGGTTTATATTGTTCATCTCGAAGCCTGTAAAATGGGTTTAAAAGGGTTGCCGAGAACCGATCCGGCAAAACCGTTTTTGGTAACGTTAATCCGGGCAATAGGTACTTTCTTAACGCTTTGCATTATTTATTTTGTGCTTGAATTAACGCTGGGCTGGCTAAAAACTGCGGTGCCAAATGAAGCATTTTTAATCGTCTGCCTGTTATTGCTGATTGTTTACATTCTGCTCATTCGTCGGGTGGCAAGCTTTCCGGATCTCGAACCTGATGATCCTAATGCAAAAATTGTCGTTCTGCCGGCAACCAAACCGACGGTAAATGCCGGCTTACATTATTTATTGCCGGTTGTGGTTTTAATGTGGTGTTTAATGATTGAGCGTATGTCGCCGGGTTTGTCCGCTTTTTGGGGAATTCTCGCCTTATCCGCTATTATTATTACCCAACGACCTCTATTAAGCCTGTTCCGAAAAGAAAACACGGATAAATTTATCCAACTTAAAGAAGGCGTACAAGAACTGATTAAAGGTTTGGAAACCGGCGCCCGCAATATGATCGGTATCGGCATTGCCACCGCAACCGCCGGCATTATCGTAGGTGTGGTGTCATTAACCGGTTTTGGCGTGCAATTGTCCGGTATTATTGAAATTCTCTCCATGGGCAACGTATTGCTCATGCTGATTTTAGTGGCAATCTTCAGTTTAATTCTCGGTATGGGGCTACCGACTACGGCAAACTATATTGTGGTTTCATCCTTAATGGCGCTGGTTATCGTTGAAGTGGGTAAACAAAACGGACTGATCGTGCCAATGATTGCGGTCCATTTATTTGTATTCTATTTCGGTATTATGGCGGACGTCACGCCGCCTGTAGGCTTAGCCTCCTTTGCCGCAGCGGCGATTTCCGGCGGAAGCCCGATAAAAACAGGGGCAACTGCGTTCTATTACAGTTTAAGAACGGCCATTTTACCCTTCCTGTTTATTTTTAACACTGACCTGTTATTACTTGATGTGGGTTGGGCAAAAGGTATTTTAGTATTTATTACCGCAACCATTGGGGTAATGGCGTTTACAGCCGCAACCATGGGATATTTCTTTACTAAAAATAAAAAATGGGAAGGCTTTGCCCTGATACTTGCCGCATTTATGCTGTTCAGACCGGGTTTCTTTATGGAATATGTTTCACCTACGGAACGCCATATTGAACCTGCTCAATTAGTGCAGGAAATCGAAAATGCGGCGGCAGGGCAAAATCTGACAATTAAAGTAGCCGGATTAAATCCTTATGGCAAAGAAATTGAGTTTTATTCAAAACTCAGTATCCCGGCAGGTGAAAACGGTGAAGAAAAATTAAAAGCCATGGGTTTAACATTATTGAATACCGGAGAAAAGATCCAGATTAACGGCAATGAAACCGATAAGATTTTAATTGATAATGTTGAAATTGATTCGCCTGCCGCCAAAGCGGGCTTAAATTGGGATCAAACCATTATTGATGTCGAAGTGCCAAAAAATTCATTACCAAAAGAACTGATGTTTATTCCTGCATTGCTGCTTGTTTCTGCGCTTGCATGGAATCAACGCCGTCGTAGAAACAGCTAATCATATTGGCATAGCAATATGCCAATGTTGACGTAATAAGGATTTTATATGTACAAAAATATTTTAATCGCCATCGATCTCAGCAATTTAGACAGCGCCAAATATGTAGTGGATACCTGCTTAAAACTCACGGAAGATAACCCGCAGGCGATATTTCGCGTAGTCACCATTATTGAGCCGATGGACGATAGTTTTATCTCCGCTTTTTTACCAAAAAACTTCGATAAATCCGTATTGGAGGAAGCAAACAAAGCTTTGCATGAATTCACGGAAAAAGCCTTCCCGAAAGGGGCAAAAGTGCAACATATCGTTTCTTACGGTACGATTTATGAAGAAATAAACCATCTGGCGGATGAAAAAAATGTGGATCTCATCGTCATGCTGGCAAGTAGCCAACCCAACGCAAAAGGGTTGAGCGCGAACACCGTAAAAGTGGCGCGAAACACCGATAAACCGGTATTAATTCTTCGATAAATAAAAGTTGAAAAACTGATTTTATCAGCAATAAAAAACAGCGAGCCTATTTTGACTCGCTGTTTTTTTAACAATTCATTTCTGCCAACAGGCGCTGAATCAATTTGGAATTTGCCGGCGGAAATTGAGATTCGTCCAGGTCAAGCTGTTCAATCCAAAATCCTTCCTGCCCCTCCCGTCCGAAAGGCTCGCCAATCCATTCGCTGATCAGATAAAAATAGAAATGAATAATTTTATTCGGATATTCAAACACAAATTGCTCAAACATAACGGGATTTAGCGCAACAATACCGACTTCTTCCTCCAACTCCCGTTTAAGCGCTTGTTCCGGCGTTTCGTTTACATCCACTTTTCCGCCGGGAAACTCAAGGGATTGCGCAAAATCCTGCCCTTCTAAACGCTGAGTAAGATAAATCTGTCCGAATTCATTACGGATAATACCTGCCGCAACCTGCACTGTTTTTTTATCCACAAACTAATCCTCATTTAGTCAAAATCTATCAAAAAGTGCGGTCAAAAAATCAAAAATTTTAACCGCACTTTTATCAATTATGCCTCGTGAGCCGCTCGGTTACCGTGGCAATGTTTATATTTTTTGCCGGAACCGCAAGGGCAAGGATCGTTACGCCCGATACGCTGTGTTGTCTGCGCAACACTGCGCTCGCCGGAGGCGCTGTCGTCAGCATAATCCTTGCTTTCCGCCGCTGCCTGTTGAGCCGCCTCTGCCTGTGCTTCTTCCTGAGTGCGTACCTGTACACGGCTTAAAGTGCGGATAACCGTTAGTTTTAAAGCATCTAACATTTCCGTAAACATTTGGAAAGATTCTTTCTTGTATTCCTGTTTCGGATCTTTTTGCGCATAACCGCGTAAATGAATACCTTTGCGCAGCTGATCCATAGCGGCTAAATGCTCTTTCCATAATTCGTCGAGCGTTTGCAACATCACGCCTTTTTCAAAGTTACGCATGGTCTCCGCGCCGACAATTTCTTCTTTGTGTTGGTATTCTTCCACCGCCGAAGCAATAATACGTTCGCGTAAGTTATCCTCGTGCAACTGGTTATCTTCTTCTAACCATTGCTGAATCGGCAGATCTAAAGCAAAATCCTGTTTTAAGCGTTTTTCCAATTCGGCGATATTCCATTGTTCCTCTAAGGATTGAGGCGGAATATATTGATCAATCACTTCGTTATAGACATCTTCGCGGATAGCTTTAATGGTTTCCGAAATATCCTCATGATCCAATAAATCGTTACGCTGCGCATAAATCGCATGACGTTGATCGTTCGCCACATCGTCAAATTGTAACAGGTTTTTACGGCCGTCAAAGTTATGGGCTTCTACCTTCGCTTGAGCGGAGGCAATCACTTTAGCCAGCAATTTAGATTCCATTGCTTCGCCCGGCGTACTGAAAGCTTTACGCATCATGTTCAGTTTACCTTCGTTGAGGTAAATACGCATTAACGAATCATCTAAGGATAAATAGAAACGTGAAGAACCCGGGTCGCCCTGACGACCTGAACGACCGCGCAACTGGTTATCAATACGGCGGGACTCATGACGTTCCGTACCGATAATATGTAGCCCACCCGCTTTCATCACCACATCATGGCGCTCCTGCCATGCGGCTTTTAAGGCCTCAAGCTGTTCTTCCGTCGGATTTTCTAACTTCGCCGCTTCCGCTCTCCAGTTACCGCCTAATACGATATCCGTACCGCGACCCGCCATATTGGTTGCGATAGTCACCGCTCCCGGATAACCGGCGTTGGCAATAATTTCCGCTTCCTGTGCGTGGAATTTAGCATTCAGTACGTTATGAGGAATGCCCGCTTTATCCAATTCGTTAGAAAGCAATTCCGATTTTTCGATAGAGGCGGTACCCACCAACACCGGCTGGCTACGGGCTACGCATTCTTTAATATCCTCAATGATCGCCTGGAACTTATAAGCTTCGCTTTCAAACATTACATCGGTACGGTCATCGCGAATCATAGGTCGGTTAGTTGGAATAACGATGGTTTCCAACCCGTAAATTTGTTGGAATTCAAAAGCCTCGGTATCCGCCGTACCCGTCATACCCGCTAATTTTTCATATAAGCGGAAATAGTTTTGATAAGTAATCGAAGCGACAGTTTGGTTTTCACCCTGAATTTTTACATGTTCTTTTGCTTCAATGGCCTGGTGCAAACCGTCAGACCAACGGCGCCCCGCCATAGTACGACCGGTATGCTCGTCAACAATAACGATTTCACCGTCTTTTACAATATAATCCACATCGCGTTCAAACAAAGTGTGAGCGCGCAATGCAGCATAAATATGATGCACTAAACCGATTTTTGCCGGCGAATATAACGATTCGTTTTCAGTCATAAAGCCGTTTTCAATTAACCAGTTTTCGCATTTTTCCTGACCGCGCTCGGTTAAATGCGCCTGTTTGGTTTTCAAATCTAAAGTAAAATCGCCGTCGCCCTGATATTCTTCGGTATCTTCTTTATCCTGTTTAACTAATAACGGAATTAATTTATCAATGGCGATATAAAGTTCGGAGCTGTCTTCCGCCGGACCTGAAATAATTAACGGCGTACGGGCTTCGTCAATTAAGATTGAATCCACTTCATCCACCAGCGCATAATGCAATTGACGTTGGAAACGTTCTTCTTTGCTATGTGCAAGATTGTCACGCAAATAATCAAAGCCTAATTCGCTGTTGGTCGCATAAGTAATATCCGCCTGATAAGCGGCGCGTTTTACTTCCGGCGGTAACCCCGGGATATTCACGCCCACCGTCATGCCGAGGAACTCAAATAACGGGCGGTTGGTTTCCGCATCGCGGTTCGCCAAGTAATCGTTCACGGTAACCACGTGCACGCCTTTACCGGTTAGCGCGTTTAAATAACAAGGTAAGGTGGCGGTCAGGGTTTTACCTTCACCGGTACGCATTTCCGCGATATTACGGTTAGTCAGCACCATACCACCAATAAGTTGCACGTCAAAATGGCGCATGCCTAACACGCGACGGCTTGCCTCACGCACGGTAGCAAAAGCTTCCGGCATCAAACTTTCCAGACTTTCGCCTTTTTCCAGTCTGGCGCGGAATTCCGCGGTTTTCGCTTTTAATTCATCGTCCGTTAAGGCGCTAAAAGCGGGTTCTAAACCATTAATTTTTTTAACGACTTTATTTAATTTACGCAATACGCGGTCATTACGGCTACCGAAAATTTTGGTTGCAATAGTTTTTAACATAAAAATTCATTCTCTTTTCAATAAAAAATCTCAACGTCAGTCAAGGACGTCGAATCAGCCTGCTAATAATTGGCAGTTAATATTTAGGGTCTGTTTATCTTTTATACTAAAGGACTACCGCGAATCGGCGCATGAAAGTAGCTTGGAGAGAGGCAAAAGTGCGGTTCGATTTTAGCAAATTTCGGACAATCCACATTACATTGCTGTGCTTGCCGTTGCTGTACCGCAACCTGTTGTTGGATAAGAGCGGAGAATTTAGCCGCCGGCTGTTTAATTGATGTGCGCTGCGCCTGATAATTTTCATTGGTAACGGCATCGGAATAGTTCAATCCTTGAGCACAGGGTAAAGCAAATATCGCAATCATGCTTACGAGCAGTTGCGACCAGAAATTATGTTTACCCTTTGTTGAAATTTTCATCATTATTCAGACAGCCCAAAAATTTACCCTATTGTAACGGAAATTCGCTACAATGTCCTTATTTATTGGGATCAATTTAGGAAATTCAATCTATGCGCAAGCAAAAAATAGTGAATATTAAAGATCTGGTAGAAAGTTCCGATTTATCTAAAATTATGCAAAAAGGTCTGTTTTTGAACCGATTAAATCAACAGCTTCAGCAATGGTTCCCAAGCCAGTTTAAAGGAATGTATCGGCTGGCAAATTTTACGGAAAACGGTTTACATATTGAAGTGGCGAATGCGGTTGTGCGCCAGGGGTTTTTATTCCGCCGGCAGGAATTGCTGCAATTAGTACAAAAAGAATATCCGGAAATTACTCGACTTAATTTTAAAATTAATCCGGAATTAAACCGGTAAATTTCTTAGCCAAATAAAACTGCGGTCAAAAATCACAAAATTTTGACCGCAGTTTTCTAAAAAAAGCGCAATATCAATATATTACGCTCTATAACCCAAATTAAACGGTAAATTAAGCTTTTGCTTTTGCCGCCGCTTTAACGATTACCGCAAATGCAGGCGCTTTTAATGAAGCACCGCCCACTAACGCACCGTCGATATCCGGTTGAGTGAATAATTCCGCAGCATTGGCATCATTTACGGAACCGCCGTATTGGATAATGACCTGATCCGCAACCGCTTGTGATTTTGCAGCGATATGGCCGCGGATAAACGCGTGAACCGCTTGTGCCTGTGCAGGAGTGGCAGATTTGCCGGTACCGATTGCCCAAATCGGTTCATAAGCGATAACCGCACCGTTGAAAGCTTCAACGCCTAAGGCATTGATTACCGCATCGATTTGACGCGCGCAAACTTCTTCGGTTTTACCCGCTTCGTTTTCCGCTTCACTTTCACCGATACATAATACAGGGGTTAAACCCGCTTCTTTTAACGCACCGAATTTTTGTGCAACAAATTCATCGCTTTCTTTATGGTATGTGCGACGTTCGGAGTGGCCGATAATAATATATTTCGCACCGAAATCTTTTAACATTTCGGTTGAAATATCGCCGGTGAAGGCGCCTTTGACATTCACATCAACGTTTTGTGAACCTAATACGATTTTACTGCCTGCAAGTGCGGCTTCCGCTTCCGCAAGATACATTACCGGCGGAGCGATCGCCACATCACAACCTTCAACGCCCGCTAATTCGGCTTTTAAGCCTTCGATTAATTCTTTAGTAAACGCTTTGCTACCGTTTAATTTCCAGTTACCCATAACTAAAGGACGACGTGCCATAGTTTTTTCTCCATTTTGTAATTAATAAAAACGCCGACTACTATACCAAATTTTAATTATCAATTTAGTTTTTTTTCATAAAATTTTGATCTAGTAGATGATTATTTTGCTTTAAAAAGCTACAATTGCCCGAGACTTACAAAAAATAATCAATTTCCTTTTTAGCCTGGAACCGTCCCGATTAGTTATGAAAATATTTAAAGCAGAACAATGGAACCTTGAGGTCTTGCTCCCGCTGTTTGAGGAATATCGTTTATCTCACGGTATGGTAGAGAATCCGGAACGCACGTTTACATTCCTTAATAACCGCATCCGTTTCAGCGAAAGTATTATTTTTATCGCCACCAACGAACGACAACAAGCCATCGGCTTTATTCAGCTTTATCCCCGCCTGTCGTCTCTACAACTACAACGCTATTGGCAACTGACCGATATTTTTGTGCAGGATGTAGCGAACCAGAATGAAATTTATGCCGGTTTGATCGAAAAAGCGAAAGAATTCGTTTGTTTTACCCATTCAACCCGTCTTGTAGTCGAACAGGATCAGCAGCATCAAGGAATCTGGGAAAAAGAGGGCTTTAAATTAAATACCAAGAAAGCCCTGTTCGAATTAAAGCTATAAAAAACCCCGTTTATCATAAACGAGGCTTAGAACTTAAAGTAATGGCTGCAGTTCTTCGGGAATTAACTTCGGTTCGGGAATAAATAACTGTTTATGGCGGTTAAGCTCGCCTTTTTCCAGGATAATCGCGCTTTTCGGCACTTTAAACGCTTTACTCAAATATTTCAGTAAATGTGCATTTGCCGCGCCATCTACCGGCGGCGCGGTAATCGCAATTTTCAATTCGTCATCATGAATGCCGATAATTTTATCCCGACTCGCTTTAGGTTGTAAAAAAATACGTAAACGCAAGCCTTCCGCCGTTTGTTCTATTGCCGACATAACTAAAATTCCGCCATTTTCTACCGCACTTTTAACTGGCTAACTGCCATAAAATACCAAAAATGTCATACAGCACTTTATCGGCAAAGAATAAACCGAATGCCAGCACCATCGGTGAAAAATCAATCATTCCTGTTCTCGGTAAAATCTTACGAATCGGCGATAACACGGGTTCGCCTAATTGATAGAGCAAATAGCTGAACTGATCATTACCGCGATTAAACCAACTGAGAATCGCACCGAAAAAGATCACATAAAAGATCATTTTTCCGAAAGCAGCCACCACCGTTAATGCGCCAATCAACACATATTGCAGCCATTCCTGACGGATGATTTCCGCCGCCCATTGCCCGTTTGCGATATATAACAGCGGTACCTTCACCATGCCTAATACAAACACAAAAAATAAGGCGGCAAGATCGATGTTTTTGACCGTCGGAATGGCTTTACGTAACGGCGTTAAAACCGGGTTGGTCAGTTTTACGATTCCTTGAGAAACAGGATGATAAAAATCAACTTTGCAATACTGCAACCACATACGCAACATCAAAACGAATATATATAAGCCGAGTGCCGTACTAATTAAAAATGAAATTGAACTCATAGATTTTCTTTTCCTAAGATAAACGCTTGCCAGCCTAAATGACAGGCAAAGATTTATCGTTTTCATATGCTAAAAGTGCGGTAAAATTTACCGCACTTTTAGCTTAAAAGCAAAATTTACAACCAGCCTTTACGTTTAAAATACATATATGGCGTTACGCCCGCAGCGATCATTAAGCCGATTGCCATCGGATAACCGTATTTAAAGCCCAGTTCCGGCATAAATTCAAAGTTCATACCGTAAGTGGAAGCCACTAAGGTTGCCGGCAGGAACATCACCGATACTACGGAGAAAAATTTCATCACTCTGTTCTGCTCAATATTGATATAACCCATGGCCGCCTGCATCAAAAAGTTTACTTTTTGGAATAAGGATTCATTATGAGGTTGCAGAGATTCGATATCTCGCAAAATTTCACGGGCCTGCTCCAGCTGATTCGCCGGCAGGCGGGTTTTGCGCACTAAGAAACTCAACGCGCGTTGAGTATCCATCAAACATAAACGCACTTTCGAGCTCATATCTTCCTGCTCGGTTAAGGTACCAAGCGCGTCGTCAAAAGCCTCGCCCTGCTTGCCGTCTAAAATCACGCGACTCAAACGTTCCAAATCGGAATAAACGGTTTCAATCACGTCGGCTAACTGCTCGATTTTCGTTTCAAATAAATCCAGTAGCACTTCATAAGCGTTACATTCGTCCAAACGTTGATAACGGGAACGCATGCGATACAAACGGAACGCGGGCAAATCACGATCACGCAGGGTAAATAAACGACCGTCGCGAATAGTAAAGGCGACACTGGCTAAATCCGCATAATCTTCTTCGTCTTCACAATAAAAAAACGAGTGCAAATGCAAACCGTCTTCATCTTCGAAAAAACGTGCGGACGCCTCAATGTCTTCCAACTCAAGAAATGAAGCCAGACTTTGCTCTAAGCCGTCTTGTAAAATCTCACGTTCTTCGCTGGTAGGCTCGACCAAATCAATCCAAATAGCTTTATTTAACGTACTGAGATTATCCTCATCAAGACGGGTTAAGCGTGCATTTTCAAGTGCAAATGCATTTATCATTTGTCATACTCCCTAGGTTCTGCCTATGGTTATGAACAACGCAATGAACAAATTGAACACCAATAACATCAAAGTGCGGTCACAAAAAACAAAGTTTTTCGAACGTTGGCTTAGCCAGCGCCCCCGAAGGGATGAACAATCGCATCGGCGATTACAACTAATAAACGAAATTTTGATGTTATGTGGTAAAAAAGATACCATATAAAGTAAGTTGATACTTATCCACGAAAATCTCGCCGATAAGTAATGGCGAGATTTAGATGAAAGATTCCAATCGGCATCGACTGTGGCTGTCCAAAGTGTGTGTCCTCTTATTACTAAATCGCTGCGCATACTACGCCGTAAACGGCTTTTCGTCAAGATTTGTCGACAGACTTATAAGAAAAAAAGCCGCCTTAGACTAAGGCGGCTTGCAAATGCCGTGAAATTACGCTTCTTTTACAGGGTAATCCCACCAGATATCGAATAATGCGCTGACTTCTACTTGTTGTAACCCGTTGGATTCCAACCAGTTTTTTACTAACTCACGGTGGCTTTCGTCACATTTGCCTAATTTTTCCAAACAAACTAAACCTTCCCATTGCAAATAACCGCTGCCTTCATAAGCCAAACCGTTTGGCTGAATAACATCGCGAATAAAACGATCAACAACCTCGTCCACTTGTTCAATTGCCGTATTTTCTGCAAATTGCCAATTTACTAAGAAACCTAATTCCTGGAATTCGGCAAGGTGCATTTTTTTACGTTGTCTTTGATTACGTTTGATAGCCATATTATTTCTCCTATGGTCGTTGATTAATTCTTAATTTTTAACAAAATATAAATCCCACACGCCGTGGCCTAAACGATGACCGCGCTGTTCGAATTTGGTCAATGGACGGAAATCCGGACGAGGGATAAAATCATTGGTTTTTGAAGTATTAGTTAAGGCTTTCGATTGGCTTAACACATCCAGCATTTGCTCGGCATAATTTTCCCAGTCTGTCGCCATGTGGATAAAACCGCTTTGTTGTAGCTTTTGCATTACATTATCCACAAAATTCGGTTGCACAATACGGCGTTTATGATGTTTGGACTTATGCCAAGGATCCGGGAAAAACAGCTGCAAACCGCCCAAGCTATCATCCGCAATACAATCCTGCAGAATTTCCGTAGCATCATGGCAAATAACCCGCAAATTTTTCACCTGTTTTTCCACCGCATAAGCGATGCAGGCACCAACACCGGGCGTATGCACTTCAATTCCCAAATAATTGCGCTCGGGATTTTGTTCCGCCATTTCAACTAAAGATTTACCCATACCGAAACCAATCTCAAGAATAACCGGATTGGTATTGCCGTAAATTTCAGCAAAATCGAAATAGTTATTTTGATGCTCAAGCCCGAAATCAGCCCAATTATCATTCATCATATTGCGCTGAAATTCACTTAATCGCCCGGTACGCAAAACAAAGCTGCGAACTTTACGTTTATAGCGACCGTCTTCGGTAAATTCCGCCGTCTCCACGGTTTTACGTTTCTGATCGGCAAACGTTATTTTTTGTTCAGACATATTGTTCCTCAAATTTATTTGAGGGTGGATTATAAGCTAAAGTGCGGTAATTTTTTAATTAATTTTTAGCATTTAATAAAAAACCCTCGCATGATACACTTTCCCCTTGCTTTTTTACTTTTTATTTTGTTTTTATGTTGGCTCAATCATCTATTCAAGCGCCTTTTGCCCGCTCGGTTTTACGCTGGTACGATAAATACGGCAGAAAAAATCTGCCTTGGCAAAAAAATAAAACTTTTTATCAGGTTTGGTTGTCTGAAGTAATGCTGCAACAGACCCAGGTTAGCACAGTAATTCCCTATTTCGAGCGCTTTATCGACGCCTTCCCGACTATTAACGTACTTGCCGATGCGCCCTTGGACGAGGTATTGCATTTATGGACGGGATTAGGTTATTACGCGCGGGCAAGAAATCTACATAAAGCGGCACAAACCGTTCGGGATCAATATGGGGGAGAATTCCCGACGGATTTTCAACAAGTCTGGGATTTAACCGGCGTAGGAAGAAGCACCGCAGGCGCTATTTTGTCTTCGGTATTAAATGCGCCCTACCCGATTTTAGACGGCAATGTAAAACGCGTATTGTCCCGCTATTTCACCGTTGAAGGCTGGGCGGGCGAGAAAAAAACAGAAAACCGCTTATGGCGGCTCAGTGCCGAGGTAACCCCGACAGAGCGCGCGGCGGATTTTAATCAGGCAATGATGGACTTGGGCGCCATGGTTTGTACGCGCACAAAACCTAAGTGCGGACTTTGTCCGTTAAGCAAAAAGTGCGGTGCAACTTTAACGAATTCCTGGGAAAAATATCCGGCAAAAAAACCGAAGAAACAGTTACCCGAACGCGAAAGCTATTTTTTAATTCTGGCGCAAAACGGCAAAGTTGCCCTGGAACAACGCGAACAATCGGGAATTTGGGGCGGGTTGTATTGTTTCCCGCAATTTGAAGATAAATCAACCTTATTACAATATTTGCAACAATTAGGTATTAGGGAATATCAGGAATGGAGCGCGTTCCGCCATACGTTCAGTCATTTTCACCTTGATATTTTCCCTATTTATGCACAATACCGGCAAACGGAACGCGATGAAAACCGTTCCGATTGGAAAAAAATTGAAGAAAATGGCGCAGATTATAAATCTACTATATCAAGTACAATTAATTATTGGTATGATCCCGAGAATCCCGATCAAATTGGATTGGCGACGCCCGTAAAAAATTTATTAACCGAATTTCAAAAAGGACAGCATTATGTCAAGAACCGTATTCTGTGAATATTTAAAACAAGAAGCCGAAGGGCTGGATTTCCAGCTTTATCCCGGAGAGCTTGGGAAACGAATTTTCGACAATATAAGTAAGCGGGCATGGGGCGAATGGATGAAAAAACAAACCATGCTGGTTAACGAAAAAAAATTAAATATGATGAATGCGGATCATAGAAAATTACTGGAACAAGAAATGGTTAATTTCTTATTTGAAGGTAAAGATGTTCATATTGAAGGATATATTCCTCAAGCAACTAATTGATAAAAGTAATGAAGCTAAAAAAATTTCTTGTCTTACTCTTAATTCCGTTTTTATACGCCTGTTCGTCGGATCGTTCCGGTAATTACGATGACGCCTTTGCAAAAGATACTAACGGGTTAGATTTGCTCACGGGGCAATTCTCACAAAATATTGACCAAATTTGGGGCGTTAATGAACTTTTAGTGGCAAGCCGTAAAGATTACGTAAAATATACGGATAGTTATTACACACGTAGCCATATCAGTTTTGAAGAAGGTCAGATTACCATTGAAACCCTGGCTGATGCCAACCGCCTGCACAGTGCGATTGTACATACATTATTAATGGGGTCCGACGCCAAAGGTATTGATTTATTCGCCTCCGGCGACGTACCGATAAGCTCGCGCCCGTTCTTGGTCGGTCAGGTGGTGGATAATTTCGGACGTCAGATTAATAATATTGATGTCGCCAACAGCTTCGCCAGTTATTTATTACAAAACAGATTGCAAAGCCGTCGTTTAAGTAATGGTCGCACGGTGCAATTTGTTTCTATTCAGATGATTGCAAACCACGTTAATGTGCGTGCAAGAAAATATTTATCGTTGGTGCGTCAGGCGTCACGCCGTTACGGCATTGACGAAAGCCTGATTCTCGGCATTATGCAAACGGAATCCAGTTTCAACCCTTATGCGATTAGTTATGCCAACGCAATGGGTTTAATGCAGGTTGTTCCGCATACCGCAGGTCGCGATATATTTAAACTTAAAGGCCGTTCAGGGCAACCAAGTAAGAGCTATTTATTTGATCCTGCAAATAATATTGATGCGGGCGTGTCTTATTTATGGATTCTTAAAAATGAATATCTCGCCGGTATTACCAATCCGACTTCCATGCGTTATGCCATGATATCCGCCTATAACAGCGGCGCCGGCGCCGTATTACGGGTATTTGACAGCGATCAGGAATATGCCATTAACATCATTAACAGAATGCAGCCGGAACAGGTATATCGTATTTTGACGACCGTTCATCCGTCTTCACAGGCCAGAAACTATCTGCTGAAAGTAGATAAGGCGCAGCGAAGTTACCGTCGGGCAAGATAAATAAAATGTAAAAGCACATTGGATAAAACCAATGTGCTTTTTTATGTCATCAAAAAAATCGCACAAAAAAGACCGCACTTTTTCTTATTTCTTTCCCTTAAAATAGATAATATCGCTAATAAATCAAATTATTATTTCCTGTGTTAATATTGATTATCTTACTGAAAATGCAGATAATTTGTTGCTTTTCTATACTTTTTGCACATTTAACCGACAAACAAACAAAAAATTACATTTTTTTCAAAATAGGTGTTGACTTAGTTAGGAAAAAACGGTTTAATACGCCCCGTGTTAACGCAACGAGCGTTAAACGCCTCGATAGCTCAGTCGGTAGAGCAGGGGATTGAAAATCCCCGTGTCGGTGGTTCGATTCCGCCTCGAGGCACCAATTCCTCCTTAGTTCAGTCGGTAGAACGGCGGACTGTTAATCCGTATGTCGCTGGTTCAAGTCCAGCAGGAGGAGCCAAATTCAAAAAGGCTGTTAGTCGAAAGATTAACAGCCTTTTACTTATTTGTATTTTTGAACAATTAGGGTATCAATTATGAAAAAAATTTCGCTTTTTCTTACCGCACTTTTAGCCGCCTCATCGGCTCTTGCCGCCAATAATCAAGCGGCACCGCAACAAGAAAATGCAAAAACGGAATTTATGTTCGGCGCAAAAGCGGCAAATGATCCTGTCGGCATTTGGCAAAAAGACGGTCGTCATTTTTCAAAGAAAGATCTCTCAAAACAATTCTGCTGGACATTAACTAATTTCCGTTCCGACTCGGGAAATGTGAACATCACCATTACCTTAACTTCACCTAAAAATACAAACTTTAACCTTGGTGAACACATAAGTAAAAATACTACAACGCATATATTTAACTTTACCTATCCAATCACCCAAACTTATTACAACTGTTGGGCATTTGAAGAAAGCGATCCGGAGGGAAAATATACGTTAACGGTTAAGGCCAATAATACAACTTTCCCGACTCAGGTTTTTACCTTAACGAAATAACAGGCAATAAAAAGGCACAAATAAAGATTGTCTGAATCTCCATATTTGTGCCTTTTAGTTAATTAACTTGTTAGTTTGAATATTGGCGAATTGCGTTACCGATATCCTGATCGGCATAAATGCCGTTCACTACATCTTTCAATGCCGCATCCAGCGCTTTTTGAATATCTTCATTGCTCACTGTAAATGCGCCCTCATCCGTACGAGTCGTACCAATGCTCTTAGTAAAGTTGCCTTTAACGCCTTGAACATGAATTTGCAGCTGAATTTTAGAATTAATCTTATGGCGCAAATTGCCCTCTTCCACTTTGGCGTAAAAATCCTTTACCGAAACCAACATATGAGTATTTGCCGCATTTGCCGATCCCAAACGGAAGCCTTTACTATTTAAATTTTGCTGCATAACCTGTTGAAAAATGGTATCCACTTCAGGTGAAGCCGTTAGCGGGAATAGCGCTCCGTCACGAACATAACTGGAAACCTGTTTTTGGCTGCGTTCGTCTTTGGTTACCACCGCAACCACCGCATTTTGGTTACTCACATTTAAAGTGGTATTCGGCGCGTGAGGGGCAAAAGTCAATACGCTACTCGGCGCTTGGCAAGCCGCTAACAATACGCTTGCGACGGTAAGCGCCGCTAAAGAAAATTTGTTGGAAAGTTTCATGATCATCCTTAACTTTTATGAGATAAACGATAAACTAAGGCATTCGGTATAATTAGACGGGTCATATAACAATCCGTTTTTCTATATTAAACGCCTTCGCATTAATATACGCTTTTATTGTTGCAAACTTAAACCGGAATGTATAGCCTTTAACTCCCTTTGTGATTAATTTTTTAGGAAACTTATTATGTCTAAACAACAAGAACTGACTGAACGCCTAACCCGGCAATTTTCTCCGCTATTTCTTCAAATTGAAAATGAAAGCCATATGCATAGTTCCGATCGGGGCGGTGAATCCCATTTTAAAGTGGTTATAGTGACGGATGAATTTGAAGGAAAACCGAAAGTTGTCCGCCATCGTATGATTTATCAATTTCTCGCGCAAGATCTGGAAAACGGCATCCACGCACTGGCGCTACATACCTATACGCCGAAAGAATGGCAAAGCTTGGGAAAAATCATTCCAAAATCAACAAATTGCCTTGGCGCAGGATAATAATCCCGGCGATTTTGATCTATTTCGTTACGCAATCGTTTATTTTATATTAAAAAACCACTAAAAATGCGCCACATTAAGTGGCGAAGATTCCCTATTTTAGTTAAAATAGGGCGTTTGATTTTATCTAAAATTAATATTTATTGTTTTAAATTAAATAATATTTAAAAATATTCTTTTAAAACAGTAAATTACCCGAATTTGAGTTTTAATTTTATTTGGTTGGAGAACTGTTATTGCCGATTTGCGTCACTGACAAATTAGCATGACATTCAAAAATCATTACTCAAGACGAGGTTGCAGCGATATTTTCAGTTGGAAATTTGCTGTAACTATATTGTTAATCCAACAAAAAGTAGTGCAAACAAATGATTACGATTAAAAAAGGCTTGGATCTTCCAATCAATGGGAAGCCAGAACAAGTAATCCGTGACGGAAATGCCGTCACTGAAGTTGCTTTGCTTGGTGAAGAGTATGTGGGAATGCGTCCTTCAATGAAAATTCATGAAGGCGATACAGTGAAAAAAGGTCAAATTCTTTTTGAAGACAAAAAGAATCCGGGCGTTGTTTTCACCGCTCCCGTAAGTGGTACTGTAACCGCGATCAATCGCGGTGCTAAGCGAGTATTACAATCTGTGGTAATTCGAGTGGAAGGTAACGATCAAGAAACCTTCGCTAAATATTCACCGGCAGAACTAGTTTCATTAAGCTCCGAACAAGTGCGCCAAAATTTACAAACTTCCGGTTTGTGGACCGCACTTCGTACACGCCCATTAAGTAAAATTCCGGCAGTAGATGCGGTTCCTTCATCTATTTTCGTTAATGCAATGGATACTAACCCGCTATGCGCAGATCCTGCGGTGATTATTAACGAATACCAAGCAGACTTCACAAATGGTTTAACCGTATTAACGCGCTTACATAACAAAGTGAATTTATGTAAAGCGGCAGGTAGCAATATCGCTTCAGTTGATAACGTCGATAGCCATGAATTTGCCGGTGTTCACCCGGCCGGTCTTGTGGGTACGCATATTCATTTTATCGATCCTGTTGGTATCAATAAATCCGTATGGCATATCAATTACCAAGACGTTATTGCCATCGGTAAATTATTCACCACCGGCGAATTATTTACCGATCGCGTGGTAGCCCTTGCCGGTCCACAGGTTAAAAACCCTCGCTTAGTACGTACAAATATCGGCGCCAACCTTTCTCAGTTGACTGCAAACGAACTGGCGGACGGAAATAACCGTGTAATTTCAGGTTCGGTACTTTATGGTGCGAAAGCTGAAGGCGCACATGATTATTTAGGTCGTTACGCATTACAGGTTTCTGTGATTGCGGAAGATACCGAAAAAGAATTCTTCGGTTGGATTAGCCCTCAAGCAAACAAATATTCAATCACCCGTACCGTATTAGGTCACTTCGGTCGAAAATTGTTTAATTTTACTACCGCAGAAAACGGCGGTCACCGTGCCATGGTGCCAATAGGTTCTTATGAGCGCGTAATGCCGTTAGATATTCTTCCAACCTTATTACTTCGTGATTTAGAAGTAGGTGACACCGATTCAGCACAAGCGTTAGGCGCATTGGAGTTAGACGAAGAAGACTTGGCACTTTGTACCTTTGTTTGTCCGGGTAAAGCCGATTACGGTTCATTCTTGCGTCAAGCATTAGACAAGATTGAGAAGGAAGGTTAAAAATGGGTTTAAAAAATCTTTTTGAAAAAATGGAACCCGCGTTTTTACCTGGTGGGAAATATGCAAAATTATATCCGTTATTTGAATCGGTTTATACTTTGCTTTACACCCCGGGTACGGCAACGCAGTCAACCACTCACGTGCGTGATGCCATCGACTCAAAACGAATGATGATCATCGTGTGGTTAGCATTATTTCCGGCATTGTTCTATGGCATGTACAACGTCGGTCACCAATCTATTAATGCGGTGTTAAGTTTAGGTACGTCCGTTGACTCATTAGCTGCAAATGATTGGCACTATGCACTGGCTCAGGCTTTAGGCGTAGATTTCACAGCGGCTGCGGGCTGGGGTAGTAAAATGTTGTTAGGTGCAACATTCTTCTTACCTATTTATATCGTTGCATTCGCGGTAGGGATGTTCTGGGAATTATTATTTGCTATCGTGCGCGATCATGAAGTGAATGAAGGTTTCTTCGTAACAACCATTCTGTTTGCATTAATCGTTCCGCCGACACTACCTTTATGGCAAGCGGCTCTCGGCATTTCTTTCGGCTTAGTGGTCGCTAAAGAAATATTCGGCGGCGTAGGTAAAAACTTCATGAACCCCGCTCTTGCCGGTCGCGCATTCCTGTTCTTTGCTTATCCGGGTCAGATTTCCGGTGACTTAGTATGGACAGCGACTGACGGTTTCTCCGGTGCGACCGCTCTTTCACAATGGGCGCAAGGCGGCGAAGCGGCATTACAACACGTTGCAAGCGGTCAACCTATCACCTGGATGGATGCCTTCTTAGGTAATATCCCGGGTTCTATGGGTGAAGTATCAACGCTTGCATTAATCATCGGTGCGGCAATTATCGTATTTGCACGTATTGCGTCATGGCGGATTATTGCAGGCGTAATGGTTGGTATGATCATTACATCCAGCCTGTTTAATTTAATCGGTTCGGAAAGCAACCCGTTATTTGCAATGCCTTGGTACTGGCACTTAGTATTAGGCGGTTTCGCAATCGGCATGTTCTTCATGGCAACGGATCCCGTATCCGCTTCATTCACCAATAAAGGTAAATGGTGGTATGGCGCGTTAATCGGTGTCATGGCGGTACTTATCCGTGTCGTAAACCCAGCTTATCCGGAAGGTATGATGTTAGCAATTTTATTCGCTAACTTATTCGCGCCGATTTTCGACTACTTGGTCGTTCAAGGCAACATCAAACGTAGAAAAGCGAGAACTGCATAATGGCTAAATTTAATAAAGATAGCGTTGGCGGTACTTTAACCGTCGTTGTGTTGTTGAGCTTAGTCTGTTCTCTTATCGTAGCCGGTGCTGCGGTGTTATTAAAACCAACACAAGAGATTCAAAAACAGCTCGATAAACAAAAGAACATTTTAATGGCTGCCGGTTTAATGCAACAGGGTACCAATGTTCAACAAACTTACGCAAAATTCATCGAGCCGAAAATCGTTGATTTAGCAACCGGTGACTACGTTGATGGTATTACCAACTTTGATGCTAAAGCATCTGCAAAAGATCCTGCAACCCGCGTAGCAATCGCTCCGGCGGATGATAAAGCGGGTATAAAAGTGCGGTCAAAATTTGCTGAAGTTTATTTGGTAAAAGATGAAGCGGGAAATACCACACAGGTTGTATTACCAATGTACGGTAACGGCTTATGGTCGATTATGTACGGTTTTGTTGCGGTCCAACCCGATGCAAATACAATCAACGGTATCACTTACTATGAACAGGGCGAAACAGCCGGTCTTGGCGGTGAAATCGCTAATCCTAACTGGCAAAAAAACTTCGTGGGCAAAAAATTATTTGACGCTCAAAACAAAGTGGCTTTAGTTGTAGGTAAAAATGCCTCTTCAAATAAAGAGCATGGTATTGATGCATTATCCGGCGCAACTTTAACATCAAACGGTGTTGACGGCTCATTCAAATACTGGTTCGGACCTCAGGGTTTCGGTCCGTATTTAGCGAAATTTAAAGCAGAGGGAGCTAACTAATGGCAGGCAGCAATCTTAAAAAATTATTGTTATCGCCAATTGCCGATAACAACCCAATTGCGTTACAAATTCTTGGTATTTGTTCCGCATTGGCGGTAACTACTCAGTTACAAACTGCGGTGGTAATGGCTATTGCGGTAAGTTTTGTTACAGGTTTTTCAAGTTTCTTTATTTCTTGTATCCGTAACTATGTACCAAACAGCATTCGTATCATCGTACAAATGGCAATCATTGCGTCATTGGTAATCTTGGTTGACCAAATTCTGCGCGCTTATGCTTACGACTTATCTAAACAACTTTCGGTATTCGTAGGTCTTATCATTACAAACTGTATCGTAATGGGTCGTGCGGAAGCGTTCGCTATGAAATCAGGCCCTGTTGAAAGTTTTGTTGACGGTATCGGTAACGGTTTAGGCTACGGTGCAATCCTATTAATCGTCGCATTTTTACGTGAACTTATCGGTTCGGGTAAATTATTCGGCGTAACCGTATTGGAAACCGTACAAAACGGCGGTTGGTATCAGGCAAACGGTCTATTCCTATTGGCGCCAAGCGCGTTCTTTATCATCGGATTTGTAATCTGGGGACTTAGAACCTGGAAACCGGAACAAGTGGAGAAATAATCAATGGAACATTACATTAGTCTATTTGTAAAGTCTGTGTTCATTGAGAACATGGCGCTTTCTTTCTTCCTTGGTATGTGTACATTCCTCGCGGTGTCGAAGAAAGTTTCAACAGCATTCGGCTTAGGTATTGCCGTTATCGTCGTATTAGGTATTTCAGTACCGGTAAACCAACTAGTTTATACCCATATATTAAAAGACGGTGCACTAATTGAAGGTGTGGATTTAAGTTTCTTAAACTTCATCACTTTCATCGGCGTTATTGCGGCATTAGTACAAATCCTAGAAATGTTCCTGGATAAATTCGTACCGTCACTTTATGAAGCGTTAGGTATTTTCTTACCGTTAATCACAGTAAACTGTGCAATTTTCGGTGGCGTATCATTTATGGTTCAACGTGAATATAATTTCCCGGAATCCGTAGTATATGGTATCGGCGCAGGTACGGGCTGGATGTTAGCGATTGTGGCATTAGCCGGTTTGACGGAAAAAATGAAATATGCGGATGTTCCGGCAGGCCTACGCGGTTTAGGGATCACCTTTATCACCGTCGGTCTAATGGCATTAGGTTTCATGTCATTCTCCGGCATTCAATTATAAGGAGCGTATCGTGGATAGCAATTTTATTTTCGGTATTGGCGCATTCACAGCTATCGTATTAGTGTTAGCTGTTGTTATTTTGATTGCAAAATCTAAACTGGTTGACTCCGGCGATATTACCATTTCAATCAATAATGATCCTGAAAAAGCCATTACTTTACCTGCCGGCGGCAAATTATTAGGCGCTTTAGCAAGTAAAGGTATCTTCGTTTCTTCAGCTTGCGGCGGCGGCGGTTCATGCGGTCAATGTAAAGTGAAAGTGAAATCCGGCGGCGGTGAAATTCTGCCGACAGAGCTTTCTCACATTTCGAAAAAAGAAGCGAAAGAAGGTTGGCGTTTATCTTGTCAAGTGAACGTGAAATCTTCAATGGATGTTGAACTTCCTGAAGAAGTGTTCGGCGTGAAAAAATGGGAATGTACCGTTATTTCCAACGATAACAAAGCCACTTTCATCAAAGAACTGAAACTGGCGATTCCTGAAGGCGAAGAAGTGCCGTTCCGTGCGGGCGGTTATATCCAAATTGAAGCAGAACCGCATACGGTTAACTATAAAGACTTCGATATTCCGGAAGAATATCATGAAGACTGGGATAAATTTAACCTATGGCGTTACGTCTCAAAAGTGGATGAACATATTATTCGCGCTTACTCCATGGCCTCATATCCGGAAGAGAAAGGCATTATTATGCTGAACGTGCGTATCGCTACGCCGCCTCCGCGTAATCCGGATGTTCCGCCGGGTCAAATGTCCTCTTATATCTGGTCATTAAAACCGGGTGATAAAGTAACCATTTCCGGTCCGTTCGGTGAATTCTTCGCGAAAGATACCGATGCGGAAATGGTATTTATCGGCGGCGGTGCCGGTATGGCGCCGATGCGTTCGCATATCTTCGATCAGTTAAAACGCTTACACAGTAAACGTAAAATCTCATTCTGGTATGGCGCGCGTTCTAAACGTGAAATGTTCTATGTGGAAGATTTCGATCAGTTACAAGCTGAAAATGATAACTTCACATGGCATGTTGCCCTTTCGGATCCGCTTCCGGAAGATAACTGGGACGGCTACACAGGCTTTATTCACAACGTGCTTTATGAAAACTATTTGAAAAATCATGAAGCCCCTGAAGATTGTGAATACTATATGTGCGGGCCTCCGGTGATGAATGCTGCAGTAATCAATATGCTGGAAAGCTTAGGCGTTGAGCACGAAAATATCCTATTGGATGACTTCGGCGGTTAATGCTTAAACCATAAAAAAGCGGTCAGAAATCTGACCGCTTTCACTATTTTAAACCGGCATTAATTTGCTATTTTTCAAAACTTTTAAAATTTTGACCGCACTTTATGAAACTAAAACAAACGTTTACCTGGCTTAGCGCTGTGATAATGGCAATATCCCTTGCAGCCTGTAAAAAAGATCCCGAAATAATTACCCTTAGCGGCAAAACCATGGGAACGACCTATCATATTAAATATATTGATGACGGCGGTTTGACTCAAAATGCCGAACAGGCACAGGAACAAATTGAAAGCATTCTGAAAGATGTTAACGATAAAATGTCCACTTACATTCCGAATTCGGAATTAAGTCGTTTTAACCAATATAAAGAAATTAATCAACCTGTTGAAATTTCAGCAGATTTAGCAAAGGTAATCAAAGAAGCCGTGCGTTTAAACAAAATCACTGAAGGCGCATTAGACGTGACGGTAGGACCGCTTGTTAATCTATGGGGGTTCGGCCCTGAAAAACGCATTGATAAACAGCCTTCTGCAACACAATTAGAAGAACGCCGCGCATGGGTTGGCATTGAAAAATTAGCATTAACGGAACAAGCGGGTAAATTCACCCTCGCAAAAGCGGTACCCGAGCTCTATATTGACCTATCTTCGATTGCCAAAGGATTCGGTGTTGACCAAGTGGCGGATTATGTAGAAAGCATAGGTGCGAAAAACTACATGAGTGAAATTGGCGGTGAAATCCGGGCAAAAGGTAAAAATATTGAAGGGAAAGACTGGCAAATTGCCATTGAAAAACCGAACTTCGACGGTTCCCGTTCCGTGCAGGATATTCTTGGCTTAAAAGATCTCGCTATGGCGACTTCCGGAGACTACCGCAATTATTTTGAAGAAAACGGAATGCGCTTTTCCCATGAAATTAATCCTCAAACGGGTAAACCTATTCAGCACAAATTAGCTTCAATCACCGTGTTATCGCCAAGCACAATGACCGCGGACGGATTATCCACCGGCTTATTTGTACTTGGTGAAGAAAAAGCGCTGGAAGTTGCCGAACGGGAAAATATTCCGGTTTATCTGATTGTCAAAACAGAAAGCGGGTTTGATGTTAAAATGTCTTCCGCATTTAAAAACCTGCTTAACTCAAGCAAAGAAGGAAAGTAATAATGAAATTATTTTTAATCACTTTTGGCATTTTTATCTTAATTATTTTCGGTATGTCTATCGGTTATATTATCAAAAAGAAAACCATCAAAGGCAGCTGCGGCGGTATCACTGCACTCGGCATGAAAAAAATGTGCGATTGCGAAGAACCCTGCGATAACTTAAAAGACAAAGTGGCAAAAGGCGAAGCGGATGCCTCGGAATTAGACCGCTTCAATAAAGAACCGCAATTCTACGAAGTAAAATAATTTAACCTATTTATAGCGCGTATTGCACGTTCTATACAGCTAATCGGGCGTATTCAATACGCCCTCTATTATTTATCAACATACAAACCAAATGTGCTTCGCCTTAACCGAAGTTACGGGAGAACTATGCAAAATCTGACAAATTTAAGTTCGCGAACTTACGATCAACATTTTCCAAAACTCAGTGCTGAACAACTTGCCGAAAATGCCAAGAAAAAAGTCATCGTCGGTATGTCCGGCGGGGTGGATTCCTCCGTTTCGGCGTTTATTCTTCAACAACAAGGCTATCAGGTTGAAGGCCTGTTTATGAAAAACTGGGAAGAGGATGACGACACGGATTACTGCACGGCAGCGGCGGATTTAGCCGATGCGCAGGCTGTTGCCGACAAGCTGGGCATGAAACTGCATAAAATTAATTTTGCCGCCGAATACTGGGACAACGTATTTGAGCATTTTTTGGCGGAATACAAAGCGGGACGCACGCCGAACCCGGATATTTTGTGTAATAAAGAAATTAAATTTAAAGCCTTTCTGGAATATGCGGCGGAAGATCTCGGTGCGGATTATATCGCTACGGGGCATTATGTACGCCGTCGCGGCGATGATGAAAACGCCCGATTATTACGCGGTTTGGACAGCAATAAGGATCAAAGTTATTTTCTTTACACCTTAAGCCACAAACAAGTGGGACAAAGCCTGTTCCCGGTGGGCGACATTGAAAAACCGATTGTACGCGCCATTGCCGAAGATCTTGGTTTAATCACCGCGAAGAAAAAGGATTCTACCGGCATTTGCTTTATCGGCGAACGTAAATTCAAAGATTTCTTAGCCCGATTTTTACCGGCGCAACCGGGTGAAATCCGCACGGTGGACGGCAAAGTCATCGGTCGCCATGACGGCCTAATGTATTATACTTTGGGGCAACGTAAAGGCTTAGGCATCGGCGGCATAAAAGGTATGGATGAAAACCCGTTTTATGTAGCGGAAAAAGATTTGGTCAATAATGTGCTTATTGTGGCGCAAGGCCATGATAATTCGGCTCTGCTCTCCTCCGGTTTAATCGCCCGGCAATTGCATTGGGTCGATCGTCAACCCATCCGCGAAAACCTGCGCTGCACGGTGAAGACCCGTTATCGCCAAACGGATATTCCTTGTGAAATCCAACCTATTGACGACGAAACCATCCGCGTTATTTTTGATGAACCGCAAATCGCCGTAACACCGGGTCAATCGGCGGTATTTTATCAAGGTGAAGTTTGCCTTGGCGGCGGCGTAATCGAAACGCAAATTAAATAATCAATAAACCTAAAGTGCGGTTGAAATTTTTAAAATTTCAACCGCACTTTGAGTTTTAAAAGTAACGGAAATCTTTTATGCAATTTAAAATCAAGCCTATGCTACCCGAACATTATCAGCAGGTTTATCGGCTTTGGACAAGCATAGAAGGCATGGATATGTCTGATGCGGATGATAATTTTGAAGCAATCAGCGCCTTTCTCGCCTTCAATCCCGATTTGAACTATATCGCGGAAATAAACGGTAAGGTCGTAGGCGTGATCATGTGCGGTTTCGACGGCCGACGAGCGACCCTCTACCATGCGGCGGTGGATCCCGATTATCAAAAACAAGGTATCGGCTTCGCGTTGGCCGAGCATTTAGAATCCGCGCTCAAAACCAAAGGTATCAGCAAAGGCCGCCTGCTCGCCTTTAAAAGCAATGAAAGCGCAACCCTATTCTGGCAAAAAGCCGGCTGGACGTTGCAACAAAAACTAAATTATTTCTCTAAAAAATTTATTTAGAATTGTGAATATTTCTGTCAAAAATCGCAAAAAAACGACCGCACTTTTCAGAAATGAAAAACATCAACATTCTCGGTTATCCGCTGAACTAGCGTTTTAATACGGCTTTAAAATACGGGTAAAAAATGCTATATTAGCAACCCGATTTCAGCTTTATTTTATTCGAACATGGCGACCAATTATTACGACATCACCTTAGCTCTTGCCGGCGTTTGCCAATCGGCAAAATTAGTGCAGCAGTTTGCATTAGAAGGAAAAGCCGACGAAGAAGCGTTCAATACTTCGCTCTACACCTTATTACAAACGACGCCGAAAGATATTTTATCCGTATATGGCGGTCATGAACGTAATTTAAAACTGGGTTTGGAAACATTATTGGAGCAGTTGAACGGCAGCACCGAAGATATCACCCGCTATTGGCTGAGCCTGTTGGCGCTTTCGGGCAAATTGGAAAAAAACGCTCAGGCGAAAAGCGAATTAGCCCGCCGAATTCAATATTTACCGACACAATTAGAACATTACGACCTTTTGGACGAACAAATGCTGGCGAATCTTGCCAGTATGTATGTGGATATCATCAGCCCGCTGGGCAACAAAATTCAAGTCAAAGGTTCTATTGAGGTGTTACAGCAAACTTCGATGCATCACCGTATTCGCGCCTGTTTGCTGGCTGGCATCCGCTCCGCTTTATTATGGCGGCAAGTGGGCGGTTCGAAATGGCAACTACTTTTCTCGCGCCGTAAAATTTTTAATATGGCAAAACAAATTTATTCTTCCCTTTAATCGACAAACGGAGCAATTTTATGCAACTTTCCGCATTAACCGCACTTTCCCCTATCGACGGTCGCTATCAAGACAAAACTACTGCGCTGCGTGGTATTTTCAGCGAATTCGGTTTATTAAAATTCCGAGTAACCGTGGAGGTTCGTTGGTTACAAAAATTGGCGGCAACCGCACAAATTAATGAAGTTTCTTCTTTATCTCAAGAAGCAAACGATTACCTTAATCAAATCGTCACGAATTTTGCCATTGAAGATGCCGAACGCATTAAAGAAATTGAGCGCACTACCAATCATGACGTAAAAGCCGTTGAATATTTTTTAAAAGAGAAATCCGCGGCATTGCCTGAATTAGCCGCCGTAAGCGAATTTATTCACTTTGCCTGCACTTCCGAAGATATTAATAACCTTTCTCACGCATTAATGCTGAAAACCGCCCGTGAAGAAGTGATTCTGCCGGAATGGCAAAAATTAATCGACGAAATTACCCGTTTAGCGAACGAATATAAAGAAATCCCATTATTATCACGCACTCACGGCCAACCGGCATCTCCTTCAACCGTCGGTAAAGAAATGGCGAACGTCGCCTACCGCTTGCGCCGCCAGTATAAACAATTGGAACAAATTGAAGTATTAGGCAAAATCAACGGTGCGGTAGGTAACTACAATGCCCATTTAAGCGCTTACCCGGAAATAAACTGGCATCAATTCAGTGAAGAATTTGTCACTTCATTAGGGGTAAACTGGAACCCGTACACCACACAAATCGAACCTCATGATTATATCGCCGAGTTCTTTGATTGTGTGGCGCGTTTTAATACCGTTATTATTGATTTTGACCGTGATCTATGGGGCTACATCGCTTTAAATCACTTCAAACAACGCACTATCGCCGGTGAAATCGGTTCTTCGACCATGCCTCACAAAGTAAACCCTATCGACTTTGAAAACTCGGAAGGCAACTTAGGTTTAGCTAATGCGGTGATGAGCCATTTGGCGCAAAAACTACCCGTTTCCCGCTGGCAACGAGACTTAACGGACTCGACCGTATTACGTAATCTTGGAGTCGGTTTGGGTTATTGTTTGATTGCCTATGCGGCCACACGTAAAGGTATCAGTAAACTGGAAGTAAATGAGCAACATTTACGTGACGAGCTCAACCAAAACTGGGAAGTATTGGCGGAACCAATCCAAACCGTTATGCGCCGTTACGGTATTGAAAAACCTTATGAAAAATTAAAAGAGCTTACCCGCGGAAAACGTGTCGATGAACAGGCAATGCATGATTTTATCGAAAAACTTGATATTCCGGCGGAAGAAAAAGCCCGTTTGCAACAACTAACTCCGGCAACCTATATCGGTGCGGCGGTACAATTAGTTGAAAAACTATAAAAGTTAAAAGTGCGGTCAAAATAATAAAAATTTTGTTTATTTTGACTGTATTAACGGCAAAAAAATAAAATTCAAATAGGGATATCCAATAAAAGATATCCCTATTTTCGGTTATTTTCCCAAAACATCAGAAATATTGTGTAAAAAGCGATATAATGTTCCTGCTAGATTCCAATTTTATTAGAGTCTGTTTATCTTGTTTATTTTCATCTCGGCAATAACGCCGATTCAATTTTTACTCGAAACTCTAAGGAATTTATATCATTATGTCTCACTTAATCGTTAAAGAGCAAAAAACGATTATACGCAATGCGTTTTTTACTTTTCTTTATTTTACTCTGGCTATCGGTTTAGCCATTGGTATTCTTTATACCGACATTTTCTATTTGCAAAATATGATCGAAGAAGAATCGCTGGTTGAATATACGCAAAGCCTTAGCCTAACCATATTAACGTTGATGTTCTCCCGTCATGCTTATCGTTCGCCGCAATGGCGCGGCGGTTTTGTACTGATTACGGGCTTTTTTCTATGTATGCTGATTCGTGAATCCGATGCGCTTTTCGATAATCTTATCCGCCATGGCAGTTGGGCGTATTTTGCCATCATTACCGCTTTGGTTTGCATTATTTACGCCTTCACGCACCGCCAATCCACTATTGACGGATTAGCCCAATTTGCCAAACAAAAAGAATTTCACAGTTTTATTATCGGCTTGTTGACCGTTCTACTGGCATCCCGACTAATCGGCTACGGCGGATTATGGAGATTCATTCTATATAATGATTATCCCCACATCGTTAAGAATATTATCGAAGAAACGACGGAATTATTCGGCTATTTAATTATGCTGTTTTCCTGCCTGTCGTTAACAAGACACTTTAAATAATAACCATGAAAAATGCCAAGTCCTTATGCTTGGCATTTTATTAGCCTGATAAACTAAATATATAAAGGAGAAAATATGGCCATTGTTTCTGTTCCCGTAGAAAAATCTTACCGATTATTAAATATCGGTGCCACAACGCTGGTTTCCGCTAAAGCCGAAGACATTGAAAATGTTATGTCCGTGGCTTGGTCCTGCGCATTGGATTACGGACCGCTTTCAAAAGTCACCACCGTTTTAGATAAGCAAGCATTCACTCGAGGATTAGTGGAAAAAAGCGGCTTATTTGCCATTCAAATCCCGGTGGCAAATCAAGCGGAACTGGTCGTCAAGCTCGGTACGACCTCACGTCATAATAATCCCCATAAAATCGACGATGTGGAAATTTTCTATCCGGATGGCTTTGACGTACCCCTGGTAAAAGGCTGTGCCGGCTGGATTATTTGCCAATTAATCCGTGATGAAAACAACCAACAAAATCATGATCTCTTTATCGGTAAAGTGCTTGCCGCTTATGCCGATGATCGCGTGTTCAAAGATGCCCATTGGATTTTTGAGCAAGCGCCAAACGAACTGCGCACCTTACATTATGTAGCGGGCGGGCAGTTTTATCTGATTGGCGAAAGTCTGGAAGTAAAATAAGACGATTATCTAAAAAATGCTTGCCTTACGGAATAACGCAAGTTGAAAACGCAATTAGCAATTAAAAGAAGCGGCAAAATATAAGAAATATTGCATGAATAAATAAACAAAAAGTGCGGTCAAAAATCCAAAAATTTTTACCGCACTTTTATCATTTATCGCGTTGGCATTTATTCCGATTAAATTTATATTCTTAACGCTTCAACTTGTTATCTCATGTTCTGCGACTAAATGTTAATCGCGTCACTTCGTAAGCAAATAACACCGCCCCAAAGATTAAAATTAAATCGCCGACGGTTCGCAACCAACGCAGAGTTTGTAAAAAATCCTGCTGCAGGAAACCTTCGCTGCGGGCATACCATAAGCCTTCGCTAATACTGGCGGAAACCTGGTATAACCCGATTGGCAGTAAGCTGATGGCAATCATCAGCACTAACCCGATATTCATTGACCAAAATCCCGTTTTCATCAGTTTTTCATTAAATTGGAAATCGGGTTTTAAATAACGCGCCACTAGCAATACGAAACCTAATGTCAGGAATCCGTATACGCCGAATAATGCGGCGTGTGCGTGAACCGCAGTGGTATTCAGTCCCTGCAAATAGAATAACGAAATCGGCGGATTAATTAAGAATCCGAATACGCCCGCGCCTAACATATTCCAGAATGCTACCGCCACGAAACACATTAACGGCCAGCGTAATTTCTGCATCCATGAGGTTCTGTGTTGGTATGACCAATGTTCGTAAGCTTCACTTCCTAACAATACCAACGGCACGACTTCCAATGCCGAGAATACGGCTCCGGCCGCTAGCGCCGGCGTAGTGGTGCCTGAAAAATAGAAATGGTGAGCGGTTCCCGGTATGCCGCCGACTAAAAATAAGCTTCCCGCCATTAATGAGGCAACCGTCGCACTATGATAGCCGACTAATCCCAAGTTATAGAAAATGAATGCCAATGCGCAGGTTGCAAATACTTCAAAGAAGCCTTCAACCCACAAATGTACCACCCACCAACGCCAATATTCCATAACTGTGATACTGGAATGTTCGCCGTAGAATAAACCGGGTCCGTAGAATAAGCCGACTCCGATAATGGAGGCGATAAAGATGGCAAGCAGGTTCTTATCGCCGCCTTGCTTAAAGGAATGGCTCGTACAGCGTAACATTAACCATAGCCAAAGCAGGAAACCCACAAATAACAATAATTGCCAGAAACGTCCCAAATCTAAATATTCATAACCTTGATGGCCAAACCAGAAATTAAATTCCGCAGGAATTTGATGGCTCAATGCAAAGAAATTGCCGCTGTAGGATCCGACCACCACGATCAATAAAGCTAAGAACAGAAAATTTACCCCGAATTTTTGATATTTAGGATCTTTCCCGCCGTTAATAATCGGCGCCAGGAACAAACCTGCGGTCAAAAAGCCGGTGGCAATCCAGAATAATGCGGATTGAATGTGCCAGGTCCGGATCAAGGAATAAGGAAACAGCTGCGAAATATCCACACCGTAGAATTTTTGTCCTTCCACCGTATAATGCGCCAGTACGCCGCCCAATCCCACTTGCACGACAAATAGCGCCAAGGTAAGGAAAACGTATTTTCCCAATGCTTTTTGCGACGGTGTTAAATTGAGTTTTGACAAGGGATCCGCAGCCGGTGCCTGCGGCGCCGTTTCATTATGATCACGTAAGAAAGAATAGGCCCAAATTAAGAAACCGATTCCCGCAATTAAACATATGATGGAAATCAGCGACCACATAATGTTTTCTGTGGTTGGCACATTTTGAATTAAGGGTTCGTGCGGCCAGTTATTGGTATAAGTGGCTTCCGCATCGGGACGATTGGTTGACGCCACCCATGCCGTCCAGAAGAAAAAGTCCGATAATTTTTGACGGGCTTCAGGATCCGGCAACGTATTATTTTTCATGGCAAATGATTCGCGGCTGGAAATCATTGACGGATCGTCGCCGTACAATTTAATGTAGTAATCGGCGGTTTGACGGATAGCCTGTAAACGGGTTTCGGATAACACCACATTACCGTCTTCATTCACCCTGCTTTGATGGCGGTATTCCTCGCGCAATATCGGCTTGTAACGCCGCCTGGGAAGCAGGGTCCAATTCCGTATAACTTTTATTGAATGTCGCTTGCGCTCTGATATCCAACCATGCGGTCAATTCACGGTGAAGCCAATCTGCCGTCCAGTCCGGCGCTTGATATGCACCGTGCCCAAGCAGTGACCCCACTTCCATACCGCCGGTTGTCTGCCAGGCGGTTTGACCGGCAAGAATATCGTCTTTTGTCATCACCGTTTCACCGGTTTGCGACACATAAGCTTGAGGCACGGGCGGCGCTTGACGGTAAACCTCCACGCCGATGTAACCTAATATGGTAAATGTTACCGTAAGGACGACAACTAATGCCGCCCATAGTTTTTTATATTTTCCCATTGGATTGCTCCTTGTAACAGAATTACTAAAAAGTCCCTCGCATCTAGGAGCGATTAAAATAACCTAGTATTTTAGTCGACTAAATACCTGAGTGATTATATCAGACATTAAAAATGTAAAAACACTTAAAAATAAGTAAATAAAAAAGTGCGGTCAAAAATCCGAAAAATTTTACCGCACTTTTAGGATCCGTTTATTATGCTAAAAAAGCAAAAATCAGATTTCTACCGTCATATCCGCTTTCACCCGACAACTGCAAGCCAGTACGTAACCCTGGGCGATTTCTTCTTGCGTTAAGTCGCCGTTGGATACGATCTCATATTCGCCGCCGGTAACTTTGGTTTTGCACAATCCGCATAAACCGGTACGGCAGCCCGAAACCACCGGTTGTTCCTGCGCTTCCAACGCGGCAAGCAATGTCATGCCCACCGGTACTTCCGTTTTCATCGGTTTGGCACCGCTGACGGTTAACGTGGTTTTCTTGTCCGAGCTGATATCGCCGGCAAGCGCGGTGTTGAAGAACGCTTCGGTGAAGAACCGTTGTTCCGAACCGCCAAGTTCTAAAACCATGGTTTTCAACGCATCCATATAAGCTTGCGGACCGCAGGTCATGACAGTGTAATCGGTGAGATTCGGTACCGCTTTGGTCAGAATTTCTTTGCTGATCCGACCGCTTTCAAACCCTGCGGTGGCATTCACCGAAGCGTTGAAAACCAAATTTAAACGCGGATTGTCGGCTTTTAATTGCGCCCATTCGGATTTAAAAATCACGTCTTGCGGCGAATGAACGCTGTGAATGACGCTGACATTGGCTTGCGGACGATTTTTCAACAACCAGCGGGTCATGGACATAATCGGCGTTACGCCGCTGCCCGCACCCACTAATAGGTAATTATCCGCAATCACTTTTTGGCAGGAAAAATCTCCCATCGGGTTTGAAAACCATACTTGGTCGCCCACTTTCACTTCGTTATTTAACCAGCCGGAGCCCACACCGCCGTCGATTTCACGCACGGTGATCGACACGAAACGGCTCTCGCCCGGCGTGGAAGAGAGTGAATAGGCGCGGGTGATATGAGGCGTGTTTCGGATACTGACCAAGGCGTATTGCCCCGCTTCATAAGGATAGAAATCCTGTGCGATAAAGTTAATGGTTTTAACCTTTGGCGCTTCCTGTACGATTGAGTAAACCTGTAATTCATTAATGCATAACGGATTTTTATTTGTTTTAGCCATCTGTTTTATTCCTTTCCGGTTGGGGCGTATCACATACGCCCGATATGACATTCATCTATTATTCAGGACGCATGTGATACGTCCTACAAATGGTTATAGATTTTTATTGATAATGTGGCCGAAATCCTGTTCGGGGGTGGTTAAACCGCTTAAACCGAATTTCTCGTGTAATAACGCCATCACATTGTCGTTTAAGAACGCCGGTTTACTCGGACCGGAATACACATTTTTCACACCCAAGGCTAATAGCGTTAATAACACGATAATGGCTTTTTGTTCAAACCAGGAAAGCACGATGGATAACGGCAATTCGTTTAAGCCGATACCTAATTTTTGTGAAAGCGTCACCGCTAACATGATGGCGGAATAAGTATCGTTACATTGCCCCGCATCCAGTAACCGCGGCAGACCGCCGTCGATGGTGCCGAAATCCAGCTTATTGAAACGGTATTTACCGCAACCCAGGGTTAATACGGCGGTATCTTTCGGTAATGCGTAAGCTAAATCGGTGTAATAATGACGTTCTTCTTTATCGCCGTCACAACCGCCGATAACGAATACATGACTTAATTTGCCCGCTTTGACCAAATCAATGACCGCATCGGAGGCGTCGATTAAGGTTTTGCGGCCGAAACCTACGGTGATTAAATGTTCTAATTCCGTATACGGAAAACCGTCGCATTGCAATGCTTTTTCAATCACCGGTGAGAAATCATGATCTTCAAGATGGGTTACACCCGGCCAGCCCACAATATTACGGGTGAAAATGCGATCTGCGTAATCGCCTACATTCGGGTCGATTAAACAATTTGACGTCATCACAATGGCACCCGGGAAACGGGCGAATTCTTTTTGCTGATTCTGCCAGCCAGAGCCGAAGTTGCCCACCAAGTGTTTGTATTTCTTCAATTCCGGATAACCGTGAGCGGGCAGCATTTCACCGTGGGTGTACACATTGATGCCTTTGCCTTCCGTTTGCTCCAATAATTCTTTTAAATCTTTCAAATCATGGCCGGAAATTAAGATACATTTGCCTTTTACCGGTCGAACGTTAACCATCGCAGGCACCGGGTTACCGAAATGCTCGGTTTCACCCGCATCCAGCATGGCCATCACTTTAAAGTTCATGCTGCCGATAGCCAGCGCTTTTTCCAGTAATTCGTTCAGATCGCCGGGTTGCGTGCCTAGCCAGGACATGAAACCGTGATATTCCGCATAAATATCGTTATCGAATTTATCCAGCACATAGGCGTGTTCCATATAAGCCGCGGCGCCTTTTAAACCGTATAAACAAAGCAAACGTACGCCGTGGGCTTCTTCACCGATTTGTTGACGATCCGTATCCAACGCGAATTGTTTTGCCTGCAGAGCCAATTGTTCAACGGAAATGCCGTTTAGTTCGATATTCGCCAACGGGTGATCGATATTCGGATTGGGTTCGACTTCATTGACCGCTTTGATTAATTGGTTACGATAAATTAACGCTTGTTGCGCATAGCCGGCGATACGCGCGGAATCGAAGTTTACATTGGTTAGGGTGGCGAAGAATGCGCGCGGCGCAAAGGCGTCCGCTTCATGAATAATGATATTGTGCTCACGGGCTTTTAACGCCCATGCGGATAAGCTGTGCAATGTGGCGATAAGTAAATCCTGTAAGTCCGAAGTTTCGGCGGTTTTACCGCACATTCCCTGAGAGAAGCTGCAGCCGTTGCCTTTCGGCGTCACCATGGTTTGTTCGCATTGAACGCAGTACATAAAATCACTCCTAAATTAAGAAAATCAATTTCCGACTATTTTAGTCAGCTTTAACTAAGGCAAATTCTAATATGTTTAATAACCGACAAAAAGAGTAAGTTTTCACTATTTGATATTTTCTTGATCCAATCGAAATACGCTACCTCTTAACAGGTAGAAGGTGACTTTTATTAATGAGAATTAAAAGTTGCGGGTATTTACCAAAAAATAAAAAACAAAAAGTGCGGTCAAAAAAACCGCACTTTTTGTCATTTTGGCTTAAAAGACATTTTTAATAAAGAAAATTTAGCTGAGGGCCCAGCTTTGATCCTGCGGATTAATCACTAAATGTTGAGTATGATGAATCTGCAAGGTAGAACGGTGACCGACACTGATAATTGTGGTATCCGGCAATTCCGTTTTTAATAAACGATACATTGATTCTTCTAAACCTTCATCCATACTTGCGGTTGCTTCATCTAAAAAAGCCACCAAAGGACGACAAATCAATACGCGGGCAAAAGAAAGCCGTTGCTGTTCGCCTAATGAAAGTACGCGGGTCCAATCGTTTTCCTGCTCCAGACGATCCGTTAAATGCCCCAATTGTACTTTGCGCATTATTTCCGCCGCTTGAGCCAAATCCAGGTTTTCCGGCGCCAGTTCCGGATAAAATAAAGCGTCAATTAAGCGACCCTGCGGTAAATAAGGTTTTTGCGACAAAAATAACGCATGATGTTGCGGGCAACGTACAATCCCTTCGGAATATGACCATAAGCCCGCAATAGTACGCAATAGCGTGGTTTTCCCCGCACCTGAAGGGCCTTTGATTAATAACGACGCGCCTTGCGGCAAATTCAGGGATAAATCTTTAATTAAGGCTTCACCGGTCGGTTTTTTCACCGTTAATTTATCAAAAACAACCGCACTTTCACTGTCTTCAATAGAAATGTGTGAAGCGCTGTTCGCCTGATTAACGGCAGAATAAAAACCGGTTAAACGATCCAACACCGCACGATAGCCGGTAAAACTGTCATAGGAATTACGGAAGAAGGAAAGCGCTGTCTGCACCCGCCCGAAAGATTGCGCCGTTTGAATCAAATCGCCTAATTGAATTTGTTTGCTGAAATAACGACTCGCCTGAATAATAAAAGGAAAAATAACAGACACTTGAGATACCGCAAGGTTAAAGCCGGATAATTTCAAGGTCATATGTACCATTTTCCATACGTTACCAATTACCTGGTTAAACTGTTTAAACAGCACGTTTTTTTCCATTTTCTCACCACGGAAAAAAGCGATGCTTTCCGCGTATTCTTTTAAGCGGATTAAGGAATAACGATAGTTCGCGTTTAAACGCTCATTGGTAAAATTCAAATTGATTAACGGTCGACCGATTCGGAATGCAAAAATACTGGTAATTAAAACATAAATAAAAACCAGATAGACCATAGCATGAGGAATAGTAATACCGACGACGGTCATCGGGCCTGCCAATCCCCATAAAATAACGGTAAAGGCAACGATAGACACCACGGAAGAAATTACTCCCGTTGCAAATTCGATAGAATTGGAAACAAAAGAAAGCACATCTTGCTGAATACGTTGATCCGGGTTATCCAGTTTATTGTAAACGTACTGCGCTTTATAATAGGCTTGATTTTCCGTCCATCTGTTCACCATTTCATTATTCAGCCAAGTGCGCCATTGAATGGTAAAACGCTGAGTCAAATAATAAGTTAGCAAAACATTTGCGATGTGAATTGTCGCTAACACGGAAAAAACAACCATTTGAATCCAGAACATTTTTTCATGGGATTCCTGTAAGGCGTTATACATTGCCTTATACCATTCGGAAAATAAAATATCCAAACGTACCGAAAGCAAATTAAAAAATACGATAATTACAAAATATCCGATAGGTTTTTTACTTCGTTTAGGCGAAATATAGCCTGCTGCCAACATCCAGAACTGGCGGCCCCAACGGGTCGTTTTGACTAAAACGTAAACAGTCAATGAAAAAAGAACGGCCGTAATACCGATTGCTTTAAAAATCCAAAGTAACGATGTCAGCAGCTCCTGAGAATAATTCATTCCACTTCCTATAGATAAGTTAAAATTTAAGCGGATATTTTTGAGCAAATTGTTACATTTAGCAAGGAAAAATGTGATGAATGTTTCATTTTTTAAATTTGTTTGAGCATTATCAAATCCACAAATTTCTCATTTGCTATAATTGCCCCCAGTAAATATTAACTCAAGGTAGGTAGTCATGTCTGACATAGCAATAACGATCAGCATTCTTTCTCTTGCTGCTGTTCTTGGCCTATGGATTGGCCAGTGGAAAATTAAGGGAGTGGGTCTTGGTATTGGGGGCGTATTATTCGGGGGGATTATCGTTTCGCATTTCAGCGAACAAAACGGTCTTCAACTTGATGCTCATACGCTGCATTTTGTGCAAGAATTCGGTTTAATTTTATTCGTTTATACGATAGGTATCCAAGTAGGGCCGGGTTTTTTCGCTTCATTGCGGAAATCCGGGTTAAGACTCAATGCGTTAGCAACGCTAATTGTAGCTTTAGGTTCATTAATTGTTGTAATTATCAACAAAGCCTTTGATGTGCCGTTAGATATTATTTTAGGTATCTATTCGGGCGGGGTCACCAATACGCCGTCTTTAGGTGCAGGTCAGCAAATTCTTACCGAGCTAGGTATGCAAAATATCACCCAAAGCATGGGTATGGCCTATGCGGTTGCTTATCCTTTCGGTATTTGCGGTATTCTGGCAAGTATGTGGTTAGTCCGTCTTATATTCAGAGTCAAAGTGGATGACGAAGCGAAAAAATTTACCCAGGAAAGCGGTCAACAAACGGAATCTTTACAGAAAATCAATATCCGGGTGGCAAATCCGAATTTAGACGGATTATGTTTGCGCGATATTCCCGGCTTTGATGAAAGAGGGGTGGTTTGTACCCGCTTAAAACGGGAAGAAAACATCAGCGTGCCGAAAGCCGATACGACAATTTTCCTCAACGATGTTCTTCATCTTGTAGGCGATTCGCATTCATTGCAAAGAATGTGCTTAATTGTCGGTGAAAAAATCGAACTTGAGCCGTCCAAACTGGTTGGCAATATCCCGTTCCGAACGGGTTGTGGGTACCAATGAAAAAGTATTGGGTAAACGCATTCGTACTTTGGGTATTCATCAGCGTTACGGCATTATGATTTCCCGCTTAAACCGTGCCGGGGTTGAACTTGTGCCGACTGCGGACAGCATTTTGCAGTTCGGGGACGTGCTTCACATGGTTGGTAATGTCGAAACCATGGATGCCGCCATTTCTATTATCGGCAATGCCAAACAGAAATTGCAACAGGTGCAAATGCTACCGGTCTTTATCGGGATTTGTTTAGGGGTTTTATTAGGCTCATTACCGATTCATATACCGGGCTTCCCCGTTGCGCTTAAATTAGGTCTTGCGGGCGGTCCTTTAGTCGTTGCGTTAATCCTTGCCCGTATCGGTTCAATCGGTAAACTTTATTGGTTTATGCCGCCAAGTGCCAACTTAGCGTTACGTGAAATCGGTATCGTATTATTCCTTACGGTTGTAGGCTTAAAATCCGGCGGTAATTTCGTCAATACCTTAACTCAAGGTGATGGGGTAACCTGGATGGGATACGGCGTGCTGATTACATTTGTTCCGTTAATGGCTGTGGGCATTATCGCCCGGATCTATGCGAAGATGAATTATCTCAGTATCTGCGGTTTACTCGCAGGTTCCATGACCGATCCGCCGGCATTAGCCTTTGCCAATGCGATTAAAGAAGAAAACGGTGCCGCCGCTTTATCTTATGCCACCGTGTATCCGCTGGTGATGTTCCTGCGAATAATTTCTCCTCAGTTGTTAGCAATCCTGTTGTGGGTTGCATAACTTAAGTTTATAACGCACATTGAGAAATGTGCGTTTTTTCTTGAATATTTCCTAATAAAAATTCATAAAAAAGCACCGCACTTTGCGAGATAAAGTGCGGTGCTTTTTAGCAGAATTTTATTAGGCAAATTTAAAATTGATACCAATATCTTTCAACTGTAACTGTTCCGCCGCTAAATCATTTTCTACCAACGGATTGTCGCGCAGATAGTTCGGCTCGAAAGTTAATGTCCATAATGAAGAAATGCGGTCGGTTTTTAAAGAAATCTCTTCCGTACTTTCCGTTGCCTGACGGGATTTATTCAAGGCGATAGCAAGGCGTAACAAACGAATAAGCGATAATACATCCTGTATTTCATAGCGCCCGGCGCTGATATCTTCAAGGCGGAAATTATTGATATGGTAGCGCACCAAAGTAGCAAGTAGCCGTTGCTGCTCTTTATCAAAGCCCGGCAATTCGATATTCTGCAAAATATAGGCGGAATGTTTTTGAAGATTTTTATGGTTAATCACAATTCCCACTTCGTGTAACAGTGCCGCCCAAAGCAAAATTTCCTGCAATTCTTCCGCCTGTTCGGGCGATTGCCAGCCGGTAAATTGTTGAGCTAACAGCACCGCAGTTTGGGTAACGCGATGAGCCTGTTCTCTGTCGATATTAAATTGCTCCGCCAAACCTTCGGCGGTACGCTCACGTATGTTGGTTACCTGAAAATTTGTTTCCAAACTATACATCACGCCTTCGCGTAACGCGCCGTCGGAATAGCGCATTTGCTGAATATCAAAAGCATCAAATACCGCGCTTAAAATCGCTAATCCCGGCACAAATACGTCGGCACGTTCTTCTATTAAACCCGATAACTTTAAGTTATCAAAATGTGTCGCCTTTAAAGTCCGTTCAATAAGATGATCTAAACGGCCGGCGGTAATAATGCCGTCATTGTCTATGTTTGCCATAATCACCTGATGAACGGTTTTAATAGTACCTGATGAGCCTAATACATGTTTCCAACCAAGTTGCCGGTATTGTTCGCTGAGATCCCGAACTCTCTCTAACGCCGTTTGCCGTGCCCGATTAAAATTCTGTTCTGATATTTCACCATTAACAAAAAACTGTTTAGCAAAACTGACACACCCCATATTACGGCTATTAACCAGCAAAGGGGTAAACCCCTCGCCGATAATCATTTCCGTAGAACCGCCGCCGATATCGATAACCAATTTACGGGCTTGTTCCGGCTGAGTATGAGATACGCCGGCATAGATCATTTCCGCTTCCGCTTCACCGCTGATAATACGAATCGGATAAGGAAAAACCGCTTGAGCCTGACGTAAAAATTCCTGATTATTGACCGCACTTCTTAAAGTATAGGTACCTACTACATTGACGTTTTCCGCTTTAAAACCCTGCAACCGCTCCGCAAATAACGCAAGGCAATCAACACCGCGACTAATCGCCGCCTGGTCCAATACGCCGTTTTCATCAAGCCCGGCGGCAAGCCGGACTTTACGTTTTAAACGAGATAACACTTGGATAGAACCGTTCACAATCCGAGCGACTATCATGTGAAAGCTGTTAGAGCCAAGATCAATTGCCGCGATCTCCCGAACTTCGCGCATTTCATGTTTCGCCACATTATTAAGTGCGGTTGCTTTTGCACGTAAATTTTCGTTATTCATAAAAATCTCTGAAATTAAAATTCGAAACGATACAACAAGTCAACGGCTTGGTTTACACCCGTGACCGATTGCAGATAAAGACGCGGTAATAATCTGTAACGTAAGGTAAATTCGGCTAAGCCGTTGAATAAACCCACGCCGTATTTTACTTGTAATCTTGGCGTTAAATTACCACTCACAACCACCTTGGAACTGTCACCGATACCGGAGGTTCCTAAGTTCAAATCCTGAATACCAAAAGTTTCGCCGATGGAACCCACCGCTTTTCCGCTCTTGGCTAAGCCCATGCCAAGCAAAGCCGCTCCCACAGAACCGCCGGATCCCGCTTCACCGCTGTTTTCAAGCGAACGCCCCGTTAATAAATAAGACAACGCCTGATCTTGAGGCATAGCAGGCTCGGAGAAAACGTCCACACTCGGCGAGTCGGCTAATCCCGTTACTTTGACACCGGCAATAACTTTGGCATCTTCCATAGCTTCAGGGTTTCGAATCGCCTCAATATTCAACATTGGATGAGAAGGCAGCCCGTTAAATGAAATTTGCCCTTTACGAATCAATAAATCCTGCCCGAACGAAGCGTAACGCCCTCTTCTTAAATTTATCATGCCGTATAACCCAAGCTGACCTTTTTCCTGCTTGACCAGTAAACGACCGTTTAAATTGGTTTTCAAACCATAGGCTTCTAAATTCACATCATTACCGATATTGATTTTTAAATCGGAACGAATCACCATACCGTCCGTTTCCGTCGCCAGTTTCACAATTCTGGTACGCGGCGGCTCGTCCAGAATGACTTCATCACTACTCACGGAAACCGCACTATCAGGCAAGCTCTCAATGGCGATTCGCCCCCACGGAATATCTACATTCCCCGTTAATTCAAGCAATGTCGGCGAAGCTTTCATCTCTACGTTCGGGCTGACTTTCAATTTCGCCATAGACGGAATATCTAACTTAAATTCATTGGCTTTTGCCCGTACCGCCGTATGCCAATGATTGATATCCTGCCAGTCGGCATTGCCGTCAATATTTAGACGGCTATCCGGCGTTTGGATATACCCCTGCAAAGAAGAACGGGTTCCGTAAAAACGCAATGCCAGATTCCCGTCGGTAATATCAAACGGCATATTTTGTACAACCGCATTCATATTTTTAATATCCAAAGAACCGTTGATAAGCGGTTTATTCAAATCCCCCGCAAAAGTCAATGCGGCTCCGACATCTCCGGAAATACGTTCTTTATTCGATAAAATCTGATTAATTAAATCCAGATTCACTCCGCTCATCTTCAGGGAACCGCTTAATTTTCCGACCTGATCGATATCCAGTAATTTAATATCAGCGGCAACATTACCTTGATTTTGTAAATGAATTGCGGATGTAACCGCCAAATTATTATTCTCTAAATTAGCATTCACATTTAGTTTAGCCATATCAAGTTTAAAGTTTTTGCCGTCGACTTTTTGGCTAAAATAAATGGCGTTGCTGGTGACTGATGCATCAAGTTTCACCGGTTTATCCGCAAACCAGGCAAATTTCCCTTTACCGGTTAAAATCCCCGCCAACATATTTTCCTGTTCGGTCAGCTTATTGACCAAATTAAGATCCAGCTTCTTCATTTCAAAAGGAATTTCACCGTTTTGACCGACAGTAAAACTCTGCGGGAAACAAAGTTCTACATCCGGATTATGCCAACAATGAGCGGAAATAGTTGCCTTTGCCGACTTATGTTCATAATTCACCGCAAACTGATTATTTGTTACATCGCCGATCGGCGTTTTAATGTCCGTTTGGCTAATCGTGCCTTTCCATTGCTGCAAAGCGCGGTCGAAACCGCCCGATAAATTAAGCTGCGCCGCAATAGGATCACCTTCCGAACGCAATTGTAATTCATGGGCTTTTTCATTGCCTTTAGCGGTCAGTTTTACAGAATGAATGTTAATATCACCGTAATTAAATCCGCTTACATCAAGGGCTAAATTGCCCTCGATTTGAGGAACGGAATTTACTTTCCCCTGCACATTGAATTTTGCCAGATAAAAATCCTGAAACTGAATCTGATCGCCTTTCAAATCAATATCTAAATTAGGTTCCGCCATATCGCCGGTTAACACGGCTTTACCCACTAATGAGGCGGAAAAATCAGGCAATAATCCTTTAAGATTAGGTGCGTTAATATCTAAATTAAAATCCGATTTATCGCTTAACAGGCCTTTGGCGATAAGTTTATTCTCGCCATAAGTCATTAACAGATTCGGAATATCCAGTAAGGCTTCCTGCCCCAGATTAATTCCTCCTTTTAGCACAAGCGGACGTTGGCTAACCGAACCGGTTAAATCCAAAGTAGGAACGGACACTTGCCAGGTTTTGCTGTTTGCCAGCCCCGAGGTAGATACTTTACCGGTTAATACCGCCGGGAAATCTTTCACATAGGCGCCGATATTGATTTTATTAAGATCCAGCTCCGCATTCCATTTAGCGCCGTCCTGCCAATCCACATCACCCTGTAAATCGATCCGCCCTTCTAATCCGTGCAGCTTGAGTTGTTTGACTTCCGCCTGATAGAGTTTGCCCGAACCTAATAAATCCACTTCGGTTTTAGGCGCCCCCATACCTTCCACCTGCCCGCTGATTTCCGCTTGATAATCTAACAAATTACCTGTAATTTTCGCATTAACATCCTGTAATTTCAGCGGTTTAAGGTTTGCCACCGCAAAATCGTATTGTGCTTTTTTGCTGGTTAACTGTAAATCTAACGGCATTTTCTCTTTACCGAGTTCCACTGTTCCTTTAAGTGTTGCATCAACATCACCTTGGGTAGTCAGCAAAAGTGCGGTCTGATTTTTCAAATTTCCGGAAAGCTCAAGATCAAGCCGCTTCATCGGCAACACGCTTGCCTTGTCCTGATGAATATCGCCATGCAAAACCAGATTTAACGGAAAATCTTCATTTAACCGAATCTGCCCTTGAGCCTGTAAATCCGCTAAATTGCTGACGATATCGAAAGTTTTTAATTCGACATCGTAATTCGTAGCGTCCGCCTGCAATTGAAAACGAGACACAATCACCTGTTGCTGAGACCGCTCATCCACAAAGCTTTCATATTGCCAGTTTTGCCCTTGAATATCTTCTACGTGAATATCAAAAGGAAGAGTAATTTGATTTAAATTACCAAGCAACGCGGGCGTTAAGATTTCATCAATCTTCGCCCAATCCACAGGTTGAGCTTGCTCGGCTTCGTCCTCCGCTTTTTTCTCCGCTTCCGCTTGCTGTTCTGCGGAGGTTTTGCTTACGAAACTAAAATCATTAATTATGGTGGGTAAAAGCGTCAACCCTCTTCTATTATTTAAAGTCGCCGCCGTTTTAAAAACACCCAGATTCAGGTAATTATTATCAATTGACAACGCCAACTCGCTTACAGCCACATTTTTCACCGTAAGACCGAAAGGCAAATAAATACGAGACATCTCACCGGAATCCGTCTTCCGCTCCGATTCGGAGGGCGGTAAAAGCGCCGTGTTAATGTGAATATCGGTTTTTTGCAGACTGATATCTTCAACGCAAATTTCTCTTCTCCACAAACAGTTAAAATCCAGTTGAAATCTGGCTTTTTCCACCAAAGTATCAATACCCGACGACTGATAACGAATATTATGCAACTCTAGTCCGTCTTGTAAGTTACCGCTTATTTGTTCAAAAGAAAGGCTATCCGTCATTTTATCGGTGAGTTTCAGCAATCCCTGCTGACCGGATTCAAAAGAAAGCGCACCCAACAACCCGATAAGCGGAACCAAAACGACTATGCAGAAAATACAAAAAATTCTGCGACACCACTTTCGTGTTTTTTCGCTATTTTTAACCGCACTTTGAGGCGTCGCCTCTCGAGTGCTGTTTTTTGCTTTTTCTATCTTATCTGTCATGGAATAATCCGTATAAATTTACCGCTTATAATTCTGTGCCTAATCCGATGTAAAATTGTATATTTTTACTATCGTCTTTATCGCGGATTGGGGTCGCAATATCAAATTTAATAGCGCCGACCGGCGATGCCCAACGAACGCCCATCCCCGCACCGTAACGTAATTCGCTTGTGCTGTAAGAATTCGCCGCAAGCCCTGCATCGGCAAAGGTGGCAAGCCACCAATTCGGAACGAATTGATATTGGTATTCCACCGTACCCGTAGCCAAACGTGAAGCGCCGATTAATTTACCTTTACTGTTTCTCGGCGATATTTTTTTATAACCATAACCGCGTACGCTGCGATCACCGCCGGCGAAAAACCGTAAAGCGGGAGGAATTCGTTCTAATTCATTGGTATGCAAATAGCCGATTTCACCCCGGGTTAAAAAACGATGATTAGGCGCAAAAGTTTTAATCCAGCCCGCATTAGCACGTACTCTGAAAAAATCCACATCCGACAGCCAAAGTTTTCTGCCTAAATCCACCGTGGCACTGACGGTATCCGCCCGAATAGGAAATAAGCCGCCGGAAATGCGCGAACGACTTACTGATGTAGTAGGATATAATAAAAAAGTTTTATGTTCTTGATCCGCTTGGGTAAATTCGTCATACCGAATCTTTGTTCCCAACGAATATTGCCACCCGGTTGCGTTATTCCAATAGCGTAACGCGGCAAAGGTCGCAGCCAGAGATTTGGTATCGGTTTTTGTATCGTCTTCGTTTTCGATCCCGGTAGAAAATTCATAATAATAACGCATCGGGTTCTTTAATAACGGCATTTTATATGTAATTTCAAAGGTTTGTTTCGGTGAAGAAACATAAAGATCCGAATGCAAACTATGCCCTCGGTTATTAATCCATGGTCGAGTCCAGCCGATTTGCGCACGGGCTCCTACGTCGGAAGAATAACCCAACCCCACTTCCATGGCATTTTTCTTTTTCGGATACATTAACAGGTGAAGATCAATGGTTTTACTGTCTTCGTGTAATTCAGGACGAACCAATACCGACTGGAACCAACCGCTGGAAGAAAAATTATTGGTCATGTTCGACACATCATTAATTAAATATTCGTCACCGGATTTAATTTCCAGCATATTGCGCAAATAATCTTCTCTGATTTGCGAATGTTCAAAACTGATTTCACCGTAGCGGTAGCGGCTTCCGCTGTTAAAATCCATACGCCACCAGGCTTGGCGGGTTGAAGGCATTACTTGAAGTTGATGTACGGGAAAATCCGCATCAAAATAACCTCTTTGGACGGCGAGTTTTTGTAATTCGGTTTTATAGTCCTCATAGGTTTCATGGTCTAACACCGTACCTTTAGCGGGAACCTTTTTCTCTAACCGTTTGAAATATTCGTCATGAAGTGCATCGCCGGTAATGACGATATCCGTATCTTCAATTAAGGTGGGCTTACCGATATCCACGCGGGCGATAAGAAGATCCGGAGCATTTGAGCGGGGTTGTTGATTAAACGCGACGGTACTACCGTAATAGCCGTAAACCCGGAGAGCTTTATCAATATTTTCTTTGACTTTATTCTGATAACGTTCGGAACCGTCGGCATCTTCTTTATCCAGCGTAGCCAAATAAAGCTGTACGTTTTCTCTGAGTTTCTCATTTGCTATGCCCTCCACTTTAAGTTCGACAGCGGATTCGGCAATAGCCGGAGAACTTATAAGCAGCGCTAAAAACATTACTGCTTTCAGTAACCAAACTGATACAAAGTGAGTTATCTTGTCACTAAAAATTTTCACACTTTCCCCCGAAATAATAACCGCTTTAGTTTACCTGTTAATGGAAAGTCTGCGCAATGTAAAACCTATGATCTTTAGACAAATTTTAGTTTTTTTACATAATTTTTTTAACAAGATAGGTGGAATATTAACTTTCCTTTCGGGTGGCAACAGACTCTCGCTCCACTAAAACGGGATCCAGCACAAAAGTGCGGTAAGTTTTTTGCGGATTTTTAATACGCTCCAGTAACGTCTGTACGGCTAATTTGCCCAGCTCGGTTTTCGGTTGATGAATGGTTGAAAGAGGCGGCGCAATATATTGGGAAAGAATGGTATCGTCATAACCAATCACGGAAAGGTGTCGGGGAATAATCAGATTGTGCCGCCATGCCGCCTGATAAATGCCTAAGGCAATGGCATCGCAACAGGCGAAAATTGCGCTTGGCGGGCAATCGGTTTTTAATAACCGTTCCAATGCGTCAAAGCCCGTTTGAAAATCAAATTTCCCTTCAAAAATCAATGTCTCATCAATGGGTAAATTGGCTTCCGTTAACGCCTTTTTGTAGCCGATTAAGCGGTTTTGAGCGATAGGTTTACGCAAATCGCCATTAACAATGGCAATCCGTTTATGCTGGTGATGAATCAAGTGCTTTGTTGCAAGATAAGCGCCGAGTTCCGAATTTTCGAAGATTTTATCCGCAGTTAATTCGCTCGGCCACCAGTCCATAATCACCGCGGGGATGGGTAAATTGATCGGCATATTATCTTGGGTATGGGTTTCCGAACACATTAACAATAACCCGTCCACCTGTTTGTTTATCAGCATCTGCAAATTATGCTGCAAATGTTGCGGACTTCCCTCTGTGTTAGACAAGATCAAATTATAGTTCTGTTGACAGCAATAACGTTCTACTGCATGAACCACTTCCGCAAAAAACGGATTATCGCTTGCCGTAACCAGCATACCGATAGTTTTGGTTTCTTTCGTTTTGAAGCTTCGAGCAAGCCCGGAAGGCTGATAATTTAGCTCCTTTACCACAGCCATGACTTTTTCGCGGATTTTTTCACTTACAAAACGATCATTGTTAATAACATGAGAAACCGTTGAAGTGGAAACATTGGCAAGGCGGGCAATGTCTTTCATGGTAGCCATTAGCTATTACTCCTAATCTCACCTTTTTTGAACTTGCTTAAAAACGCCCTTTTAATGTTGTTCATTAAGAAAGGCTAATGTTTCTTCTCTACTTGGAATTGAAGGTTGCGCCCCTTTGCGGGTAACGCTGATAGCCGCCGCACCGTGAGCAAAACGGATAGCTTCCTCCATGGATTTATCCTCCAGCAACGCGGTAATCAATGCACCGTTAAAGGTATCGCCCGCCGCCGTGGTATCAACGGCTTTTACCCGAAACCCCGGAATAATCCGTTGAACGCCCCGGCTGCTGAAAAATACGCCTTTTGATCCCAGCGTAATCAGCACCGTTTCAATACCTTTGTGATGAAAAACCTGCGCTGCTTCCGCCGCACTTTGTTCATCCGTTACTTGCACGCCGGTGAGAATTTCCGCTTCGGTTTCATTCGGCGTAATCATATCGATATGGGCAAGTAAATGATCGGACAAAGGCTGCGCCGGTGCGGGATTGAGTACAACTTTTGTCCCGTTCCGTTTAGCAAAAACCGCCGCTTTTTCTACCGCACTTATAGGCGTTTCCAACTGCATAAGCAGGCAGTCCGCATGTGCAATACTCTCTTGATGTTGAGCTAACAGTTCTTCGGTTAAATGCGCATTCGCTCCCGCCGAAATCACGATGCTATTCTCCCCGCTTTCCGCTACTTGAATCATTGCGATCCCGGTAGTTTGATGAGGAATAGTGGAAATCGTATGGGTATGGATACCGTCCCGTTCAAAAGCGGCTTTCATGGCTTTACCGATATCGTCATCACCTATACAGGCGATAAAATCCACATCAGCCCCCAATCGTGCGGCGGCAACCGCTTGATTTGCCCCTTTCCCGCCATAAGCAATATGATAATTCGAACCGGTCAGGGTTTCACCGGGTTTCACAAAGTGCGGTACGGAAATCACATGATCTGCATTAATACTACCGAGAACAGTTAGCTTTTTCATAATTTTATCCAATCTAAATAAAAAATCTTATCTAATAATCGAATTAACGAAGATTTAATTTATTACGATAACGTTCGGAACCTTGCATGATATGATCAAGTAATTCTTCAACAGCCCAATATTTCACTTTAATATCATCTTTAATTACCCGTGAATTGTAATGCTTAAACGTTCCGATTTTTGTATGCATTAATTTGGCAAAATTTGGATATCCAAAGCTTTCGGCGGCTCCGCAAATAGCTAAGAAATTTGCTAATTCCTGTACCATCGGATCCGATGAATTTTTATTTTTATACAAATATGCATAAAGATCAGGATGGATATTATTAAATACACCTGAAAAACCTTCCGAACCGGCTTTCATCGCTTCAAAAGCTATAGCTGCATTTGCATTCACAATTTTTAAGTTGCTGTTTTTAGTTAATTGAATTCGACGTTTTACAGTTTCTAAATTACATGATACATCTTTAAGAACTACCATATTTTCAAAACCGGCAAAATAACTAATTTCTCCATCCGTCAAAAGGCGGCGATATGGTACCGGGCATTCATATAAACCGAGTACGATATCTTTTGGAAGTGCTGCGAGTAATTTTTCAAAATTTGATTTTAAGACAGTCGTCCCTTCATTATTCGGATCAAGACGATTAGTAATTAAAATTACCGCATCGACACCCGTATTGTAAATAGCGGTCAGTTCTTCCACTTGTTGCTCGAAACTATCACTAATATGACCTGAAGCTACAACCGGGATTCTGCCCTGTACTTGATCCATAACAGTCTTTGTAATTTTAACTCGTTCTTCTAAACTTAAAAATAAAATCTCACTTGACTGACACGCCGCAAATAACGCGTCAGAACCATTATCAATATACCAATCGGTTAATTTACGTAACCCATCATAGTCTATCTCATTATTTTCCATAAACGGTGTTAACATGACAGGAATAATGCCTTGAATACTCATTGTTTTCTCCAAATTAATTTTTTTCATTAAAATTTTTAACGATACCCCAAACTTGTAGAATAACTACCAGTAAGAAGCAACAACCTAAAACTGCAGATACAGGACGTTCAACAAATGCTATTAAATTTCCGTCTGATTTTGTTAGTGAAGCCAGTAAATTGCGTTCTAACATTGGTCCTAATATCATTCCCAGAATTATTGGTGAAATCGGATAATGATTTTTTTGTAAAAAATAACCAATCACCCCCATAATTAACATTACGATAATAGCCTCAGGTGAATTATTAATTGCAAAAGCACCAACCATACTAAAAATAATAACTATCGGGTAAAGAATATCTTTGTTAATTTGAATAATTTTTTTCAAGAAATTAACAACGATCAATGCTAAAGGTATTAATGCAAGATTCGCAATTAAGAATAGAATAAATACGGCATAAAGTTTATCCGGTTGGAATAAGAAAAGTGATGGTCCCGGTTGCATATCTTTCATATACAATACGCCAATTATTATCGCTGCCGCAGAATCACCCGGAATACCAAATACTAGAGACGGAATCCAACTACCGGCTAAACTTGCATTATTACTACTTGAAGCATCAATAATTGCATCTTCCGAACCCTTTCCATATTGTTCCGGTGTTTTTGAGGTTTTTTTCGATAATGCATAGGAAATCCAAGCCGCAATATCCGCTCCCGCCCCCGGCAACGCACCTATTAAAGTACCAGTCACACTACTACGTAAAATGCTTCCTTTTCGTTTAATCAAAGGTTTAGCTATTCCTTTAAATAAATTAAGAGAATTTTTAGTCTGTTCTAATTCCGTAATATCTGTATTTATTGGGTTCTGACCTTTATAACGGGTCGCATAATATTCAATTGCACCAGAAATGGCAAACAAACCAATCATTGCCGGAATAAAGCTAACCCCCTCGTATAAAGAAACGAATCCAAAGGTAAAGCGCGCTTGCCCCGTAAACTCATCAAATCCGATAGTAGATATTAAAATACCAAATAATAACGTTAATAAACTTTTAGTAATAAATTTACCGGCAATCAAAGTAGCACAACTTAACCCCAATAAAGATAACCACATATATTCAAAAGAGCTAAATTTTAATGCAAACTGTGCAAGTGATGGAGCGGCAAGAGCAAGAATAATTGTACCAATTACACCACCAATTACCGAACTCATAAGTCCTAATCCAAGAACTCGATTTACTTTCCCTTGTTTTACAAGAAGATAGCTATCATCAACATAAGCCGCTGAAGCCGGCGTTCCAGGAATACGCAATAATGCGCCGGGTATGTCGCCCGCATAAATTGAGGAAGCTCCAACAGAAATCATCAATGCTAAAGCAGGAATAGGCTCCATAAAGAAAGTAAAAGGTACCATTAATGCTACCGCCATTGTTGCCGTTAAGCCTGGAATAGCACCAACAAATAACCCAAATAATCCAGCAGCAAAAATAGCAATAATAGAATTCAGATCTATATATGAAATAGCGTTAGTAAAAATTTCCATAAATCACCTATTCAAATATAATGCCACTTGGAAGTCCGACTAAAAGGACCCTAGCAAATAATAAATAAATACCAATAGATAAAATAATTAATAGTAGTGCAGTTAATAACTTATATTTTTCTAAAAACGGCAAAGTTAGGAAAATTAAAATAAGTGATGTTGTGATAATAAAACCTAAATAATCAGCAACAAATATATAAAAACTAATAATTGCTATAATTAATAAAATTATTTTCCCGTCTTGAAAGAAATCAAAGTGCTGAAAAACATATTTATCTTTGATTCTTAATTCCATAATAAAATCAACTAAACTAAAAAATGAAACTAATACTCCTACAGCCGTAGGATAAAAAGCCGCACCATATTCTGCAAAATCGCCATAACTCTGATAACTATAAATAGAAACAAACAGTCCAAAGAAGAACAAAGCGATTGGTGTGATTAATCTGAACATAAAATTAAATAGCCCTCTTTCGAGAGCTATTCTCCTTCAAGTTATTTTGTGGATAAAAGGTCGCCAAATTTTTGGTCCTCATCTGCCATAAATTTTTCTAATTCAGAACCATATAATGCGCTAGCTTCAAATCCTTGTTTATTTGCAAATTTTTGTAATTCACCTGTTGCGTAAACTTTTTCCATAGCTTTTTCTAATACAAGTTTTATATCATCCGGTAATCCCTGTGGTGCGGTCAGCACATTCCAACCATTAAGAGTCCACTTATATGATGTTGCTTCCTGGAATACCGGAATATTTGCATAAAGCTCACTCTTGGTCGGTGTAGTAATAGCCAAATGTCTTACCATTCCTGCATCAGTCATACTTTGAGCTTCACCGGGGGATGATGTTGTAAAATCGATACCACCTGAAACTAATTCTTGTAATGCTGCACTAGCGCCTTGTGAAGGAACAAATTTCACGCTATCTTCAGGTAATCCTGCACTTTTTAGTATACCTAGTAAATTCAAATGCCAAATTGAATTCAATCCACTACCCGAAGCTTTCAATTTACCCGGATTTGCTTTAACGGCTGCAAGTAATTCATTAATATCTTTATAAGGAGCATCTTTTGCTACTTGCACGCCTCCCGGTACAACCCCTAAACGAGCAATCGGGGTGTAATCTTTATAACTCAAATCTGCCATTTTTTGATGCTTCATTAGAGCAATTTCAACAGTTACTACACCTAATGTGTAGCCATCGGCTTTTGCTGTTTTAATTGCATTATGTCCAACAACACCACTACCGCCGGTACGATTGATTACATTTACATTAGTTTTTAATTCTTCTTGCAAACCTTTTGCTACTAAACGAGCTATCGTATCTGTATTACCACCAGCCCCCCAAGGAACAATAATGGTGATTGGTTTTTCAGGATAAGCCGCCATCGCTGTCTCTGAAAAAAGCATAGATGTTGCCAGTAATGTTTTTACAAATGATTTTTTCATTTTTCACCTCTTGGGTTATGTGGATTAGTTTTTTATCGAAACGTTTCGATTTTGTACAAAAGATAACCTAAAAACTTTTAAAGATAAAATGTTTATTTTTAAATTTGTGAACTGGATCAAAGAAAATTTTAATAATGAAATATTCAGATGAAACATTACTGCGGACACCATGCATGACGTCCGTTAAAATCATATGATGGTGTGCATAACATCAATATAATGCGAATAAAAAAACCGGCTGCGGGTAAGCCGGTTTCAAAATTTAATTGTATTTAATTATGAGCCTTTGTATTCAAGGTAAAGTACGGTGGCGGCGACACGAGAATGTACATTGAGTTTACGTAATAAATTACGGATATGTACTTTGACGGTTTCCTCCGAAATAAATAATTGCGCCGCAATTTGTTTATTGGAGAGCCCGGTTGCAATAAGTTGCAATACGTCCATTTCACGATCGGTAAGCGCATGGATCGGCTCGTGAGCCGGATGGCGTTCAACCAATAAATTTTTAATTGAATCGCTTAAGATAATTTCACCTTGTGCAATTTGTTTAATTTGAGCAAGTAATGTGTCAGGTTCTGTATCTTTTAATAAATAACCGTCCGCGCCGGCATCAATCAAAGCATAAATATCCGCTTTCGAATCCGATACGGTCAGAATAACAATACGAGCGTCAACACCTTCCTGGCGCAGTACTTTTAATGTATCTAAACCGGACAAACCTTTCATATTTAAATCAAGAATAATTAAATCCGGTGAAGTTTTAATTGCAAGCTCGACGCCCTCATTACCACTACCGGCATCACCTACAACTTCAAACTGTTCTTCCAGTTCAATCAGTTGCTTGATACCGCGACGCATTAGCGGGTGATCATCGATAACAATTACTTTGGTTTTTTCACTCATATTTCTCACCTTGACGATTATAAAACAATATCCCCATGCTATACCATGCAAGAACCGCTGAACGGTAAAATAAGGATGCCTTTTTGTTGATGTTTTAATTGATAAAATTGCGGATAATTAAAATCACGCTTGATTATTTTATAGTGATTATCGTTTTGATCCGAGCCCGATAAATTATAAATTTGACTAATCTCACGAATTTTTTGTTCTTTACTGCCGTCACACTGACGGTAAATTTCAAGACGATTATTTTCGTCTAAAATATAAACATTAAAGGTTTCGTCTTCATTGTCTTCAAAAAAGAACTGTAAAAAACCCTCACTGGCAAAAGAGTCAATTTGGCGAGGATAATTAAGCAAATGTTTATAAGGTTGGTTTCTTTTTACCTTCACTTGTTTTTGTTCGGCAATAACCTGCGAGATAAATACAGGTTCGGTTTGCGGCTGATGTAAGGTCGCGTCATGTTCCTCAAAAAATAATTTCCAGTTTTTACCGGTCATCCGCGGAACGCTACTCATCGGCAACTGAGTCGTACCAAGCTGAATACTGATACATTTGTTTAATAGCCCGACGACTAACTCGGAAATTTCTTCCTGATAATATTGATTATAACAAAACACATTCACCGATTCCGGCACACCCGAGCCGCGATGTATTTTATTGGATAACACTTTCAATGCGGAAAGCATGGCTTTATCGCCTTCGTAATGTAATGTCTTAATTTCATTCCATTTATTACGATACAGCAAATCTACACTGCCAATCAGACTTTCGTTTTCGCCGTCTAAACTAAACAAATCGCTTTGTTGAATTTCCGTACGGTTAATATCCGAATAGGGAGTCGGATCCTTAGTTAAATTAATCATTACCGCAAGACTTCGAATCTCGCAAGGATGAGTTAATTCTTCATCGGTAGGCGGCGATGCTTTGACGGGAAACGAAACTCGCAAATCCGTAATACACTGGTTAATTTTTTCAATATCCACATGAGTGCTGGAAATATGCACTTTGGTTTTGCTGGTGAGTAAACCGTTAAAATACGTCCATGCAATCAACTTGATTAATATAGGATTATACTCAATATAACGGTTTTGTGACGGATAAACCACCGACGGCATTTGATTGACTACATACCAGCCCGGTTTCACGCCGTGTTCTTCCGTCACTTCAATAAAAGTTAGATTTTTTTCCGACAAATCCAACGCCAATTGCGGATTCATTAACGTTACTTTGCCGGGCAGCACTTCAAACGCCGTATAGAGTTTACGGGTCAGAATACTGATATCCTGCGGTGCAATACTGGCGTTCACATTATGTTTACGGGCAAAATTGACCAAATTCCGATAACTTAGCATCAGCACGCGAATCAGTTTGTTATGAGTTTCCCGAACCGAACGAATTTTCCAGGTATGAATACGGTTTAAATGTTTAATGGTTTCCTCTGACCAGCCCCATTGTGCGGTCAGATTTTTCAGAATTTTAGCCCGCCAAGGCGCTAACGGGCGCTCACGTACGGTTTCCGTAACCTTGATATAAAAACAACGACGAATAAAATCCAACCGTTTTTCATCTTTTAATTTGGTTAAATATTCCGTTACCCGTTCAAGCATGGCTAAATAAGCATCAAAACATTGTTCTTTTACCGGTTTTAAATTAAAAAGCTGTTGTTTGAATTGCATCGAAATTAATTTTGCATTCGGATATTCCTGGGAATAAGACTCCAGCAACACAATTTTCAACACTGATTTATAAGGCGAGTCGATCCCTTTATAAAGCTGCCAAAGGCTGGCGCCAAAATATTCGTTGGCGGAAAAGGCGCCTAATCCGCCGAAATCAATCCAGTCCGCACGGTTAATTTGTTTAGTTTGCTGCAAACGCTGTACTTCTTTTCCATAATCCGCTTCATTTTCAACATTAAGATGCAGCCAAAGTAAAGGTTTACCCGCCAAACGGATAGCGGAACGATAAAATTCGTCAAGCAATAGCATATGCTGCGCACTGCCGCAATTCTCAACGCTTAACGTATTCGAATAACGGTAATGGTTGAAATAAAATTCATCCATCAAAAACAAGGTAATATCCGTATTAAATTTCTTGGCCCAAATTTTTAACAATTGCGTTTTTTGTTGTAATTTATTAAGTGCATAGGGTGTTAAATCCGGACTGTGACAAACCCAGGTATCCAAATCCGATTTGGCGGTTTGCGAAATAGAAGCGATACTACCCATCACATAAACCCCGTAAATGGGCGTTTTTTCCTGTTGATGAGCATTAGATTCTTGCTCTAATCGAACAAAATCAAAGCCTGTAGGGAATTGTTGAGCCAGAAAATTTTTTTGATAATCCGATAATTTGAAATGTGCGACACCGGCAGGCGCATCTGTCACATAACCCGGCAATGCGGGGTGATTCAGATGTAATAATAATGCAATTAATTGAAAAACATGTTGGAAATCTGCGGTAGAGCCTTGCAAAACCCGTTCGACACGCAGCCGATGTAAATCGTCAACCTGTTTTTTAGCAAACTGGAGATCGTATTTCATGAAAGCCTAAAAAGAATAGCAACAATTCGCTACTCTATCACTGTCAATATATGAAAGCAAACAAGATCGTAATTCTCTCAAAGAGACTGACTTTTTCAACTAACGGTGATAGGATATAGCTATTTGTAATATGTAATAAAATTACTCTATGAATAATAAAAACCATTTAAAAATAGCAACCCGCCAAAGCCCATTGGCACTATGGCAGGCTAATTACGTAAAAGATCGTTTAACCGCCCTTTATCCCGATCTGCAAGTGGAATTAGTCACTATGGTCACAAAAGGCGACGTTATTCTCGACACGCCTTTAGCTAAAATCGGTGGCAAAGGGTTGTTCGTTAAAGAATTGGAACATGCTTTACTAAATCATGAAGCGGACATTGCCGTACATTCTATGAAAGACGTGCCGATGGAATTTCCGCAAGGGCTGGGCTTAAGCGTTATCTGTAAACGGGAAGATCCGCGCGATGCCTTTGTTTCCAATAAATACCGCAGTTTGGCGGAACTGCCGCAAGGTGCGATTGTAGGCACTTCCAGCTTGCGTCGCCAATGTCAATTAAAGAGCTTGCGTCCGGATTTGGATATTCGCTCATTACGCGGTAATGTGGGGACCCGTTTAAGCAAGTTAGATAACGGCGATTATGACGCAATTATTTTAGCTTCCGCCGGTTTAATTCGCTTAGGCATGGCGGAACGTATCGCCTCTTTTATCGAAACGGATATTTCTTTGCCGGCGGCGGGACAAGGTGCGGTAGGAATTGAGTGTCGAGTGGATGACGAGCTGGTACAAAGCTTATTAGCGCCTCTGGCTCATCAGGAAACCACTATTTGCGTATTAGCCGAACGCGCCATGAATAACCGTTTACAAGGCGGTTGCCAAGTGCCAATCGGCGGATTTGCACAGGTAAAAAACGGCGAAGTATTTCTGCGCGCACTGGTAGGCGCAACCGACGGTTCCCAAATCATTCGTGCCGAAGGTAAAAGTGCGGTCGAAAATGCCGAAGTTTTAGGTGTGCAAATTGCTGAAGATTTACTGCAGCAAGGTGCGGATAAAATTTTAAAATCGGTTTATCAGGATTAATTTATGGCAGTGTTAGTAACTCGTCCGGCTGAAAAAGGAATTCAACTCGTTGATATGTTAAATAAATCCGGTGTTGCCGCTTTGCATCTGCCGTTTTTTAACATTACCGCCGGGCGGGAATTAAACGATCTGCCCAATAAATTTAACCAATTAAAACCGAATGATTATGTAGTTGCCGTATCGCAAAGTGCGGTGGATTTTGCCGCAGAAACCTTGCAAAATACGGGCTTTCATTGGCGTACGGATTTACAATACTTTACCGTCGGGCAGCAAACCGCATTACATTTTGCCAGTCTAAGCGAGCAACCCGTACATTATCCCTTCCTGTCCGAAAACAGCGAAGGAATGCTTGCTTTAGCGCAAATGCAAAATCTGAAAGGAAAAAACGTACTCCTGTTACGCGGCAATAGCGGGCGCGAGTTATTCCCGCAACAGGTTCTGGCTCGTGGCGGCGACATTGATATATTAGAATGTTACCAGCGCCAACCTATTGATTACGATAATGTTGAACAAACCAGCATTTGCAAACGGGCCGGGATTCAAACCATTGTAGTAACAAGCGGTGAGCTGCTGAATACATTGATTCAATTTGTGCCGGAAAACGAATATGATTGGTTACGTAGTTGTCAGCTCGTTGTAGTCAGCACAAGAATTGAAAATATGGCGAGAAAATTCGGCTGGACGGATATTGTCGTATCGCCCAAAGCCGATAACAATACCTTATTGCAAACCATTTTAACGTTAACTTCTTAAAATAAAAGGTTATAAATATGACAGATAAGCAAACTGAAAATGTGGAAACCGTGGAAATTGTTGAAGACAAAGCAACAGACGCGATAAAAGCGGACAGTTCAGAAAAAAACTCAAAAAACAACCGCACTCCAGAGCCTGTCGTCGTTAAAAAAGGTGGCTCGGCATTGGGGCTGTTAGCAATCCTGATTGCATTAGGCGTGGGCGGTGCCGGCTATTATTTCGGTCAGCAACAAGTGCAGCAAATTCAGCAAAAACTGACCGCACTTCAATCCCAACAACCGGGAGCGACCGCCGAATCGCCTGATTTTGAGCAAACCAAAGAGCATATTCTTAAATTGGTTAACGAAAATAATCAAACCAATGCGGATAAAATTGCCGTTCTGCAACGTGAAATCACGGCAAAAGATCAGGCTTTATTAAGCCTGCAATCGCAAATCAATGCCGTCAGCAATTCGGTAAAAGCGGAACAGCCGAACGATTGGTTATTATCCGAAGCGGACTTTTTGTTAACCAATGCCTTGCGCAAGCTTGTGGTCGATCATGATGTGGATACCAGTATTTCTCTCATTAAATTAGCCGACGAAGCGTTAGAAAAAGTCGCCACGCCTCAGGCTTCCGCCATCAGAAGCGCGTTAAATAACGATCTCAAACAACTGCTTGCCTTAAACAACGTTGACCAAAATGCGATTATGCAACGCCTTTCTCAATTAGCAAACAGCCTTGATGAATTAACGGTGCTGAATATAGACTTTGACGATCAGGAAAACAGCGCGGCGGTCACCGATTCCGTAGGCGATTGGCAGAATAATCTGAAAAAAAGTGCGGTCTCTTTTTTGAATCATTTTGTGCGAGTCACCCCGACCAATTCAAGCAAAAAAGAATTATTGGCGCCGAATCAGGATATTTATCTGCGTGAAAATATCCGTTTACGTTTGCAAATTGCCATTTTAGCCGTACCGCGCCAGCAAAACGAATTGTACAAACAATCCCTTGAAGCGGTAAGTTCCTGGATCAGAAGTTATTTCGATACCAATTCCGATCTGGCTAAAAACTTCTTAAAAAATATTGACGAATTATCCGAACAATCTATTTATGTAGATGTGCCGGAACGCCTGGAAAGCTTAAACGCCTTAGATCAATTACTGAATAAACAAGTGCATGAAGTGAAAAAAGTCGAGCTTTCCGTAGATAAAGGCTTAACGGAAAATAACGAAACGGGCGCCACACCGGAAACCGAACAAAATGTGCCGGCGACAAGCGAACCGGTGCCGGTAGAACCTCAACAATAAGGAAATAGATTATGTTTAAAGTTTTATTTCTGATGCTGGCATTATTAGCCGGTTTAGTAGCGGGTCCTTATCTCTCCGGCAAGCAGGGATACGTATTAATCGCTACGGGTAATTATAATATTGAAATGTCGATTACCACCTTAATCATTCTGTTTATTGCCGCCATGGCGGTTGTTTATATACTGGAATGGGCAATCAGCCATTTCTTCAAATGGAGTAACGCCACTTATACGTTTTTCTCCAAACGTAAACGCAATAAAGCGCAACGCCAAACTCTTGAAGGTTTAATGCGGATGACGGAAGGGGATTATTCCAAAGCGGAAAAATTAATCGGTAAAAATGCTAAACATTCCGCGGAACCAATCCTGAATTTCATTAAAGCGGCGGAAGCGGCACAACAACGGGGCGATGAATTCAGCGCCAACCGTTACTTAATTGAAGCCACCGAATTGGCGGGTTCCGATAATTTATTGGTGGAATTGGCTCGTACCAAAATTTTATTACAACAAAATAAACTGCCGGCGGCTCGCAGCTCGGTAGATAGCGTATTGGAAATGGCGCCGCGCAATCCGGAAGTCTTAAAATTAGCCACTGAAATTTATTTGCGCTCAAAAGCCTATTCTACCTTGGATAATATTTTATCGACTGTAGAAAGTAGCGGTTTATATACACAGAAAGAATTTATTGATCTACAACGTAAAACCGAAGACGGTTTGCTTGATGAAATCATGAACGAAGAAGGTGCGGACGGTTTGCTTGCCTGGTGGGAAGATCAATCCCGCAAGCGTCGTAACGATTTCTATGTGAAGCTCGCATTAATCAGTCGTTTAATCGACTGTAACGATCATGATTCGGCTTATGAAATCAGTTTAGATGCGTTTAAAAAAGTTGATGAGAACAAAGACCTTGCCGGAAAATTCTTTAATCTAATGACAAAACTGCAAGCAACCGATAACAGTAAGTTAGTGAAATTGCTGGAAAAGCGTATGTCATCAACATCTGCGGAACATCAATGTTGCTTAAACCGCGCTTTAGGTTATTTATATGTGCGCAATAACGACTTCAACAAAGCCAGCGAATGCTTTAAACAAGTGGTTTCCGGTCAGGATAAATTAGATCCGAGCGATGCAACCATGGCGGCTTATGTGTTCGAACAGGTAAAAGACACGGAATCGGCAAAACGGGTTCGTGAAGAAGGATTAAAAGCGGCAATGGCGGTAAACCGCCTGTCAACTGAAGAAGTTATCGAAAAGCCGGCACTTGCTTTGGAACAAAAAGCCGATAACAAAGAAAGCAATAAAATCGCCAATTGGGCAAACCGATAAGTTAATCGTCCATAAATAATGCCCGCATAAGCGGGCATTATTATTGGAGAAAAATTTTAAAAGTGCGGTAAAATTTGCTGAATTTTCACCGCACTTTTATCAATTCCGATTATAAAATAAAACGGCTTAAATCTTCATTTTCCACAACATCATTCAACGCGTCTGAAACGTATTTTTCATCGATCACCACTTTCTCACCGGCACGTTCGCTTGCATCAAATGAAATACCGTCCATTAAGCGTTCCAAAACAGTATGTAAACGACGGGCGCCGATATTTTCGGTTTTCTCATTCACTCGGAATGCCGACTCGGCAATTTTGCTGATACCGTCCTGAGTAAACTCAATATCAACCCCTTCCGTTTTCATCAATTCGCGATATTGCAAGGTTAACGATGCGTTAGGTTCCGTTAAAATACGTTCAAAATCTTCTTTTGTCAGTGATTTTAATTCAACGCGAATCGGCAAACGCCCTTGTAATTCAGGCAATAAATCCGACGGACGAGCTACTTGGAAAGCGCCTGAACAGATAAAAAGAATATGGTCGGTTTTCACCATGCCGTGTTTGGTATTAACGGTCGAACCTTCAATAATCGGCAATAAATCCCGTTGTACGCCTTCGCGGGAAACATCACCGCCGCTATGTTCGCCTTTTTTACAGATTTTATCTATCTCGTCAATGAACACAATGCCGTGCTGCTCTACCGCTTCAATGGCTTTTTGTTTCAATTCTTCAGGATTAACCAATTTTGCCGCTTCTTCATCCAGCATTACTTTTAACGCGTCTTTAATTTTCATTTTGCGCTTTTTGGTTTTATTCGGCGACATTCCTTCAAATAAAGATTGAAGTTGAGAAGTCATATCTTCCATACCCGGCGGCGTCATTATCTCAACGTTAACAGGCGTTGAAATATCAATCTCGATTTCCCGCTCATCCAACTGCCCCTCACGTAATTTTTTGCGGAATACCTGACGGGTTGAAGCGTTACCCGTTTCCTGCACATTACCCCATTGATCTTTCGCCGGCGGCAGCAACACGTCTAAAATGCGGTCTTCCGCCGCATCCTGCGCTTTCATGCGGTTTTTTTCCACCGCCTGCTGGCGTACCAGTTTCATTGAAATATCGGCAAGATCGCGGATAATCGAATCCACTTCTTTACCCACATATCCGACCTCGGTAAATTTTGTGGCTTCCACTTTAATAAAGGGTGCATTGGCTAATTTTGCCAAGCGACGGGCGATTTCCGTTTTACCGACCCCGGTCGGCCCAATCATTAAAATATTCTTAGGTGTGATTTCCTGACGCAGATCTTCCGGCAGCTGCATACGGCGCCAGCGATTACGTAAAGCAATTGCCACCGCACGTTTTGCTTCGTTTTGACCGATAATATGCGCATCCAATTCAGATACGATTTCACGAGGTGTCATTGACATAATGTATTCCTAATTCTCAAAATTTTTAAAATATTAACCGCACTTTTTAAAAAACTAAAACAAACCGCTCAACGGCAACAGCAAGGAAGTTATTCGGTTTTAAACTTCTTCGATAACGTGATTATGATTAGTATAAATATCAATATCACCGGCAATAATTAAAGCTTGTTTTACAATTTCAGCGGCACTTAGTTCGTTATTTGTGCGCAATAATGCAAGGGCGGCCGATTTTGCAAAATTGCCGCCGGAACCAATGGCTAACACGTCAAATTCGGGTTCAATCACATCACCGCTGCCGGATACAAGCAAAAATTCGCTTTCATTAGCGACAATCATCATTGCTTCCAAACGACGTAACGAACGTTCGGTTCGCCATTCTTTCGCCAGCTCCACCGCCGCTTTGACTAAATGCCCTTGATGCAATTCCAATTTCTTTTCAAATAAATCGCGCAGAATAAAAGCGTCCGCCGTTGAGCCTGCAAAACCGGTAACCACTTTATCTTTATATAAACGACGTACTTTACGCACGGTTCCCTTTTCCACACAGTTTCCCAAGGTTGCTTGGCCATCGCCGCCAATGGCGACTTTACCATTTTTACGTACACATACGATTGTAGTCATGTTATATCCTTTTTTATCGAAATTTGTTGGTTAGATTGGGGTTGTATCGGATTTTTCAAGTTTATAAAATAAAAAAATCCGCGACAAACCGCGGATTTTCTGTTATTTCCGAACTAATTTTTATCTAAATCAAGTTCGGCTTTATATTCAATACGATGATGATCTTTTAATTCGATTTCAATATCCATTTCCTGATCACCGCGTTTAAATTTTAAATCGGCATCATCATGCTCAATTTCACTTTCAACTAAACGAAATCCATGATATCTGGCATGGGAAATCGCTTTCTCCGCCAATACGGGAATACGATGTTCACGGGCGTCTAAACGAAATTCAACCTCAAATTCACCTTTGCCCTGGCGATCCGCTTTAATCACTTTTGCACCGCGCGGCTGATAAATTTCATCAGGCAGATGGGCCGCCATTGCACCGGTCGAAAATAATCCTAAAGCACCGATAAGCAAGCCTAATTTTAAATTCGTTTTCATAAATAATCCTTATATAAATAGTGCATGAAACGATTCATCATGCACTATTTTGATAAAAAATTCGCCGGAAAGTTCAAAGTGCGGTCAAAAAAGAGAAAATTTTTGCCAAAAAATACCCCTTCGGATTACTCCCGACGGGGTGTTGTCCGATTATGATGCTGCAGAAACTATTTAGTCATCAGAACCTGCAGCGCTTTATACACGGCTTGGGCTTTATCGCCTTCCAATGCGGCTTTGTCTTCATCCATTAACACCACCGCACTTTGATTGCCGTAAGCGCTTAACTGCATTGAATATTCGCCTTTCTCCAATTCGGGCTTATTCACGCCCAAACGCGCCCATTGGCTATCGTCTACCGGTTTGTATTTTAATACCCGATAACCGCGACCCGCCGTTTCCTCATCAATTTCAAAGCCCAATTCAGGCAATACCTGACCGAGTTTTTCCCATGATTGGGCAAAACTTGACGTTAACCCTAATGCGGTTCGGTTATTACCGTCGGTAACAATTTCCGCTTGAATAGCGCCGTTTGATGTAGCGACCGGTGCCGTTTGTGCCATTTGCGTACGATAAGCATGATTTAAGTTACCCACAAAGTTGTTTAGGCGATCGGAAGTATAACGCTGTTTATCCGTCACGGAAGGGGTGAAAATAATCTCGTTACGTTTGGCCTCAAGCACGGTGACGGAAAGCGCGTTGGCTTCTTTATTACCAAGCTGCTCAATCAGATAACGCAATTTGACATCCCCCACTTCATCAACACGCCCGGTCGGCGCCCAATCGGTCAGTAATTTATTTTCCTGACGGGTAAACTCAATATTTTCTTCTTTTAATAAACGGGCGACCTGATCTAAGTTATAAACCGCACTTTTCGCTGCCGGATACACAATTGAGGCGCGTTCGCCGTCGAATTGAGCCACCGAATTACCAATAATCGACATCGGCGTTGTCGGCGGACGAATATCCACTGCCGGCCCTTTGCTGATATTGGTTGTCGGCAGTTGATATTTATTATCCTGACCGACAATGGTAACTCCGCCTGTTGCTAATGGTGAAAAATTGATTTTTGATTCCGCATTTTTCTCATAGCTATCATTTGCTACCTGACGAGATTCATTGCTTGATGAACAAGCGGTAACGGTCGCTAAAACTGCAACAGATAAGAGCCATTTTTTCATAAATCATCCTATTCTTATTAAAACTTTGTAAAAAGATACCGCACTTTGACAGCAAAGACGGGGAAAAGTTTAACTTTCCCAATACATATCCAAATGCGGGATTTCGTCCTCTAAATAAACATCTGAGGTGGCTTTAAAGCCTAACGACTGATAAAATCCTTGCAAATATTCCTGCGCCTGCACATAGATTTTATTCTCATGCCATTCATGAATAATAATATCTATCGCCTTACCCATCATTTTATGGGCAAGATGCCGCCCTCGGTATTTCTCATGAATAATCACCCGCCCGATAGCGGCATCCGCCACGGAAACGCCCTTAGGCAACAGCCTGCAATAGGCAACAATTTGATTGTCTTTGCTTAAAAACAAATGAGAGGCTAAAAGATCCTTATTATCCATATCCCGGTAAATACATTGTTGTTCAATAACAAACACATCGCTGCGCAATTGCAGAATTTGGTAAAGCTCAATATTGCTTAATTGATTAAAGGTTTTACACTGCCAATTCATGGGGTGAATTCTCATAAATAACAATCCCCCGGCAAGGGCCAGGGGATTAAAAGATAATTCGGATTAAATCAAGCCCGCTTGTTTTAATGCTTCAAGCACTTTCGGCTGCGCCGCTTCGCTCAATGTGGTTAACGGCAGACGCAATACAGGTTCTTTGATCAAACCTAATTTATAGGCCGCCCATTTTACCGGAATCGGATTACCTTCAATAAATAAATCATGATGTAATCCCATTAAGCGCTGATTAATCGCCTCCGCTTCATCAAAATTGCCGGCAAGCGCCAATTCACACATTTTAGCCATATCCGCCGCTGCGAGGTTATTAGTTACGGAAATCACGCCCTGTCCGCCTAATTTAATGCTTTCTAATCCGGTAGCGTCATCGCCGCTCAGGAAAATAAAATCTTCGCCGGCTAATTCTTTAATTTGTTTTACACGACTCACATCACCCGTAGCTTCTTTAATTGCCACAATATTTTCAATTTTAGATAAACGACCCACGGTTTCAGGTTTCATATCGCTACCGGTACGTCCCGGTACGTTATAAAGAATTTGCGGAAGATCCGTACACTCGGCAATAGCTTTAAAATGTTGATACATCCCTTCTTGAGTCGGTTTATTATAGTAAGGCACAACAGACAAGCAGCCGGCAACACCGCTGTTATTCAATAATTTCGTCATCGTAATGGCTTCGCTGGTTGCATTAGCGCCCGTACCCGCGATAACGGGAATACGGCCTGCCGCGAACTCAACGGTCTTTTGAATGGTTTTTACATTTTCATCAATACTTAAAGTAGCGGACTCCCCTGTTGTTCCCACCGAAACAATAGCATGAGTGCCGCTGGCAATATGGTATTCAACTAATTTTTTTAATTCGTCATAATTAACTTCGCCATGGCCATCCATAGGCGTAATAAGCGCAACGATACTACCGTAAAATAAAGGACGTGTTGATGACATAAAAACCTCTCTTGTCGTGTTTGAAGCTAAAATATTTTGATGTGTTGTTTAGGTTCGCCAAAATCGTTACACTTTGCAAGTGATTTTTTTAAATTTTGCAGTTGAAATCAAATTTCTAAGGAAAAAGTTATGAATACATTAAAAATCGGCGATTTTGCACCGCACTTTAGCCTGTCAAACCAACATAATGAAACCGTTTCACTGACGGACTTTCAAGGCAAAAAAGTGCTGGTTTATTTCTACCCGAAAGCCCTAACCCCGGGCTGCACAACCCAAGCCTGCGGACTACGCGATGCCAAAGCGGAACTGGATAAATCAGGCGTCGTAATTCTAGGTATCAGCCCGGACTCACCGAAAAAACTCGCCCAATTTGCAGAAAAGAAAGAGTTAAACTTCACCTTATTATCCGATGAAAACCATCAAGTCGCCGAACAATTCGGCGTATGGGGCGAAAAGAAATTTATGGGGAAAATTTACGACGGCATCCACCGTATCAGCTTCTTAATTGATGAAAAAGGTGTTATCGAACAGGTATTTACTAAATTTAAAACCGGTGAACATCATCAGGTGGTGTTGGATTATTTAACACAAAATTCCTAAAAAAATAACCGCACTTTGATCTGGCCCCAAAAGTGCGGTTATTTTATTAAAGTTTTGAATTAATGCGTGCTGGTACTGGTGGTGGTACGGTTGGCACGTTTGCGATCCATTTCCGTTAACAGTTTTTTACGGATACGGATGGATTGTGGGGTGACTTCCACCAATTCGTCGTCGTCAATAAATTCAATGGCCTGTTCCAGAGTTAACTTAATTGGCGTGGTCAACTGAATGGCGTCGTCTTTACCGGAGGCGCGCATATTGGTTAATTTTTTACCTTGCAGGCAGTTTACCGTTAAGTCGTTAGTCCGGCTGTGAATACCGATAATCTGACCTTCGTACACTTCCTGACCGTGTTCCGCCATTAATTTACCGCGTTCCTGTAAACCCCATAAAGCATAAGCCAGAGCTTTACCGGTAGCGTTAGAAATCAGTACGCCGTTTTTGCGCTGGCCGATTTCGCCCGGTTTGACATCATCGTAATGGCTGAAGCTTGAATAAAGCAAGCCGGTACCGGATGTCATGGTCATAAACTCGTTACGGAAACCGATTAAGCCGCGACTCGGGATAACGTATTCCAAACGGGTACGGCCTTTGCCGTCCGGGCTCATGTCTTTCACTTCGCCCTTACGGATGCCTAAAGCTTCCATTACCGCGCCCTGATGTTGTTCTTCAATATCAATGGTGACTTGTTCGAAGGGTTCCTGTTTGTGACCGTTTTCTTCTTTATAGATAACTTTCGGGCGGGACACCGCTAATTCGTAACCTTCGCGACGCATATTTTCGATTAACACCGATAAATGCAATTCGCCGCGACCGGATACCCGGAATTCGTCCGGATTCGGTGTTTCTTCTACCCGTAAGGCTACGTTGTGAACCAATTCTTTATTTAAACGTTCGAGAATTTGCCGTGAAGTGACGAATTTCCCTTCCTGACCGCAGAACGGCGAGGTATTGACGCAGAAGAACATGGTAACCGTCGGTTCGTCCACGCTTAACGCAGGCAATGCTTCCACCGCGTTAATATCGCAAACGGTATCGGAAATATTCAATTCACCTAATCCGGTAATAGCCACGATGTCGCCGGCTTGCGCCAGATCTTCTTCGTAACGTTGTAAACCCAGATGACCCAATACCTGACCTATTTTGCCGTTACGGGTTTTACCGAAACTGTCGATAATAGTGACGGACTGATTCGGTTTTACCGTTCCGCGTTTAATGCGACCAATACCGATTACGCCCACATAGTTGTTGTAGTCCAGTTGTGAAATCTGCATTTGGAACGGTGCGTTCAATTCCACTTGAGGCGGTTCTACGTGTTGTACGATGGCTTCGAATAACGGCGTCATATCCTCCGCCAGTTCTTCGTGTTCCAGACCCGCCACGCCGTTTAGGGCGGAGGCGTAAATAATCGGGAAGTCTAACTGTTCGTCGGTGGCGCCAAGGTTTACGAATAAATCAAAAACCTGATCCACTACCCAGTCCGGACGTGCGCCCGGGCGGTCGACTTTGTTGATTACCACGATAGGTTTCAAACCGTGGGCAAAGGCTTTTTGAGTTACAAAACGGGTTTGCGGCATCGGGCCGTCAAAAGCATCCACTACCAGTAATACGGAATCCACCATGGACAGTACCCGTTCCACTTCGCCGCCGAAGTCCGCGTGTCCCGGGGTGTCTACGATATTAATGCGGTAGTCGTTCCAGTTAATGGCGGTATTTTTCGCTAAAATGGTAATACCGCGTTCTTTTTCCAGATCGTTCGAGTCCATCACACGCTCGTCGGAATCGCCGTTACGCGCTGTTTCTAATGTACCGGATTGTTGTAACAGTTTATCAACGAGGGTGGTTTTGCCGTGGTCAACGTGCGCAATAATTGCGATATTGCGCAATTTATGAATATCTAATTCTGCCATTTGAAATGTTCTTAATTGTTTAACGAATAATATAGGGCTTGCGGACGTTTCAAAAAGATTTGCGATATCGGTTATTTTTAGCGATAAGAAAAATATTTTTGGAACGCCGCACAAGCTCTAAAATCTATCAAATTTTTCACCGCACTTTTCTACCTTTTGAGATACCGTCCGCGATGAAAGGTCGCAAATTATACAACTTTTTAATCCGATGAGCTATTAAATAATACGATTAGATCTTGTCGTAGCCCGAGCTTGCTGACTTGTTATCTACTCGGATCACATAAAATCCATGGAAACTTGAAATAAAAAATAACATATTAAATAATTTTTTATATTTTATTTAAGATAATTTACAAATAATTAGATTAATATTAATTATTTAAAACTTTCATTAAATTTTCTTTTTATAAGTAATTGCATTTTTTGTGTAATATGCTATTTTTAGCCATTAAAATTAATAAATTTTAATTACTCTAAGTGCAAAATAACAGGAGCTGTTTATGGCAAACCCAAATGCAATTCAACGCGTTGCAAAATTAATTGAAGACAATGACGTAAAGTTCGTCCTTCTTCGTTTTACCGATATTAAAGGTAAAGAACACGGCGTTTCATTACCGGTTAATTTAGTAGCTGATGAATTAGAAGACTTTTTTGAAGAAGGTAAAATGTTCGATGGTTCCTCAGTTGAGGGTTGGAAAGCAATCAATAAAGCCGATATGCTTTTAATGCCAATGCCGGAAACCGCCGTAATTGATCCTTTCGCACAAATCACTACCCTTTCCATCCGCTGTAGCGTTTACGAACCAAACACCATGCAAAGCTATGACCGAGACCCTCGTTCAATCGCGACTCGTGCCGAAAACTATTTAAAATCAACCGGTATCGCAGACCAAGCATTATTCGGACCGGAACCGGAATTTTTCTTATTTGACGACGTTCGTTTCAGTACGGAAATGAATAACGTTTCTTACAAAATCGACGATATTGAAGCGGCATGGAATACCAACCGTAAATTTGAAGACGGTAATAACGCTTATCGTCCGTTGAAAAAAGGCGGCTATTGCGCAGTCGCACCAATTGATAACGCCCATGACATTCGTTCCGAAATGTGCTTAATTTTAGAAGAAATGGGATTAGTTATTGAAGCGCACCACCATGAAGTTGCCACCGCCGGTCAAAATGAAATTGCGTCAAAATTCAATACGCTAACCTTAAAAGCCGACGAAACGCAAATCTATAAATATGTGGTACAAAATGTTGCGTTAGAATACGGTAAAACCGCCTGCTTTATGGCAAAACCTTTTGCCGGCGATAACGGTTCGGGTATGCACTGTAATATGTCATTAAGCAAAGACGGTAAAAACGTATTCCAAGGCGATAAATATGCCGGTCTTTCCGAAACCGCGCTTTATTACATCGGCGGTATTATCAAACACGCTAAAGCGTTAAATGCGTTCACCAACCCGACTACTAACTCATATAAACGTTTAGTACCGGGATTTGAAGCGCCTGTATTATTAGCTTATTCGGCAAGTAACCGTTCGGCTTCCATCCGTATTCCTGCGGTAACCAGCCCGAAAGCAATCCGTGTTGAAGCGCGATTCCCGGATCCGTTGGCAAACCCGTATCTGGCTTTCGCCGCGTTATTAATGGCGGGTATCGACGGTATTATCAATAAAATCCATCCGGGCGATGCGATGGATAAAAACCTATACGACTTACCGCCGGAAGAATTAAAAGAAATTCCGGCAGTTTGTTCGTCTTTGGAAGAAGCCCTTGATTCTTTACAAGCCGACCATGAATTTTTAATCCAAGGCGGCGTATTCAGTAAAGAGTTTATTGATGCCTTTGTTGCTATCAAACGTAAAGAAGTGGAACGCGTAAATATGACGCCGCATCCGGTAGAATTTGAAATGTATTATGCTTAATGTTCGACATTAAATAGATAAAAAGTGCGGTAAAATTTCACCGAATTTTACCGCACTTTTCTTTTTATAGTATTAACCGTCATAGAAGACAAAATAAAACATCGGATCACGATTACGAATGTCGCTCAAACCAGCTTTCTAAAATTAACGCAGCGGAAATGCCGTCAACCTTGCTTTTATTTAAAGCTTTATAACCACCGCGCTGAAAAATTTCCGTACGGGCTTCCGTGGTAGTCAGCCGTTCATCCTGTAATTCCACTTTCACACCAAAACGCCCGTGAAGGCGGTTGGCAAATTTTCTTGCCCGCGATGTAAACTCCTGCTCCGTACCGTCCATATTTAAAGGCAAGCCGACTACTAATATATCGGGTTTCCATTCTTTCAGACATTTTTCAATGCTATCCCAATTCGGAATACCGTTCTGCGCTTTAAATGCGGGTAAAGCCTGGGCTGTGCCGGTAATACTTTGCCCCACCGCACAACCGATACTTTTAGTGCCGAAATCGAAAGCCAATGCACAGATACCCATTAACAATACCCTGCCTCCGCCACCAAATTAGCCGGTTGGAAACCCAATAATTGTTGTGCGGCCGTCCAACATTCAGCCCAAGGTACATCGAATAAAATATGATTATTCGCCGGCACCACTAACCAATCGTTGTCAGCGATTTCTTTTTCCAATTGTCCGGATGTCCAGGTGGCGCAACCAAGGGCGACTAAATACTTTTCCGGTGCCTCAGGCGTACCGAAAGTTTCAATGACATCTTCCGAAGTGGTTAACTGTAGATTATCCGTTACCCGATAACTGTGCTCAAAAGTACGTTCTGTTGCCGTATGCAAAATAAACCCGCGATCCATACTAACAGGCCCGCCGGCGAACACATAGGTTTCGGGATAATGACGACCGTCCGCCATCATAAAATTTAATTTGGCCACAAGTTCCGCAATACTGAGATCGGTAACCTGATTCAATACCAATCCCATAGCGCCTTGCTCATTATGTTCGCAAATATAAATCACCGACTGGGAAAAATAGCTATCCTGTAAATTCGGCATTGCAATTAATAATTTATCCTGTAATTCCATCTTATTTATCTCATTTGAAAATGCCAATATTATGAATATATTTTGTCTTGTCATATTAAGGACGCCAAGCATGGCATCCTACTTTCAGTGCGATAAAATATATCGTGTATCGATTATATGCGGATACAAAACATGACTCCGTACATAAAAGTGCGGTTAGTTTTTGAAAAGTTTTTACTTACCGCTAAAAATTAAGGTGTCAGCCATTCTTCCACAAGTTTATCAGTGATATTTTCATGTGACCACATACTACCTAATTCCGGTAACGGATATTTGCTGTGGTTATAACCGATTAAACGGGTAAAATCAAAGGCGGCATGCGGATAACCGTTTACCAGAAGAAAAGCTCTGTTTCCGTCTTCACTCCAACAAATTTGCACTTGGCGAGGTTCCTGTAAACTCTCGATACCGTTTACATTATAAACGGAAAGGCTATCGACAACCGGTTGCGCTTCTTGCGTGTTGATGGCATAAAAATAGCCGGTTTCGCCGTCGTCTTCAAATACCACCGCAAGGTGATCCTGTTCGGTAGAATGCACGCCGAGGCGTTTTTCCTGACCAATAATGTGTCTGTCTTCTAAAACTAAATGTAGCATTTTTTATCCTTAGTCAAATTGCGTAACCCAATGCTTACTATGGTGCGCCTGGAAGCATAATTCAACCTGCGAGGGGGTATTTTTTTCTTCCGCCATCGGCGGCAATTCATCAAGCGCAAACCAGTCCGAAGCTATAGTTTCGCTATTCGGCTGAAATTCACCGTCAATCAGTTCGCACATCACAAATGTTTTCAGCACCGCATAGGCAAAAGGCGGATAATTGCGCTTGTGCTGATCATGAATGGCGATAATAAATTTCGTGTTGATATCAAGCCCCGCTTCTTCCCGGGTTTCTTTTACGGTATTGGAATCAATGCTTTCCAATACGTCGCACCAACCGCCGGGCAAAGACCAAAGCCCGTCGGATTCCTGCACCAACAGAATTTTATCGTCTTTAAAAATTGCCGCCCGCGTATCTACTTTCGGCGTCTGATAACCTTGTTCGTTGCAAAATAAATTTTTTACCTTATCTTGTGGAATCGCCGTTTTATAGCTCAACATCTCCACCGCGATATCGCGCAGCTGTTCATAACGTTCGATATCATACACATTTTGGCAATAAGCCAGCCCGTTTTGCGCAATTGCCTGAATTTGTATCGCCCAAGTGAGCCAGGGTTCGTTCAATAATTTATCTGTCATTTGAAATCTATACATTTTACAAAAATATACTAGGTTCACATTGTAGCATATAAATAAAGGTTGTATTTTATATGATATATTTACACGAAATTTATTTATTACAGAGAGGTTAATATGAAACTTTGGTATTCAACAACAAGTCCGTTTGCGCGTAAGGTGTTGGTGACCTTAAAACATCAACAGCTTGAAGATAAAACCGATTTATTACGTATTACATCGTCTTTCGATCCCGATTCCCCTCATAACCAGGTAAATCCGCTCGGGCGGATACCGGCTTTACAACGTAATTGCGGTAATTGGCTTTTCGGTAGTTTATTAATTTGTGAATATCTCGATCAAAAAGGCGCCTGCCCTAAGCTGATTCCTGAGAGCGGTAAACCGCGCTGGGCAGTACTGGCATTACATAATTTAGTTGACGGTATTATGGAAAACACTATGCCGATGGTAGCGGAAAAAATGTTACGTCCGGAAAATGAATGGTGGACAAGCCGTCATCAACAATTAATGGATCGCAATGTTCGGAGTTTTACCCAGCTTGAACAAGCGCTTCTCCCCTTCGGTACCGAGTTAAACATTGGCACCATAACTGCTGTTTGCCTGATCGATTGGTGGATTTTCCGTGCGGATAAGATAGGCTATGATTTGGCCGCTCATTTCCCTCATTTGGTAACCTGGGCGGAGGACATGAATAATAAATATGCGATTTTAGCCGCTACAAAACCCGGAATCTAATTACATAAACCGAATAGCGACATTCCTCACTAAAAGAAAATAACACAAAAAAACACCGCACTTTTATCTTTCAACAAAAGTGCGGTGTAAATTTTACGAGTTTTTAATCAACTCAATTTGCAATTAAGCCTGACCTTTAACCGCTTTTAAACCTAAGAACGGAGCCGGAGTACCTGCGCGTTCTAATGCTTCTTCGATACGGATTAATTGGTTGTATTTAGCAATACGGTCTGAACGGCTCATAGAACCGGTTTTGATTTGACCTGCTGCCGTACCAACCGCTAAATCTGCGATAGTAGCATCTTCGGTTTCGCCTGAACGGTGTGAAATAACCGCAGTGTAACCCGCATCTTTAGCCATTTTAATTGCCGCTAAAGTTTCGGTTAATGAACCGATTTGGTTGAATTTGATTAAGATTGAGTTTGCGATACCTTTTTCGATACCTTCTTTTAAGATTTTGGTGTTGGTCACGAATAAATCGTCGCCGACTAATTGAACTTTGTCACCTAAAACTTTAGTTTGGTATGCGAAGCCTTCCCAATCGGATTCGTCCTGACCGTCTTCGATAGACACGATTGGGTATTGTTTGCATAATTCTTCTAAATAATGGGTAAATTCTTGAGATGTGAATGAACGGCCTTCACCTTTCATTTCATATTTACCGTTTTCTTTATTGTAGAATTCAGAAGATGCGCAGTCCATCGCTAATGTAACGTCTTTACCTAACACATAGCCCGCTTTTTCAACGGCTTCTTTGATACATGCCAACGCTTCTGCGTTCGAACCTAAATTAGGTGCGAAACCGCCTTCGTCACCAACCGCAGTATTTAAACCTTTAGCTTTTAATACTTTAGCAAGGTTGTGGAATACTTCCGCACCGATACGTAGCGCTTCGCGTAAGGTTTTAGCACCAACCGGTTGAATCATGAATTCTTGGATATCCACGTTGTTATCCGCATGTTCACCGCCATTGATGATATTCATCATCGGTAACGGCATTGAGTAAACGCCCGGTGTGCCGTTAAGTTCTGCAATGTAAGCGTACAGAGGTAAACCTTTAGAAGCCGCCGCAGCTTTAGCCGTTGCTAAAGAAACCGCTAAGATTGCGTTTGCACCGAATTTAGATTTGTTTTCGGTACCGTCTAAATCGATCATGATTTGGTCGATTTCAGCTTGGTTAGACGCGTCTTTACCGACGATAGCGCCGGCGATTTCGTTATTTACCGCGCCGACCGCTTTTAATACGCCTTTACCTAAGAAACGTGATTTATCGCCGTCACGTAATTCTAATGCTTCACGGGAACCTGTAGATGCGCCTGACGGAGCCGCCGCTAAACCTACGAAACCGCCTTCTAAATGAACTTCAGCTTCAACAGTTGGGTTACCACGTGAGTCAATAATTTCACGACCGATGACTTTAACGATTTTTGCCATTTTTATTTTCCTCTTAGTTAATCTAAAATGGGTATATAACTTGAATATAGTATCCGTATTTACTCGGTTTGTCTTGCAAAACTTTACGATCTTTTGATCAAACCACTACTTTTTCTGATTTTCTTTTGCCGCTTTAACAAATCCGGCAAACAACGGATGACCGTCGCGCGGCGTTGAGGTAAATTCCGGGTGGAACTGACATGCCACAAACCAAGGGTGGTTAGGCACTTCGATAATTTCCACTAATTTTTTATCCGCACTTAAACCCGTTACTTTTAAGCCCGCCGCTTCAATTTGCGGTAACAGAGTATTGTTGACTTCATAACGGTGACGGTGGCGTTCTTCAATGGTTTCTTTACCGTATAATTCACGGGCTTTCGACCCTTCGATTAAATGACATTGTTGCGCGCCTAAACGCATAGTTCCGCCTAGATCCGAGTTTTCCGAACGTTGTTCCACGCTGCCGTCGGCATCCTGCCATTCGGTGATTAAACCGACTACCGGTTGAGGGCAGTTTTTATCGAATTCGGAAGAATTCGCCTGCGTTAATCCCGCCACATGGCGCGCATATTCAATAAAGGCGACCTGCATACCTAAGCAGATGCCGAGATAAGGAATGTTATTTTCACGGGCATATTGGGCGGTCAGAATTTTGCCTTCCACACCGCGATAACCGAAACCGCCCGGCACTAAAATGCCGTCCACCCCTTTTAATACGTCAATGCCTTTTGTTTCAACGTCTTGCGAATCGATATATTTGATATGTACGTTTAAACGGTTGGTTAAACCTGCGTGTTTTAGGGCTTCATTTACGGATTTATATGCATCCGGCAATTCCACATATTTACCCACCATACCGATAGTTACATCACCGGTAGGATTAGCTTGGCGATAAAGCACTTGTTCCCATTCGGACAGATCCGCTTCTTTGCAGGCTAAACGGAAACGTTGGCAAATCAAATCATCTAAACCTTGAGATTGTAATAATGCGGGAATGCGATAGATAGAATCCACGTCTTTTAAGGAAATGACCGCTTTTTCCGGTACGTTACAGAATAAGGCGATTTTTGCACGCTCGTTTGGCGGAACCATACGATCCGAGCGGCAAATCAACACATCCGGCTGAATCCCGATAGAAAGCAATTCTTTTACGGAATGTTGGGTCGGTTTGGTTTTTACTTCGCCTGCAGTCGGAATATAAGGCACTAAGGTTAAGTGCATGAAAATCGTTTTTTCACGGCCAACCTGTACGGCTAGTTGACGTAACGCTTCCAGAAACGGTAAAGACTCAATATCGCCCACGGTTCCGCCAACTTCCACGATTGCCACATCATGACCGGCGGCACCTTCGATTACGCGCGCTTTGATTTCGTTGGTAATATGCGGAATAACCTGAACCGTAGCGCCCAAATAGTCGCCGCGACGTTCTTTGCGTAACACTTCGGAATAAATTTTACCTGTGGTGAAATTGTTGCGTTTGGTCATTTTCGTGCGGATAAAACGCTCATAGTGACCTAAATCCAAGTCGGTTTCCGCACCGTCCTGGGTGACGAATACTTCACCGTGTTGGGTCGGGCTCATAGTGCCCGGGTCAACGTTAATGTACGGATCAAGCTTCATCATGGTTACATTCAAACCACGCGCTTCTAAAATCGCTGCTAATGACGCAGCCGCAATACCTTTACCCAGCGAAGATACAACGCCGCCTGTTACGAAAATATAATTTGTAGCCATAGTGAAACCTAATGTCGGGATTAATAATGAAATAAAATGATTATAGCCAATCATCTTTAAAACAATAAAACAATGAAAAACGCACCCGGGTTATTCGTCTAACCGGATTTTTACAACATTTTTACTTGAGTAGAATGAAATTATTTTAAAGATGATTAGCTATTCAAGACGGGACGATAGTATATAGCAAAGTGCGGATTAACTCAATCGGCGCAAGAGAAAAAGTGCGGTTAAAATTTCGCGAATTTCCACCGCACTTTTAAGGGCTGTTTATAAAAGATAAACAGCCCCTAAAGATTATTAAACCAATTCGTAAGGTAACGGATACAATTCCAATGCGGTTTCATCCGCCGGCAGACGGAATTGTTGCCCATCTTCGAGCCGGTTATTTAGCACCACTTGGAGCCATAAAACTTCGCCGAAATTGACCGCACTTAGAATCACACCGGTTTTGCGCCAGCCGTTTTCCAGTCGCATTTCAATTTCACCGCCGATTTCCGGGATGATTTGACTGCGGGCTTTAAAAATAAACATCGCGCGTTTATTGGTGCCGCGGTATTTTGCCCTCGCTACGGTTTCTTGCCCGATATAGCAACCTTTCTGGAAAGAAACCGCCTGCTCTATACATTGCAGATTCAGCGCCTGCGGGATAAATTCGTTTTGCGTTTTCGCCGAAAGAATAGGATAACCCCGTTGGATTTCAACACAATCCCATGCTTCGGCGGAGGCATTAAATTCAAGGCGTTCCGCCGGATTAATCAATATGGCGGCATTGCCTGAATTAACGACAAAACTTGCGGAAAATTGACCGCAGTTTTCACCGATAACGCCCGCAAGTTGAACTTCCGGTTCGGCAAAGGCGACTTTTGAGAAAACCGCGTATTTTTTCAACTGATCCAAACCCGCCGGTAATAAATCGGTACGGAACAATAAATAAAATTGCTCTTGAGCAACCCGGATTAAGCGGAAAACGGAACTGACTTTGCCTTTCGGATCGCAATGGGCGGTAAGGGTCGAATCACCTGTTTTAAGCTTTGTGACGTCACAGGTTAATTGCCCCTGCAGGAATTTTTCGCTGTCAACACCGGTTAATTCAATGAGTTTATATTGAGTTAAATGAATTAATTTTGTCATAAACGACCTTATTCTAAATTTTGAATTTGTTCGCGCATTTGTTCGATTAATACTTTTAATTCCACGGCGGAAGCGGTGATATCCGCATTAATTGACTTTGAGGCGAGGGTATTTGATTCGCGATTTAATTCCTGCATCATAAAATCCAGTTTACGCCCGACCGCACCGCCTTTTTTCAGAATCGAGGCGGTTTCTTTAACATGCATTTGCAGGCGGTCAAGTTCTTCCGCCACATCAATTCTTTGCGCCAACAACACCATTTCCTGTTCTAAACGGGACGGATCCGGTTGCAGTTGGATTTCTTCAAAACGTTGCAGAATGCGATCGCGTTGCCATTGCAGCACTTCCGGCATTTGTGCGCGCACTTTATCGGCCTCCACTGAAATAGCGTCCAGACGCTGCCGAATAACGGTGTGTAATTTTTCCCCTTCGCGGGCACGCATGGCAATGAAGTCTTTTAATAATTCGTCGAAAGCGTTTAATAAATCCTGGCTGATGGCGTCAAGATCCTGTTCCGGCGCTTCTACTACACCGGGATAACGTAACACGTCATTTAAATTAATTTCCCCTTCACCCGCTTGTTGTTTAATCCATTTTAGGGACTGAATAACCTGTTCGGCGAGATCTTTATTTAAATTCAGTTCGGCACTGGTTTGTTTTTTACTGTCGATGCGTAAACTGCATTCGATTTTCCCGCGCGTAAGGTTTTGCCGCAGTTTTTCGCGCAGATTGTTTTCTAAACCGCGAAACTGTTCCGGCAACCGAAAAAAATTTTCCAAATAACGTTGATTAACGGAACGGATTTCCCATACGGCATCGCCCCAATCTTTTTTGATCTCGTGGCGTGCAAAGGCTGTCATGCTGTAAATCATATCTTTCTCCTGAATTTGTATATCAATTTACCGCGGCTATTGTACTGGTAAATTTCATTTCTGTCATTTTGCGTGCTAAAATAAGCCCCGTTTTGCAGCGCGGAATTTATTCCGCCGATATATTAGGGCGTTTAAGCCCTCAGCTAAATCATAGGGAAATAAAATGCGTCCAAATAATAGAGCGGTAAACGAACCGCGCCCGATTAAAATTACCCGTCACTACACAAAACATGCGGAAGGTTCGGTGCTAGTGGAATTCGGCGATACGAAAGTAATTTGTACGGCGACGGTAGAAGATTCCGTCCCTCGTTTTTTAAAAGGTCAAGGGCAAGGTTGGGTAACCGCCGAATACGGCATGTTGCCGCGTTCCACTCACAGCCGTATGCTGCGTGAAGCGGCAAAAGGCAAACAGGGCGGTCGTACCATGGAAATTCAGCGTTTAATTGCGCGTTCATTGCGAGCCATGGTGGATTTAACGGCGTTAGGCGAACGTTCGATTACCTTAGACTGCGATGTGATTCAGGCTGACGGCGGTACCCGTACCGCATCTATTACCGGCGCTTGCGTGGCGTTAACCGATGCCATTAATGCATTGGTGGAAAACGGCACTTTAAAAACCAGTCCGCTTAAAGGTTTGGTGGCGGCCGTTTCCGTCGGGATTGTGAACGGCGAAGCGGTTTGCGACTTAGAATATGTGGAAGATTCCGCAGCGGAAACCGACATGAATGTGGTAATGATGGAAGACGGCAGAATGATTGAAGTGCAGGGAACGGCGGAAGGCGAGCCCTTCAGCCATGAAGAATTACTAACCCTGTTAAATTTAGCCAAACAAGGGTGCAATATGATTTTTGATGCGCAGCGCAGAGCGTTAGCCGCGGATTGTTAAATTTTATAACGGGGGACAGACTAAATACTGTCCCTGTTTTTTACCCGTTGAGGGACAAATTAATTCAAAATAAAAAGAGATAAATATGCAAAACTACAAACAGGAATTTATTAAATTCGCTCTAAGCCGCAACGTATTACGTTTCGGTGAGTTTACTTTAAAATCAGGCCGCGTCAGCCCTTATTTCTTTAATGCGGGATTGTTTAATACGGGGGCGGATTTAGCCCGTTTAGGCGAATTTTATGCCTCGGCGATTCAGGCAAGCGGATTGAATTATGATGTGATTTTCGGGCCGGCTTATAAAGGTATTCCCATCGGCACTACGGTTTCGGTTGCCTTATTCAATAAATTTAATTTAGATAAACCCGTATGTTTTAACCGCAAAGAAGCCAAAGATCACGGCGAAGGCGGTAATCTTATCGGTTCACCGCTGCAAGGCAGAATTCTGTTGGTTGATGATGTGATTACGGCGGGTACGGCGATTCGCGAAGCCATGGATATTATTGCCGCCAATAACGCCCGTTTAGCGGCGGTGGTGATTGCGTTAAACCGTAAAGAACGGGGAAAAGGCGAATTATCGGCAATTCAGGAAGTAGAGCGCGATTATCGGTGCGATGTACTTTCAATTATTGATTTAGACGATTTAATGCAATTCATTGAAAATGAACCCGAATACAGCCAATATTTGCCGGCAATGAAAGCCTATCGCGAGCAATACGGCGTGGCTTAGACAATGTCTGAAAAGCATAATAATAAAAAACTGCGGTCAAATTTTTCAAAATTTCGACCGCAGTTTTATATCAGCATTACAGGATCATTTTCACCAGTTTATCCACTTTGACGCGTTCAAAGCGTTTTAATAAGCGTTGAACGGGTTCCGGATATTGGTTCATTTTTTGCAACTCCGAGTAATGGCGTAAGACGGTGGTGTGTTGACGGATTTGTCGCAATTCTTCTTCCATTTGGACTCTCAGCTCATGTTTCGGATCATGCACCAATAAACCGTTTTCGGCATCCAAACGCCATGCCCGCGGATTTAAATTGTTGCCGGTAAGCAGAATATAATCCTCATCCACCCATACTCCTTTCAAATGATAGGTATTATCACCGTCTTTCCAGGTGCGGACGACCAATAAACCTTCATTAATTTGAGCGGCAAATTTTTTGCAGAACGCGCGCAGGTTTTTTTCATATAAATAAGGCAACGCCCCTGCGATTTTAAATTCTTCGGTCGGCGGAATATAAAAATCGTTCGCTACTTTATCGCCCACGATAATTTCCACTTTCTTGCCCTGTTTTAATAAATGACTGATTTTGCCTTTTAGCGTTCGGGGGAAATTAAAATACGGCGTACAAATCACCAGTTTTTCTTTAACCAGCATGAATAAATCTTCAATGCAATTATTCAATACATTGCCACTGGTACCTAAACCGAATAAAGGCGAAACGGTCAATTGATCGTTACTGAAAGCAACCGCATTATTAATCCAATAACCCGCCTCCAGCGCTAATTTTTTGCGAAACGCTTTAATGTGCATTCTGATTTCTTTGGTAGCGGGGCGAGCCGCGTCGTCCAGTGCGTGTACGGCATTAGGGTCAAGTAAATATTGATTGACAAACGCCACTAAAACATCCGCCAATGCCGGGTTGGTGATTTTCTGGTAGCGGTCGTAGCGGTATTTGTCTTTGTGATGTAAATATACGTTGTTAATGCTTGCACCGCTGTAAAGCAGGGTATCGTCAAATACAAAACCTTTAATGTGCAGCACACCGAATACTTCCCGGGTGTTGATAGGCACCCCAAAGAACATAGACTGCGCCTGATGTTTTGCCCGTTGTTCGCAATACCAGTCGGCATTTGTGGTGCCTTTTGCCGCCCCCAGTAGATTGCGCTGGGCGCGGTGCCAGTCCACCAGAACTTTCACATCTAATGCGGGATTTTTTTGTTTGGCGGCATAAAGTTCATTTAAAATTTCTTGCCCGGCTTCGTCAAATTGCCAATAAAGTGCGGTGATATAAATACGATTTTTAGCCGAACGAATAAGTTGAATAATGGTTTGTTTAAATTGAGCCGGGTTATAAATCACTTCAAAATCCGCGACGGACTGTGCTAAATACGGCAGCCGTTCCAGGCGTTGTTTGGCTCGTTTAATCTTATTAACTAACATAATTTTTCTTCTTCTACGCTGTTATGCGTTATTGCAACTTTGTAGTTTACAATATTTAGCGTATAAATTGATAGAAAAAAGGTTTTTTTTGTTATAATGCCGTAGATTTTTTGAAAATCTTTCAATCTTTAACTAACTGGCGATTCTAATATGAATGATAAATCCAACAAAGCGGCTTTCCAACCGGCAAAATTTCAACGACCAAGTAATCAAAAGCGTTTTCACGAACGTACGGTAGGCGAGCGGCAGGAAAAGTTCGGGCAAAGCCGGGCGCAGTTTTCCCGTTCCCAGGACAATGACCGTTTTGCACCGCAGGATCGCCGGTCAAATAAAGATTTTGACCGCAAAGAACGTCAAAATCCGGCAAAAAACGACCGCACTTTTGAGCGTCGCAATGAGCGTCCGATACCGCAGGAAACTAAAATTACGGAAACAAAACTGGGCAATGTGAAAGTTGTGATGAAACGCAGCGGTGTAAGCGAACAACCGCGTGTAAAAAAAACCGGGTCTTTGTCGCCTCGCGCACCCGAGAAAATTAAGAAAAACCGCGCCGAGGAAATGAAAGTATACGGCGAAAGCGCATGTCTCGCGTTATTTGCCGAACGTCCGGAAAGTATTGTACGGGTTTGGGCGACCGTTGAAATGGCGCATAAAATCGGTGATATGTTCAGCTATTTAGCCGCCAATAAAAAAGTTTATCACGTGGTTGAACGTGCGGAACTGGAGCTGGTTAGCGGTACCGAACATCACGGCGGGATTTGTATGCTGGTGAAAAAAGCCCGTCCTTTCACTCTTACCGGTTATTTGGATATTCCCCGTCAACAGGATGCGCTAATTATTTTGGATAATGTCCGTAATCCGCAGAATATCGGCGGCATTATCCGTACTTGCGCCTTTTACGGGGTAAAAGGTGTTATTGTCGATAACGCGGAACTGTTAAATTCAGCGGCGGCGATGCGCGTTGCCGAAGGCGGCATGGAATATATTCATCAATTGCAAACGGAAAGCCCGGACGACGCATTGGCTAAATTGCGTAAAGCCGGCTACCAGGTTGTGCACACGACAACAAATAAACAGGCGAAAGGCGTACATAAATTACAGTTAGCCAAAAAAGTGGTTTTCGTTTTAACCGAGTCTGAAAATCCCGCGTTAGTTCAAAGCGGTGATGAAGTGATTAATCTGTCTTTTGCAAACCCGTTGAAAACCGGGCTCAATGTTGCCGTGGCAGCGGGCGTGCTATTGGCAAAACTGGATAAGTAACCGTTTTGCCGGTGATGTTTTAAACCTGATCGGCGTGATGGATCAACACAAAGCGTTCCCAAAGCTGATCTTGCGTTTCAATGTGATCAGGGTCCGTAATAATACATTTATTAATAGGGCAAACTTTCTGGCAAGTGGGCGTATCGTAATGCCCCACGCATTCGGTGCAGAGTGCGGGGTCGATCAGATAAATTTCATCACCGACAGAAATTGCCTCGTTCGGGCATTCCGGCAAACACATATCGCAATTTGTGCATTTGTCAGTAATTAAAAGTGCCATTTGATTCCTTGTTTGGGTTGAAAAGGGCTGATTATAATGAATGTGGTGTGAAAAACAACCGTTTATTTAGGGGCTGTTTATCTTTTATAAACGGACTCCGATGTTAGTAAAGAGTGTCTATGCAACCAAAATTCCTCCTATTAAAAAGCCTGTTTTACATTATTCCGCTAGCTTTAACGGTATCCGGCTGTTTTGACAAAACCGCGGAAAAACTACAGGAAACTCCGCAAAAATCCACCGCACTTTCAACACAGGAGTCCTTCCCGCCCATTAAAAACAATTACGATTTTGCCATGAAGGATGACAAAATCGGGCAAAATCTAAAAGCCAATGTGGATTATTATATGTTGGCGTTATCCTGGTCTCCCTCCTTTTGCTGGACTCAGTATGAGAAATACGGCAATCACCTGCCGGACTCCGCCGAATACCAATGCGGTATTAAGAAAAAATACGGTTGGGTTATCCACGGTTTATGGCCGCAAAGCGCAACCGCAAGAACCGTTGCAGGACATCCCCGTTTATGCAAAGGCGACCTTCCTCAAGTTGAAGAAAATGTAGTTCGTCAATATATGGCGGAAAGCCCAAGCCCGAACTTATTACAGGCGGAATGGGAAAAACACGGCGCCTGTGCGTTTGATCGGGCGGAACAATATTTTGCCAAACAGCAGGCGTTATATCGTACCTTGACCTTACCGACCGTTGAAATGAAAGGCAAAGAATTGTTTAGCTGGCTGAGAAAAAATAATCCGCAGTTACGCCATGCCTATCTAGGTGCAAGCCGCGACGAACTTTATATTTGTTATGACCTGAATTGGCAGGTAATAAACTGCCCTAAACAATAAATCGGAATTGAGTTAGCTGTATCCTGTCAGCTTTGTTAAAAAAGCCGTGGACAGCCTTCTTTTTTATGTTATTTTAACCCTCGGACAAATCCGTTATGGCGGTCTGCGAATTTATAAATAAATCGCTATTAATTGATCTAAACCAGTTACAACCTAGCCAATACTAGGTATAATGAACAAGTTTTGAAAAATTTTTATTATTTTTAACCAAAGAGGAAATATTATGTCAGTAATCAAAATGACCGATCTTGATTTAGCCGGCAAACGTCTTTTCATCCGCGCCGATTTAAACGTGCCGGTAAAAGACGGCAAAGTGACTTCAGATGCGCGTATCCGCGCAACAATTCCTACTTTAAAATTAGCCTTGGAAAAAGGCGCCAAAGTGATGGTAACTTCTCACTTGGGCCGTCCGACTGAAGGTGAATTCAAACCTGAAGACTCATTACAACCGGTAGTTGATTACTTAAAAGATGCAGGATTTAACGTACGCCTAGCACAAAACTACTTAGACGGCGTTGAAGTAAACGAAGGCGAAATCGTTGTATTGGAAAACGTTCGTATCAACAAAGGCGAAAAGAAAAACGATCCTGAATTGGGTAAAAAATATGCCGCACTTTGCGACGTATTCGTAATGGATGCTTTTGGTACGGCTCACCGTGCGCAGGCTTCAACTTACGGTGTTGCCGAATATGCGCCGGTTGCTTGCGCAGGCCCGTTATTAGCGGCTGAATTGGATGCTTTGGGTAAAGCCTTAAAAGAACCTCAACGTCCTATGCTTGCAATTGTAGGCGGTTCAAAAGTGTCTACTAAATTAACTGTTTTAGACAGCCTTTCAAAAATTGCCGATCAATTAATCGTGGGCGGCGGTATTGCCAATACCTTTATTGCCGCTGAAGGCCATAACGTCGGTAAATCTTTATATGAAGAAGATTTAATTCCTGAAGCAAAACGTTTAGCGGCAGCAACTAATATCCCTGTTCCTGTGGATGTGCGTGTGGGTACGGAATTCTCTGAAAATGCGCCGGCAACCGAAAAATCGGTAACCGAAGTTCAAGCCGACGAATCAATTTTCGATATCGGCGATAAATCCGCAGAAGAATTGGCGAAAATTATCAAATCCGCTAAAACCATTCTTTGGAACGGTCCGGTGGGCGTGTTTGAATTCCCTAATTTCCGTAAAGGTACCGAAGTGATTTCTAACGCGATTGCGGAAGCGACTGCAAACGGCGCATTTTCTATCGCCGGTGGCGGTGATACCTTAGCCGCTATCGATTTATTCGGTATCAAAGATAAAATTTCTTATATTTCAACCGGCGGCGGTGCGTTCTTAGAATTTGTTGAAGGTAAGGTTTTACCTGCGGTGGAAATCTTAGAAAAACGTGCAAACGGCTAATTTTTAATTGCAGGGCGTTGCTTACGCCCTGACGAACAAACGGGCGTAAAGGTACGCTCCTACGGATTTCATTTAAATTATAGGAAAAGCAAAATGGCTAAATTATTAGATATCGTAAAACCCGGCGTATTAACCGGCGATGACGTTTCAAAAGTATTTGCATACGCAAAAGAACAAGGGTTCGCAATCCCTGCGGTAAACTGTGTGGGTTCAGACTCGGTAAACACCGTTTTAGAAACGGCGGCACGCGTGAAAGCGCCGGTTATCGTTCAATTCTCAAACGGCGGTGCATCATTCTATGCGGGTAAAGGTATTAAACCGGCATCCGGTGCGCGCGCAGACGTATTAGGTGCAATTGCCGGTGCAAAACACGTACATACTTTAGCGCAAGAATATGGTGTGCCGGTTATCCTTCACACTGACCATGCAGCGAAAAAATTATTACCTTGGATCGACGGATTACTAGATGCAAGCGAAAAAGAATTTGCAAAGACAGGTCGTCCTTTATTCTCCTCTCACATGTTGGATCTTTCGGAAGAACCAATGGAAGAAAACATGGCAATCTGTCGTGAATACCTTGCCCGCATGGATAAAATGGGGATGACTCTTGAAATCGAAATCGGTATCACCGGCGGTGAAGAAGACGGCGTGGATAATTCGGGTGTTGATGAGTCTAAGCTTTATACTCAACCTGAAGACGTATTATATGTTTACGACCAATTAAATCCGGTTAGCTCCCGTTTTACCGTAGCTGCGGCTTTCGGTAACGTACACGGCGTTTACAAACCGGGTAACGTAAAATTAAAACCGTCTATCTTAGGCGCTTCTCAGGAGTTCGTCGCGAAAGAACGCGGTCTTCAAGCCAAACCGATTAATTTCGTATTCCACGGCGGTTCAGGTTCATCAACCGAAGAAATCCGCGAAGCTATCAGCTATGGCGCAATCAAAATGAACATTGATACCGACACTCAATGGGCCGCGTGGGACGGTATCCTTCAATTCTACAAAGCGAACGAAGCTTATCTGCAAGGTCAATTAGGTAACCCTGAAGGCCCTGATTCGCCAAATAAAAAATATTACGATCCGCGCGTTTGGTTACGTAAAATGGAAGAATCTATGTCTAAACGCTTAGAAAAATCTTTCCAGGATTTAAACTGCGTTGACGTATTATAATTCCTTATAAAATAAGCTAGAATAAGACCGCACTTTGAAAGCGCGGTCTTTTTTTTAAATTTTTTAGCTATAGGGAATCGTATGTTAAAACTAAATAAAGGATTTTTAATAAATGGAGTTGTAGGGCTGTTCTTTATTATCTGTTTGTCAGTACGTAGCGGATATAGCATTTCCCCTATTCTTCTTGCTCTTGTAGGGCTGGGCTACCTTATTTATGATTTAATCAAAAAGCGAAAATGGCAAATATCACCGGATGAAAAATGGCTGATATACAGTTACGGGCTGTATTTTTCGTTATTTGTGCTGTCTTTATTGATTCATCAGGGACGTTTAAAAGAATTGGACAGCCCTGTAAAAATTGTTTTTTTACTTACCTTATTGCTTCTCTTTAGCCGTTTCCCGATTAAATTTTCTACCCTTATTTATGCGATTCCGATGGGTAGTATGATTGCGGGAATTACCGCATTAATCGACCGTTTTTATCTGCATTCTCAAATGGCGTATGCCCCGCGTATTATGCATATTCAAGGCGGCGATATTGCTATGTCGCTGGGCATGTTTTCATTGGTTTGTTGTATTTATTTCTTTATTAAACAACAGAAAAAATGGATGTTGTTCTGTTTGCTCGCTACATTATCCGGTATGCTGGGCAGTATCCTGTCCACCGCCCGGGGCGGTTGGATAGGTGTACCTTTCGTGCTGTGTTTTATTTTCTGGGCGTATAGAAAATATCTGTCTAGAACCTTTTTTGTTTCCGTTATTTCAATTCTTGTTGTGGCTGTTGGCGTTGCGGTATCCATTCCCAATACAAAAATTATGAAGAGAATTAATGCGGCGCAACACGATATAACAAGCTATGTCGACAATAAAAAAGGTTCCGATTCGACTTCCGTCGGGGCACGTTTTGAAATGTGGAAAAGTGCGTTCCTTATGATTAAAGAAAAACCCGTTTTCGGTTGGGGAATTGAAGGCGTTAACCAAATGCGGAAGGAACACCAGAAACAAGGCATTATCAGCAAATATGCCTCACAATTTACCCATGCCCATAACCAATATTTAGATGATTTTTCTAAACGGGGTGTTCTCGGATTTATCGCCTTACTTGCCGTATTTTTAGTACCAATGCGGTTTTTCCGGAAGAATTTATCTGACCGGTTGGAAGTGAAAGTGGTTGCCATATTCGGTATGGTTCACGTGATTTCCGTGATGTTTTATTGCTTCAGCCAAGGATTTTTCAGCCATAACTCGGGCAATATTTTTTACTTTTTCCCGGTGATTTTATTTTATGCGGTGATTTTGAACTTAACGGCTAAAAAATCAGCAGAATCAACCAAATCATAACACAGTTGGCAATAGCCACAAAAACGGCGGCGGAGCCCTGGTCTTTGGCTCTGCCCGATAATTCGTGACGTTCGCTGCCAATGCGATCCACAACCGCTTCTAATGCGCTGTTTAATAATTCGGTAACTAATACGATTAAATAGCTGCCAATCATCAGCGCCATTTCAAATTTATCGTTAGCCAAATAAAGCGCTGCGGGAATTAAAATAAGCCCGGCGGCTAATTCGTGGCGAAATGCGGCTTCGTATTTAATCGCACTTTTTAAGCCTTGAATAGAATAACCGGCAGATTTAATAAAATGCGTAAGTCCTGTTGTCTTTTCCATAAATAAAATCCAAACAAAAAGCGCGGAAAATTGACCGCACTTTTTGTTATGTAGTGGGTTAATTATAATCGTTTCACTTCAATTACATCATCTAATTTTGTTAAACGGGTGATAACCTTGCCTAAAATCTGTACATTTTTGAGCTGAATTTCTAAATCCATTGTTGCTAATTGCCGTTTCGAATCCAACCTTGTAGTAACGTTTGCTACCGAAATTTTATCATTTGCCAGCACGGTTGTAATATCGCGTAATAATCCGTTACGATCATTAGCAATAACCCGGATGCTAAGGTTGAAACCGGAAGCCGAATTATAATTCTCGCCCCAAATGGATTCCACCACTCGTTCCGGATGTGCCGCTTTTAATTCGGCAAGTTGTTCGCAATCCGTACGATGGATTGAAATACCCCGACCAAGCGTGATATAGCCTTCGATATCATCACCCGGAATCGGTTGGCAACAGCGCGCAATATGATGCATAAGGTTACCCACGCCTTCGACAATAACATAACCTTTATTTTTTTCATTTTTTTGCTGGTTTGCTGCGCTATTTGCCGTTTTAGTGACTTGTCGCAATACTTCTTCATCAGCTTCCTGAGCCGTCGGTTTAATTAATTTTGCCTGTAAGAAATTAATTAAATGATTTAACCGGATATCGCCGCTACCGATGCCTGAGTACAAATCATCAATACTTTTTAAGTTATAACGAGGCAGTGCAATAGGTTCCACTTGTTTTAACGTAATGGCTAATCGGTTAAGTTCGTTTTCCAACTGCTCTTTACCGATAGGAATATTTTTCTCACGATCCAGTTTTTTAAACCAGGCTTGAATTTTAGAACGTGCCTTAGCCGTATGGGTAAAACCTAAGCTCGGATTCAACCAGTCGCGGCTCGGATTCGGATTTTTCTGCGTAATAATATCGATCTGATCGCCCATCTGCAGCTGATAGGTAAAAGGTACAATCCGACCGCCGACTTTCGCGCCGATACAGCGATGCCCCACATCGCTGTGAATAGCGTAAGCAAAGTCAAGAGGCGTAGAACCCGCCGGTAAATCCACCACTTCGCCTTTTGGCGTAAATACGTAAACCCGATCATCAAACACTTGGGTGCGTAATTCCGGCACGACTTCACCGGAGTTACTGATATCATGCTGCCAGGCAAGGAGTTTACGCAACCAAATGATTTTTTCTTCGTAAGCGGAAAGCGAGCCCGTATTTCCTTCTTTATATTTCCAGTGCGCGGCAACACCGAGTTCCGCGTCATCGTGCATTTTTTTGGTACGAATTTGTACTTCAATAGGTTTGTCGCCTTCACCCAACACCACGGTATGAATGGACTGATAACCGTTAGGCTTCGGATTTGCGATATAATCGTCAAATTGATCAGGTAAATGTTTGAAATGGGTATGCACGATACCAAGTGCGGTATAGCAATCCTGTAGCGCCGGCACAATGATCCGAACCGCACGAATATCATATAACTGACTGAAATCCAAATGTTTTTTCTGCATTTTACGCCAGATACTATAAATATGTTTCGGACGCCCGTATATTTCGGCACCGGTAACGGATTCATCCAGATATTGCGATACCCGTTGCACAAAATCAGCGATATATTGTTCGCGATCCAGGCGACGTTCATTGAGCTTGATTGCGATAATACGATATTGTTCCGGTTGCAGGTTGCGGAAACAATAATCTTCCAGTTCCCATTTAAGCTGGCCTATACCCAACCGATTGGCTAAAGGCGCATAAATATTGGAACATTCTTTAGCGGCGGCAACTTTATCCTGTTTGGAATAGCGTTTTTCCGCATCCCGCAGATAAGTGATGCGCTCCGCAAGTTTGATAATCACACAACGGAAATCATCAACCATAGCCAATAACATTCTGCGTATGTTATCCACCTGGGCGTTGGAGTCAGTGGTGTTTAATTGACGAATATTATTCATTTCAATCACACCTTTAAGCAATTTCCAGATATGGGGACCGAAATCTTCTTTAATTTGTTCCTGATTCACGATTTTCGCATTCACAATCGGAAATAGCATAGCGGTTAGCAAGCTGTCCGCATCCATATTTAAACCGTGCAGAATTTCGACCATTTCCACACCGTCACGCAAATACCAATGGCTGTTCTGGAAAAGTTGTTGCGCTTTTTCCTGGGCGTAATACCAAGCACGCACAATATTTTTTTCCACATCCGGCGTTAATCCCAAACCGGCGCACCAGTCTTCAATAATAAAGTCTTTGGGATTCAATAAATGAGAAACACGCACCGCAACCATAATTTTTCCTTACTAACTTTGTTTTTCGAAAAGTGTAATGCTTTCCAAATGTCCCGTGTGGGGGAACATATCAATCATTGCGACTTTTTTAACCCGATAATCCGAGTTTAATAGAATCTCCGCATCTCGCACCAAAGTCGCAGGATTACAAGATACGTAAAGAATTTTTTCCGCCTTTAACCGGCAAAGTGCATTCAGCGCAAATGCGGCACCGGTTCGAGGCGGATCCAGTAAAATTTTATTAAATGGCTCTGTCGCCCAGACTTCATCTGCAAAATTCTGATCTAAATCAGCACGATAAAATTGGACATTTTGACATTGATTTCGTTCGGCATTTGCTTTGGCTTTTTCCACCATCGCCGAAATTCCTTCAATTCCGACCGCACTTTTTACTCGTCGACTTAACGGCAATGTGAAATTTCCCATACCGCAAAACAGATCTAACACATGATCCTGTTTTTGTACGTCCAGCCAATCCAGCGCTGCGGTGATCATCCGCTGATTCAATAGGCTGTTGACCTGAATAAAATCCCGGATATCAAATTGTAATTGCAGGTTATCCGCTAATTGATAGAAAGGCGGTTGTCCGTAAATTTGTTCTGTTTTTTCATCATCCTGTAAAAAAAGCATTAGCTCTTCCCGAACGGCAAAATCCAACAGTAAAGTGCGGTCGTTTTCCGTCAATTTTCCACTGTAACGCAACAACATGGCAACGCCGTTATCCGCTGCGACCAATTCAATATGCCCAAGATTTTTCGGTTGAGAAAAACGGGATAAAAGTGCGGTCAGTTTTGACAGAATTTTATTTAACGCAGGCTCAATCACCTCACATTGCTCAATATGAACGATTTGGGCGGAATTTTTTTGCCGAAAGCCGATTTCTAATCGTTTCAATTTTCCGTCAAATAACATACTAAGGCGCACGCGGCGGCGATAACCAAAAGCTTCACCAACTATCATCGGCATAAATTCAATGCCTTCCGGTTGCAGTTTCAATAACCGTCGGAATAAGGCTTTTTGTTTTGCTTCCCGTTGCATTTCGACGGGAATATGCTGATTTTGGCAACCGCCGCATCGAGACGCATACTGACATTTCGGCGTTTGCCGTTGCGCACTCGCCTCAAGGATCTTTTTAGTTGTTGCCAGACCGAACTGGCGTTTTTCTTCTTTAATTTTAATCCGAACTTTCTCGCCCGGTAACGCGTTTTCAACAAACCAGGTTTTTCCTTGAATTTTTGCCACGCCTAATCCTTGATAATCAAGATCGAGGATCTCTACCTCCATTTCTCGTTGGAGCTTATTTATTTTTTGGGGAGGTGTATAAAGTAAAACCATGGCAAATTATTTCAAATGTAAAATAGTCTGAGTAAAAAGTTCGCGGCTTTTCAACGGCTTATTGCCTAAATAAGGCTTTAAGGCAACCCGGGTAAAGCGTTTTGCCGCCTGCAATACGGATTTTTCGCTGAAATCCTGCCGTTCGAAAGCGATAAGTTCCCGTCCGAAAAAAGTTAAATTATCCTTAATTAAGGAGGCGATAAAGCCTTTTTCCTCACGGTAGCGGTAAGTCATATTTTCATCTACCGGCTCGCCGGAACCGGCGCAATGGAGAAAATCCACGCCGTATCCCAAAATATTCAGAAGTTTAAATTCAAATTCCCGTAAAGCGGGTTCGACAAAATTCTGCGATACCGCAAGGCTCGTCAAACAATGCAAATAATCCTGGAATAATTGCGGATTCGGCGTTTCCGGCTCAATCACTCGGGTAATTAATTCGTTCACATAAAAGCCGCTGAATAGCGCCGTTTGTTGGAGAGGCAAGGCGATAGCGGCGGGTTCTGCTTTCGTTAAGATTTTAAGGCTGCTTTTACCGGTCCAGCGCAACAATAACGGAGTAAAAGGCTGCAAAACAGATTTTAATGCGGAGCGCTTAGCCCTTGCCCCTTTTGCAAGAACGGTTAATCGTCCGCTTTCTTCTGTGAACAGATCCACTAACAGACTGGTTTCGCTATAAGGTTTGCGGTGTAACACAAAACCCCGCTGCAGGTTTTCTATAGCCTTTTCTCCCTTTTATTAACACTAGGATTTATGGATATTCCGAGAACGCTTACACAGTAAATCAAGCTTGCCGGAAAACTGACATATTCTATCAGATATTCTACCGCACTTTTATTTATTTTAATCATTAGAATCTATATTAAACACAAATATTCAAGCAGGTTATTGAGGATTCACGGAACTACGAATACAGAACTTTCTTTTTATTTCTGTTATGATAAGCCATTGCTTTTTTACTAATGAGAAATTATGCGAATTCCCAGAATTTATCATCCGGATTCTTTAACGAATATTAAGACCTGTCGTTTAACTGACGAGGCGGCGAATCATGTAGGGCGCGTGTTGAGAATGCAGGCGGGCGAACGACTTGAATTATTCGACGGCAGTAATCATGTTTATACTGCGGTTATTCTTCAGGCGGATAAAAAATCCGTCACGGCGGAAATCCGGGATTGTCAATTAGACGACCGAGAAAGCCATCTGAAAATCCATTTGGGGCAGGTAATTTCTCGCGGCGAACGCATGGAATTTACCGTTCAAAAATCCGTCGAATTGGGTGTGAACGTGATAACGCCTTTGTGGTCGGAACGTTGCGGGGTAAAGCTGGATGCAGAGCGAATGGATAAAAAAATCCAACAATGGCAAAAAATTGCCGTTGCCGCCTGTGAACAATGCGGGCGCAATATAGTGCCGGAAATCCGGCCTATGATGAAATTGCAGGATTGGTGCGCAGAACAAGACGGTATGCTGAAATTGAATTTACATCCGCGCGCTAAATATTCCATTCAAACACTGCCTGACATTCCCGCCGAGGGGGTACGTTTATTAATCGGCTCGGAAGGCGGGCTGTCTCCGCAGGAAATCGCCCAAACGGAACGGCAGGGGTTTACCGAAGTATTATTGGGTAAACGGGTATTACGCACGGAAACCGCGTCTTTAGTAGCAATCACGGCGTTACAGCTCTGCTTTGGCGATTTATAGCAAAGTGCGGTCAAAATTCGGTTAATTTTATAATGCATGCGGAATTATAGATTGGGAACCTTATGCAATAAAAATAAAGACGCCAAACTTGGCGTCCTTACAATCTGTTTTTATAATTCAATTATTTCTTTGCTGCAATGCGCGCTTTTGCGTCCGCAATGGCTTCCGCTACGCGTAACGGTGAGACGCCGCCTTTTGCGCTTCGTTTATCCAGGCACGATTGCAAGGAAAGAATCGGGTAAACGTCTTCGCCTACCACATCACTGAATTGGCGGAATTCTTCAATACTCAGGTCTTCCAGCCCTTTGTGAACTTTAATGGCATAAACGACGGTTTCTCCTACAATATGGTGAGAATCACGGAACGGTACGCCTTTTGCCACCAGGTAATCGGCCAGTTCCGTTGCATTGGAATAACCTTTCAGAGCGGCTTCGCGAGTGCGCTCAACATTAACGCGAATATCTTCCAGCACAAATGCCGCCATGGTTAAGCAGTCGTGCCATGTGTCTAACGCATCGAAAATGCCTTCTTTATCTTCCTGCATATCTTTGTTATAGGCAAGCGGCAAACCTTTCACGGTAACCATCATACCTGTTAGCGAGCCGATAACCCGACCGGCTTTGCCTCTAATTAATTCGCAGGCGTCAGGGTTTTTCTTTTGCGGCATTAAAGACGAACCGGAAGTAACGCGATCGGATAATTCAACAAAATCCGCCTCACCGCTATTGAAGATAATCATATCTTCGGCAAAACGGGAAAGATGAACCATACTTAGTGAAGCGGTAGAAAGCAATTCGATGATATGGTCCCGATCTGATACGCTGTCTAAGCTGTTCCGGGTGGCAAAAGCAAAGCCTAAGTCTTTGGCTAATTGTTCGCGATCTACCGGGTACGCCGTTCCCGCTAACGCACCGCTGCCTAACGGGCATGAATCCATGCGATTATAAGCATCGGCAAGGCGGGAATAGTCACGCTCTAACATTTCCACATAAGCCATACACCAATGGGCAAAACTAATAGGTTGTGCTCGTTGCAAGTGAGTATAACCGGGCATTACCGCATGTTGATTGTTCTCGGCGGTTTCCACTAATTTTGCCTGTAAATCACGTACGGCATATTGCAATTCGGTTACCTGCGCTTTACACCACATTTTAATATCAAGCGCCACTTGGTCGTTACGGCTACGACCCGTATGCAATTTTTTGCCGAGATTGCCCACTTTGTCGATAAGCTTACTTTCAACCCAGCTGTGGATATCTTCCGCATCATCCTGCAAAATTGCCTGCGGATTCGAACGTACTTCAATTAACAGTTCGTTTAAAGCCCGTTCCAATTGTTGTTGTTCGTCCGTAGTTAACACGCCTACGCTAACTAAAGCTTTTGACCAGCCTACCGAACCTTCGATATCCTGTTCCGCAAGACGGTAATCAAAACGCAACGAATCGTTAAAATCTTTAAAACGCTGATCCGCCGCTTGTGTAAAACGTCCACCCCAAAGTGCCATATTTATATTCCTTTTAATTTTGTAGGGGCGTATCGCCTACGCCCCTGAATTCGTTATTAAGGTACGTAATGTACCTTTGCAATTTCCGTTACGGATTAATTCTGGTGCCGATAATTTCACCGGCAAAAAGTGCGGTTAATTTTTCAGGATATTTCCAGTTTGCAATATCCACGCCGCAATTTAAAATCTTGGCGGCATCCAATGCGGCATTTACTTTAACGATCATACCGTCGGTAATCACTTTATCTTCGATTAATTGCTCAATTTGTGCCGAATTCAGTTCCGTTAAGCGTTGTTTATTTGCATCCAGCACGCCGTCCACATCGGACAACATCACCAAATCCGCGTTGATTAACGCCGCAATTGCCGTTGCCGCCTGATCGGCATTTACATTCATTAATAAACCGTTATCATCAACGGCGATAGAACTAATAATAGGTAAAAAAGCGTCACCTAACAAATTATTTAACAAAGCGGGATTTTTCGCCACCACCATCGCCACATGCCCCAATTCGGGATCAAATTGTGTGGCTTGGGTCAAATTACCGTCGGCTAAGCACAAGCCGACCGGATTTAATTTGAATTTTGCCGCCTGCGCCACTAAAGTTTTATTCGCAATACCGGCTAACGCGCCCACAATAATGTCGATTTGATCCGCCGGCGTCACCCGTAATCCGTTTTTCTTTTGCACGGGAAGATTTAAACGCTTCATTAAATCATCAACCAGACAGCCGCCGCCGTGTACAATTAATAAAGGGCGGGCAAAATTCTGTTGATAATCCGCCAACGCGGTAAATAAATTTTCCATGGCGGCGGGTGTGTCTAATAATACGCCGCCAAGTTTAATTACTAAGGGTTTCATTTTAAATTAATCCTAAAACTTCATTGTAGCCATAACGAATGTTAGCGCATTGTACTGCTTGAGCCGCCGCGCCTTTTAATAAATTATCTTCCGCGCCCACAATAATAATATGGTTATTTTTAGTGGCAAAACCGATATCGCAATACGGGCTGAATTCTACCGCCTTAATACTTGGCAAACCCTGCTCATACACACGAACCAACGGTTTATTCGCATAATATTTTGCATAAGCCCGCTTGATCTGTTCATCGCTTACACCCGCTTTCAACTTAGCGGTGATAGTCGCCAAAATACCGCGTTTAAAATTGCCTAAATGCGGAGTAAAAATAACATCCGTACCCAAATGAGTGGCGATTTCCGGTTGATGGCGATGGTTAAACACACCATAGGCGTTTAAACTTACTTCGCAGAAACTGCTGGTCAGCGAAGCTTTTCGCCCGGCCCCGCTCACACCGCTCACCGCATTAATCACCGGCAATTGGTTAACATCCAGTAAACCTTCCTCAATTAAAGGTTTTAAACTTAGCTGAGAAACCGTCGGATAGCAACCGGCAACAGCAACTAAATCCGTAGTTTTGATCTTATCCGCATTCCATTCCGCCAAACCATATACCGCTTGTTTTAACAATTCGGGATGTTTGTGTTCAAAACCGTAAAATTCCTGATAAAAAGATTCGCTGTTTACCCGATATGCCCCCGAAAGATCAAAAACTTTACAGTTATTTTGCAGAAAAACCGGCGCTAAATTCGCGCTCACTTCATGTGCCGTACCGAAAAAAGCCAAATCGGCGTTTTGTGCGATTTCCGTTAAATCTTCCGGCAGAGGTTGCAGAGGTAAATCGCAGATAGTTTTGAGTTGAGGATAGAGTGTAGAAATAGATTTGTTTGCATCCGCACTATTGGTTGAAACATATAAACCAGCAAGTTCGAATTCGGGGTGATGAGTCAGGATTCTCGCCAACTCCGCACCGGTATATCCGCTTGCACCGATAACGATTGCTTTTTGTGCCATAATTTATCTCGTATAATAGATTTAAAATTCTTATTAATGATTAATTATGCTATTATTCTGCATAATTATTTAAAAATCAACAACTATTTGGACTACCGCCATGAAACGACTGCCTAAATTTCTCGATATGTATTCACAGTTGATCGCCCTTCCGACCATCAGCGCCCTTGAACCCGAATTTGACCAATCAAACAAAGCGTTAATTGAGTTATTAGCCGATTGGCTGGCGACGCTCGGTTTTAAAACGGAAATTATTCCGGTAGAAAACAGCCGCGCCAAATACAATTTATTGGCGACCTACGGCGAAGGCGAAGGCGGCTTATTATTAGCGGGTCACACGGATACCGTACCTTGCAACGAAGAATTATGGACCACCAACCCTTTTAAACTGACGGAACGTGACGGTAAATTTTTCGGTTTAGGCACGGCGGATATGAAAGGCTTTTTTGCCTTTGTTATTGACGCCGTCCGCCAAATCGATTTAACCAAACTGACTAAACCTTTACGCATTCTGGCAACGGCGGATGAGGAAACCACCATGCTCGGCACCCGTACCTTTATCCGACACACGCACATCCGCCCGGATTGCGCCCTAATCGGCGAACCGACTTCACTTCGCGCCGTACGGGCACATAAAGGACATGTGGGAAAAGCGGTTCGTATCATCGGCAAAAGCGGGCATTCAAGCGACCCGGCAAAAGGCATTAACGCTATCGAACTGATGCACGAGGCAACCGGCTATCTGATGCAAATGCGCAATGAATTACGGGATAAATATCACCACGACGCCTTTGAAATTCCTTACCCGACCATGAACTTCGGAGCGATTCACGGCGGTGATGCGGTAAATCGAATCTGCGGCTGTTGCGAACTGCATTTTGACATTCGCCCGTTGCCGAAAATGCGTTTGGAAGATTTAGACGAAATGCTGCAACAAAAATTGGCGCCTATGTTTGAAAAATGGGGCGATCGTATTTCTATCGAAGCTTTGCATGAACCTACGCCCGGTTACGAATGCGAACATAGCGCGCAAGTCGTGCAGGTTGTGGAAAAATTACTGGGTGAAAAATGCGAGGTGGTAAATTATTGCACTGAAGCGCCTTTTATTCAGGAACTCTGCCCGACCTTAGTGCTGGGCCCGGGTTCTATCGAACAGGCACACCAACCGGACGAATTTTTATCTGCCGAGTTTATCGAGCCGACCCGTGACTTACTCACCAAAATGATTATGCATTTCTGCTGATTCTTATTCACTCGTAATTCAAGGCGGGCATGGTTCTGATGCCCGCCGGTTTATCAATAAAAAGTGCGGTCAAAATCGACAAAGTTTTGTATAATCCCCGTTTTCTTTATTTTCCACCCTATAAGAGAATTTCATGGCATTAATTGAATATAACCCACCGACAGAGCCCTGGCTTGATATTGTTTATCATGATAATCATATTTTAGTGGTCAATAAGCCGAGCGGCTTGCTTTCGGTACCGGGAAATCAGCCCCGATATTACGACAGTGCAATGTCTCGGGTAAAAGATAAATACGGATTCTGCGAACCTGCACACCGCCTGGATATGGCAACCAGCGGAATTTTGTTATTCGCCATGAGCAAAGCGGCGGACAGCGAACTAAAACGTCAGTTTCGTGAGCGCGAAACCAAGAAATACTACGAAGCCTTAGTCTGGGGGCATTTGGAGCAGGATTCGGGCGAGGTAAATCTCCCTTTGGTTTGCGACTGGGAAAACCGCCCGCGGCAAACGATTTGTTTCGAACGGGGGAAAAGTGCGGTCACAAAATACGAAGTTTTACAACGTCTGCCCAACAATACCACCCGGGTCAAACTCACGCCGATTACCGGACGTTCGCACCAATTGCGTTTGCATATGCTGGCGCTCGGTCATCCTATTTTAGGGGACAAATTTTATGCGCATCCGCAGGCGAAAACCATGGCGCCACGTTTATGCCTGCATGCGGAAAGCCTCACCATCAAACATCCAATTAGCGGCGAAGAAATGACCTTTTTCCGCCTGGCGGATTTCTAAGGCAAAAGTGCGGTCGAAAAAGCACAAATTTTATTTTCGCCGGGATAAAATTTCCGCTAACCGGATAGAGGTAAATTGCAAAGAAATAGTGAGATAATCCCGCTAAAATGATACAATCCGCCCTTAATCGTTTAGGAATGTAAGGAGTATTATGTCTCGTCAAAAGAAAAGCCGCAACATCGTTGATGTGATGCCGCAGCGCAAATCGGATAAAAGTCAAATCTCACCGGCAAGTTATGCCCGTCCGAGCAAAAAACTCACGCGTTATGAATTGGATGCGAAAGCCCGTGAAGATAAAAAAAAGAAAAAACACAAAGGGTTAACTTCAGGTTCCCGTCACAGCCGGTCCGAACAGCATAACAACCAACAAATGCAGGAAAAACGGGATCCGCGCTTAGGCAGCCGCAAAAAAGTGCCTTTAGTGGTGGAATTCGTCAATAACCCGGAAAAAGGTCAATTTATCCAACCGGTTCAGGTTCAGCCTGCGGAAGAAAAAGTGAAAAAATTGGATCCGATGCTTGAATTAGAGCAATTGGAAAACAATGAATGCCTTAATCAATTATTGGATGCGTTGGACGAAGGCAAAACAATCAGCGCAGAAGATCAAAAATTCGTGGATGAATGCCTGGATCGCATTGCTCAATTAATGGACGAACTGGGTATTGAAGACGAAGAAGAAAGCGAAGACGACTTGCTGCGTACCTTTGAGAAAATCGATATTAACCAATTTAAATAATTCATTATTTTTATGACCTGGACTTATATTCTTTCCATTCTCGCCATCATTATTATTGTCGCAATGGCGGGTTACAGCATTTATATTTTCCGTGAACTGCACAAGCAAAAACGCCGTTTTGCGCAGGCCCGTCAAGCCAGAATCGCGCGCCTGCACGAAAGCATTACAATTATCGCCAAAGCCATGCAAAGCGGCGAATGCAACCATTCCGAGGGCGTGATCCGGTTAAAAATGCTACTCGAGCCCTTAGGACAAAAAGAGATTGATGCCTATCATTCCATGCACCGGCTTTACCAAACGGTAAAAGATATGCCGACTCACGATTCTCGTCGCGCACTTAAACGCAATGAGCGTATGAAACTCGATCTGGCCCGTGAAACCGCCGAAGCGGAATTGGAAGAAAAAATCAAATCTGAGCTTGAACAGCTTTTGGCTGACATTGCAAGCTATCAAAAAATCAAACAGTAACATATTGTTTTGTGGGGAAACATTTTATGTCTGACATTATTTGGGATTTGGCGCTGATTCAAAAATACAATCAATCAGGTCCCCGTTATACGTCCTATCCGACGGCGCTCGAATTCAACGAGAACTACACCGATGAAGATTTTAAAGCCGCAGCGGCACGTTATCCGGGCCGTCCGCTTTCCCTTTATGTGCATATTCCGTTTTGCCATAAACTTTGCTATTTCTGCGGTTGTAATAAAGTGATTACCCGCCACCAGCATAAAGCGGATATTTATCTTGATTATCTTGAACAGGAAATCAAACACCGCGCCGAATTATTTAAAACCCGCAGCGTTACCCAAATTCACTGGGGCGGCGGCACGCCGACTTATCTGTCCGAAGCGCAATCCGCGCGATTAATGACCATGCTGCGCAATCATTTCAGCATTGCCGATAGTGCTGAAATCAGTATTGAGATGGATCCCCGTGAAATCGAGCTCAGCATGCTAGACCACCTGCGTAAAATAGGTTTTAACCGCATCAGTATGGGCGTACAGGATTTCAATAAAGACGTACAAAAAGCGGTGAACCGAGAACAGGACGAAGAATTCATTAAAGCCTTGCTGGTACATGCCCGTGAACTGGGTTTCCGGTCCACCAATCTGGATCTTATTTACGGTCTACCGTTGCAAAATGTGGAAAGTTTTATGTTCACCCTGCAAAAGGTAATCGAGTTAAACCCCGATCGCTTGAGCGTGTTCAATTACGCCCATCTACCCAGCCGCTTTGCCGGACAGGCAAAAATTAAAGATCATATGCTGCCGGCGCCGGAAACCAAGTTGACGATTTTACAAAAAACTATCGAAACCTTAGGTGCGGCGGGTTATAAGTTTATCGGTATGGATCATTTTGCCAAACCGGATGACGAACTGGCGATTGCTCAACAAAACGGCATATTGCACCGTAACTTCCAGGGTTACACCACACAGGAAGAATGCGATTTATTAGGTCTCGGCGTTTCCGCAATCAGCCTGTTAGGTGATACTTACGCCCAAAACCAAAAAGAGTTGAAACGCTATTATGCGGATGTGGATGCAACCGGTATTGCCTTGCACAAAGGCTTAGTGTTAAGCAAGGAAGACTGCCTGCGCCGTGATGTAATCAAACAGTTGATCTGTAATTTTAAACTTAATTACGAGTTAATCGAGAAACAATATAATATTGATTTCAAAACACATTTTACCGAAGATTTAGCCTTACTGGCGCCCCTTGCCGAAGACGGACTGGTGGAAATCACGAATACGGCGATTCAGGTCTCCGCCCGCGGCCGCCTGCTGATTCGTAACATTTGTATGTGTTTTGACACCTATTCGAGACAACTGGCAAAAAGACAGCAATTTTCAAGAATTATCTAGGCAAATCCTCTCTTCATTAAAAGTGCGGTGAAAAATCTCCAAATTTTCACCGCACTTTTTATTAAGGGAAGTTTGCTATTCGGCCATATTTTCTACATCCGCCGTCATTAAATTATGGCTTTTATCCATGGCCAGATTCATAAACCGTTCGTATTGTTTCAATACGTCCACGATGAGTTCCTCTTGCGTCATGTACTGTACGTCATAACCTTCGCGACCGTCGAAGAAATAGGTAATCGGCTCATAAATTTTACTTTCTTCCAGATTCGGTAAATTATCATCATCCACCACTAAATCCGATAATTGACGGGATTGTAAACGGATTCCGTATAAGAAATTACGCAAATTTTCATTAACGACTTCAAACTCAATTTTAGGATTTTTACCGTCGATAAAATTCATTTGTGCGTTTAAGCCGTGTTCCAAAAATTCTTTCACCAAATCATTAAAGGCAGGACGAGCGATTTGATTCAGAAAACGCCGGATGTCTTTGCGATCCGTCGGGTTCACAATTTTTTCCAGTCGTTCTTTCCAGTTTTCACCGGTCCATAACACACTACCTTGAGTAAATTTTTTACTGGAATATTGGGTATCAACCATCAATCCTTTCCACAAACCGAAGCAGAGCACCAGCATAATCGCCATAAAAGGCAGCGCAATAATTAAGGTCATAGACTGCAAGGAAGCCAGCCCGCCGGAATACAGCAGGGAAAGTCCGAGTACCGCAAGCAGCGCGCCCCAAAAAACGCTTTGCCACTTCGGCGCTTTTCCGCTGCCTTGCGATGCCATATTGTTTAACACAAAAATGCCGGAATCCGCCGAGGTAATAAAGAAAATAGAAATCACTAATAGTGCGATAACCGAAGCAATTTGACCGAAAGGTAACTGATCAAAAAAACCGAATAACAACGCCTCGGTATTATCGCTGATTGCAGCCAGCGCACCGTGAGTTTGCTGATCGATCCAGATCGCCGAACCGCCGAAACTTGTCATCCACAAAATATTAAATAACGAAGGTACGAACAATACGCCTAAAATAAATTCGCGGATGGTACGGCCTTTAGAAATTTTTGCAATAAACATGCCTACAAAAGGCGCCCAGGAAGCCCACCAGGACCAATATAGAATTGTCCAGCCACTTAACCAGGATTGATGTTCGGGCTCATAAGCGAATGTGCGGAAACTTAGCTCAAGCAATGAACTGAAGTAATAACCCAGGTTCTCCGTTAAACCGGAGAATAACCACAAAGTCGGGCCTGCTATAATCACGAAAATAAGCAGTAATCCGCCTAATACCAAATTTGTTTCACTTAGGATCTTTACTCCTTTACCGACACCTGAAATGGCGGAAATCACGGCTAACATCATGGAAACAATCATAATTACCGCCAATACGACAAAACTATTGCTATCAATTAAACCTAAATTATTAAAGCCCGCATTCACCTGCATCGCCCCATAACCTAAGGTGGTGGTTAAACCGAAAATCGTGCTGCACAGAGCCACAATGTCGATTAAATGCCCCCAAAAGCCGGAAAGATTATTTTTTAATAAAGGATAAAAACCGGAACGTACCGTTAACGGCAGTTTATAGCGGAAACCAAAATAAGCTAATGCCAACGCAATAACCGCATAAATTGCCCAAGCATGGATTCCCCAATGATAAAAAGTTGTCATCATAGCTTCTTTCATGCGTTCCGCTTCCGTTAAATTTTCCTGTACCGGTTTTACATAATGCAACACCGGTTCGGCAACCCCGAAGTACATCAACCCGATCCCCATTCCCGCCGCAAATAGCATAGCGATCCATGAGGTAAAGGAAAATTCGGGTTCATCGTTGTCCGCACCTAAACGAATATCTCCCAAACGGCTACCACACAAGAAAATAAGGAAAAGAAAGAAAATCGATCCGGCTAAAATATAAAACCAACTAAAATGCGTAAAAATACTTTGCTTTACCGTATTTAACGTAATTTGAGCCTGCTCGGGAAAAACTGAACAAAAAACGGTAACCAGCAAAACAAATATTACCGTCGGCATAAAAATAGGTGCTTTTAACGTACTCGTAGCACGAAGTTGTTGATATAAACTCATTAAATGCTCCATGTTGTTAGGTCTGTTATCTTCTATAAACATACCCTAATATGAACGCTTTAAATTTATGCTGAACAGGGAATGATTTAAAACATTCAAAAACTTTTGTTACAAAAACAAAAATGAAATAAAGAAACTCAGGGTCTGTTTATCGCCCCTTACCGGAGAGGGGATTTTTGATGCGGAATTACCAGAAAAGTAATACCAAAAGATAGCGGGATTCGCTAAACAATAGACAAAATGTAGCTGAATAATAAAATTCAGCCAACAAAATAAGACTGTATGCTACATTAAAATGGTATATTTGTCAAATTTTGACCATTTTTATGTATAATAAAATTTAAATGATTTATGAAAACATGCTACAAAATATAAAAATTTATTTTTCAATGACGGATATGCAAATCCGACATCGCCATATTAGGCGTAACCAACGCTAAATCCACTTCGCCACGTTCAAGGCCTGGGTTTCCATAACATTAATGGGCTTCGTCCCAGTTATCGCCCACCCCCACATCAACAATCAGCGGAACATGAAGTTGTGCGGCATTTTCCATTAAGGATTTAATCAGAGCGCTGTAATGCTCGATTTTGTCTTCTTTGACTTCAAAGACCAATTCATCGTGTACCTGCATAATCATGAGAATATCCGGATCATCGGTAATGGCTTTATCAATATCGATCATCGCCCGCTTGATAATATCCGCCGCGGTTCCCTGCATCGGTGCGTTAATCGCCACCCGTTCCGCCGCTTTGCGACGCATGGCGTTAGCGGATTGAATGTCCGGCAAATACAAACGGCGACCGAATAATGTTTCCACATACCCCTGCGATTTGGCTTTTTCCCGAATATTGGTCATAAAGGTCTGTACGCCCGGATAACGCTGGAAATAAAGATCCATGTAACGTTGCGCATCGCCGCGGGCGATACCGAGCTGACGGGACAGACCAAACGAAGACATGCCGTAAATTAAGCCGAAATTAATGGCTTTGGCGCTACGGCGCTGTTCGGCGGTAACATTCTCCAGAGCAAGCCCGAAGATTTCCGCCGCTGTCGAACGGTGAATATCTTTCCCCTCGCTGAAGGCGGCGGTTAACCCTTTATCCGCCGATAAATGCGCCATAATGCGTAATTCGATTTGCGAATAGTCCGCAGCTATCACTTTAAATCCTTTGCGGGCGATAAATGCCTGACGGATACGGCGCCCCTCTTCATTACGTACCGGAATATTCTGCAAATTCGGATCACTTGAAGATAACCGGCCGGTAGCGGTGACTGCCTGATGATAAGAGGTATGCACACGCCCTGTTTTTCGATTCACCATTTGCGGCAATTTATCGGTGTAAGTGGATTTCAGCTTGCTTAAACCGCGGTGTTCTACCAGCAATTTCGGCAATTCATGCTCATAAGCCAATTCTTCCAGCACTTCTTCATTGGTTGAAGGCGCCCCTTTCGGCGTTTTCTTCAGCACCGGCAAACCGAGCTTATCAAACAAAATCTCCTGTAACTGTTTGGTAGACGCCAAATTAAAATGTTGCCCCGCCAGTTCGTGGGCTTTGTTCTCAAGTGCGGTCAGTTTTTGCGAAAATTCTTTTGATTGCGCCAGCAAAGCCCGACTGTCGATTAATACGCCGTTACGCTCGATACGGGAAAGCACACTCACTAAAGGCAATTCCATTTCTTGATACAGTTTCACCAATTCCGGACTTTGAGCGACTTCCCGCCATAAGGTTTGGTGCAGTTTCATGGTCACATCTGCATCCTCCGCCGCATATTCCGCCGCTTTTTTGAGTTCGATTTGATCAAACGTCAGTTGGTTTTTCCCTTTGCCGGCAATATCTTCAAAAGCAATGGTGTGATGCCCTAAATAACGTTCCGCTAAATCGTCCATATTATGGCGCCCGGTACTGTTCAGCACATAGGATTCCAACATGGTATCAAAGGTCACGCCCTGCATATTAATGCCGTTATTGGCAAAAATAGTTAAATCGTATTTAATATTCTGCCCGATTTTTTTAATTTCCGGGTTTTCCAATAAGGGTTTTAATTGAGACAGGCATTCCGCTTTGTTCAGTTGTCCGACAACGGGTTCCCAGCGACTTTCACTCGATTGCTCCGATTCCGCAAATAAATCGCCCTGCGCATTTTCCGCCTGAGCGGCAACCTGATGAACATGAGCAAGCGGAATATAACAAGCCTCGCCGTTTTCTAAAGCGAAAGATATGCCGACCAGTTCCGCCAGCATCGGATCCAAAGCGTTGGTTTCCGTATCCACCGCAACTAATTTTACCTGCCGGATTTTCTCAATCCACTGTTGCAGCTTGGCTTGATTGTCCACCGTTTCATACAAAGTGCGGTCGATTTTTACCGAATTTTTGACCGCACTTTCCTGTTTAGCAAGCGCCGGCGTTGCCTGATAATTATTAATTTTCACCGCCTGTTCCTGCGGTTTCGTTACCGAACTCTCGTCGTTCAAGGCTTCGTTTAACCAGCGTTTAAACTCATAACGGGCAAAATACTCTATTAATTCATCCTTATTCGCCGTACCGATAATAAGCTGTTCCGGGTTCAAATCCAGCTCTACATCCGTTTTAATCGTCGCCAGCACATAAGACAGATCCGCATCGGCTTTCGCCGCCGCCAGTTTTTCCCCTAATTTTTTTGCCCCGCGAATAGGCAAATCGGCAACTTTATCCAAATTGGCATAAATTTCCGCCATGCTGCCGATTCCCTGTAATAAGCCTAATGCGGTTTTTTCACCTACGCCGCTGATACCTGGAATATTATCGGAGCTATCTCCCATCAAGGCCAAATAATCAATGATTAATTCCGGCGGAATACCGTATTTTTCAATTACGCCTTCTCTGTCTAATAAAGTGTTATTCATGGTATTGATGAGCATAATGTTGTCATCCACTAACTGCGCCATATCTTTATCGCCGGTGGAAATCAGCACTTTTTTGCCCGCACTTGACGCCTGTAAAGCGAGAGTGCCGATGACATCGTCCGCTTCAACCCCTTCGATAGAAAGCAGAGGAATGCCTAAAGCGCGAATAATATCGTGCAACGGCTGAATTTGTTTGCGTAAATCATCAGGCATCGGCGGTCGGTGAGACTTATATTGCTCAAATAATTCGTCCCGGAATGTTTTGCCTTTAGCATCAAAAACCACCGCAATATGACTCGGCTGTACCTGAGTAATCAGACTCTTCAGCATATTCAACACACCGAACATTGCGCCCGTCGGCTCACCGAGGGAATTTGTAAGAGGAGGAAACGCGTGAAACGCACGGTATAAATAAGACGAACCGTCAACTAAAACAAGCGGATTTTGTGCAATTTGTGCCATAACAATCTCAAAATAAAGCAAAAACAATGCGTCATTATAGCTTAAAATTGAGTGAAACTGCGGATTATCTCGTAAAAGTGCGGTGCTTTTTGAGGGAATTTTGAAAGCATGTTATGATGAAATTCAATCGAATAAGGAATATTTTTATGAAAAACAAACTGATTTTTTGGGCCGCATTGAGCGGTTTTTTCTCAATTGCTTTCGGCGCATTTGCCGCTCACGGTTTATCTAAAATCCTGGAACCCCAAGCCTTAAATTGGATCGATACGGGCTTAAAATATCAATTTTTCCATACCCTGGCTTTGCTGTGTTTAGGTTGTTTCCAACTTCTTTATATGCCGCAAGCCAATGTACCTGCCTGTCGTTACCGGCTTTTGAATCTGATTGGATTTAGCTGGTTTGCAGGGATTTTATTCTTTAGCGGCAGCTTATACGCCCTCGCATTAGGCGGCGCGCATTTTCTTGTATGGCTGACTCCTGTTGGCGGCATCGCTTTTTTAGTCGGTTGGGCGGGATTGATTTGGCTTAGTTTAAGACATTAAATATAAAACTTGTGGAAAGCTTAAACTTTCCACAAGCACTCGAAAAATTATTTCATTTTCTCGTTGGTTAATAATTTCCCTTTAAATTCACCAGTTAATGAATTTAAGAAAGAAACGATATCGTCGAGTTCTGCGTCAGAGAAATCTTTATTGCTTTGATAATGTCCCATAATGCGAACCGCTTCTTTCAGGTCTTTCGCCGTTGCGTCGTGCATATAAGGTGCGGTCAACGCCACATTACGCAAAGTCGGTACTTTGAAACGATGCATATCGTAAGGATCTTGGGTTTCGGCGAAACGTCCTTTATCCGCATCCGTTAAATCCGTACCGCGGGCTTTGAAGTAATCGTCATAAATACCCATGTATTCGAAGGATTGTCCGCCCATTGCGGTACCGGTATGACAGGTGTCGCATTTGGCATTTTTAAATAATTCATAACCGCGCTTTTGCTGATCGTTTAAGGCGGATTGTTCACCTTTCAAATAGCGGTCAAAAGCACTGTTCGGCGTAATTAATGTTTTTTCAAACTCGCCGATAGCTTCGGTGACGGTTGCTTGTGAAAGTTCCGGGAAAACCGATAAGAATTCTTTTTTGAATGCCTCGTCTTGATCCAGACGGGCAATAATTTCATCCCAATCTTTTGAACCCATTTCTACCGGATTAATGGGCGGTCCGCCCGCTTGATCCGCTAATGTCTTCGCACGACCGTCCCAGAATTGCCATTTGTTAAATGCCGCATTAAAGACCGTCGGTGCGTTAATGCCGCCTTTTTTACCTTCAATCCCTTCGGATACCGGTAAATTATCTACCCCCGCCTGCTCAAGCTGGTGACAGGTATGGCATTGAATCGAACCGTCGGCGGATAAGCGCCCGTCAAAATACAATTTCTCGCCCAAGGCGACTTTGTGAGGATCCGTTGCAATCGCATCAGGAATAGGTTGTACTAAACGTGCGGCATCCGCACCCTGGGTGTTTTGAGGTAGGAAATGCGCTTCACGTTGTTGTTTAATCCAGTCTAACAAGACTTGTTTTTCATCCGCATCGGGACGAGTGCCCCAGTGAATATGTAAAAATTTCGCCGCAGGCATCTGATCATTACGAATAACCTGTTCCAATTTAGCCAAATCCGCTTCGGAAAGTTTGCTTGGGTCCTTCATGCCTTCAAACATCCGATCCAAACGGAAACTGCGCAAACCTTGGGCAATATCTTGCTCCATTAACTGTTTGGCAATCGGGAAATTCGCGTAACCGGGAATATCGGCACTCGGCGAATGGCAATATTGACAACCGTTGTCAAACATCACTTTGGCAACCGGTTTGAATTGTTGCGGAACCTCCGTTGCGGCATACAGTTTTTCCGATTGGGATTTATCAAAAAAGTGGGCGTAGCCTACCATTGATAAATAGCCCAAACCGGCGATCGCTATGGCGGATAAAAAATATTTTTTCATAGAATTAACTCCAAATAGTGAAACGGGAGTTTAAATTATCCTATAAAAAGTAGGGGCTTTGCCGATTAAAAAATCTATTTCTTTAATAAGAAAAACCAATAAAAAATCCGCACCTTAATCGATCGGCTTAATGCCTGACTTTTTAAGTGCGGATCGTTCTAGGGTTTAAATCAAAAGTGCGGTCGGTTTTAGCCGATTTTTATGCTTTTTCCACTTCCAAACGTTCAAACGCAAGGACTTTATGCTCTAATTTACGCAGCAATAAGGTCATTAAACCAGTAATAACCAAATAAATAACGCCGGCAATACCATAAATCGTAATAGCGTCATATTCCGTACCGTAAAGCTGTCTTGCATAACCCATAATATCCATAATTGTGATGGTTGACGCTAAAGAAGTGCCTTTAAATACTAGAATAATTTCATTGCTGTAAGAAGGCAATGCGCGTTTTAAGGCATAAGGGATCAGAATCTTCAACGTCTGCAAACGGCTTAAACCCAATGCGGCACAGCTTTCCCATTGACCTTTCGGAATCGCTTTTACCGCACCATGGAATAATTGCGTAGAATAGGCCGCACTGTTTAACGCTAACGCAAACATGGCGCAAAACCAGGCATTAGATAATAATGGCCACAGAGCGCTGTTGACAATCCATTGGAACTGACCGGGGCCGCTGTAAATCAGGAAAAACTGTACCAATAACGGGGTGCCGGTAAACAGGGTTAAAAAGATATTAATTACCCTTTTAACAGGTTTGTTTTCCATAGATAACAAAAAGGTTAAAAATAAAGCCAGCACAAAAGCAACCGCCAAGGCAACCGCCGTTAACAACAGGCTGGTCGGAATCCCGCGGGCAATTTCCATAAAATATTCCCGGAACATTATTTCACCCCTCTTTCAAAACGAGTAAAACGCATTTCCAATTTACGCATGAAAAATTGGCTGACCAAGGTAATAATCAGATAAAGCAGCGCGGCAAAACTATACCAGGTAAAAGGTTGATGGGTGTTTGTGTTAACTAAACTTGCCTGACGCATTAAATCGTCCACTCCGATTAAGGAAACCAATGCCGTATCTTTCAATAACACAAGCCATTGGTTACTCAAGCCCGGCAACGCGTGGCGCCACACCTGCGGCAGAATAATATTCACAAAGGTATAGCCGCGGCTTAATCCTAATGCGGCGCCCGATTCCCACTGACCTAAAGGAATCGCCTGAATTGCTCCTCTTAGGGTTTGTGAGGCGTAAGCGGCAAAAATAATCGCCAATGCGATTACCCCGCATAAAAACGGACTGAATTCAATATACTCGCCGGTGAGTTTTTCCACCAATTCGGTAGACCCGAAATAGATCAATAACACCACCAAAATCTCGGGCAACCCGCGTAATAGGGTAACGAAAATAGCGGTCGGTTTGCGCACACACACAAATTTGTTCGTTTCCAGCACCACAAAAAAGATGGCTAAAACCAGACCCGCTATTAACGAACAAACCGCTAACCCCAAAGTCATTAGGGTTGCGGTACTCATTAAAGGAAGATATTCAAAAAACATAATCGCTTATTTAGCAGTCATCCATTTATCATAGATTTTTTGGTATTCGCCGTTAGCTTTAATTGCGGCTAAACCTTTATTCAGATTTTCTACTAAGGCTTTGTCAGATTTGTTTACCGCAATACCTAAACCGTTACCAAAATATTTTTTATTGGTGACTTTATCGCCCACAAAAGTAAGTTCGGGCTCTTTAGCCAACATATCCGCCAATACCGCGGTATCGCCGAAGATAATATCAATACGACCGTTTTTTAAATCTAAAATAGCGTCTTGTAATGAAGTGTAAGCTTTTGGCGAATATTGTTTCGCTTCAGCTACCGTATATTGTTGGAATGTCGTACCGTTTTGTACGCCGATATTTTTAGCGCTGTTTAGATCCGCTTTGCCTTTTACCGCAATAAAACTCGCGGAACTGTCATAATAAGCATCGGAAAAAAGCACTTGTTTTGCACGTGTTTCCGTAATATCAATAGCGGAAATTGCCGCATCAAAACGTTTTGCTTTTAAACTTGGAATTAACGCATCAAAAGACTGGCTTTTAAAATTACAATTCGCTTCGATTTCCTTACAAATCGCTTTTGCCACATCCACGTCAAAGCCAATGATTTCGCCTTGCGCATTAGTTAATTCAAAAGGAGGATAACTCGGTTCCATCGCAAAAGTAATATCCCGGGCTTGGGCGGCGAAAGTTGTGCCGGCTAGCGCGGCGGCTAATAATAATTTTTTCATATAAGATCCTTGATTAATCGTGAGATAAATATTGTCTGAATTGTTCTGTTTGCGGCGCTTCAAAACAACTTGCATCGCCCGTTTCCACAATACGGCCTTTTTCCATATACACCACTTTGGTCGCCACTTTACGGGCAACGCCGACTTCGTGGGTTACAATCACCTGCGTAATGCCGGTTTCCTGTAATTCCTGAATGATCGAAACAATCTGTGCGGTAATTTCCGGATCCAGCGCGGCGGTCGGTTCGTCAAATAACAACACTTTCGGTTTCATCATTAACGCACGGGCGATAGCAACCCGTTGCTGTTGCCCGCCGGACAGTTGCAGCGGAAAACGATGCGCATGTTCTTCCAAACGCAGGCGGGTTAATAACTCCATCGCTTCTTTTTGTGCTTCCGATTCCGTTAATCCCAGAATTTTCATCGGCGCTTCAATCAGATTCTCCATTACGGTGAAATGCGGCCACAAATTATACTGTTGAAACACCATCCCTACATCCTGGCGAAGCTGGCGCATTTTTTTAGCATCGGTATTTTGCGACAAATCAAAATGATTGTCCGCCACGGTTAAATCGCCGGATTTCGGTACTTCAAGCAGATTAAAGGTACGGATTAAGGTACTTTTCCCCGCCCCGCTCGGTCCGAGCAAAACTACGGTATCACCGTCTTCGGCGGTTAAATTTATATCGAATAACGCCTGCGACGAACCATAGAAAAAATTTAAATTTTTAACACTAATGGTCATTTTTTTATGAATTCTCTACATTTTGCAAAATTGAAAGAATATTAATATTTTTTGCATAATTATGCAATAATTAAAGGAGATTGTTATGCTGTTTGCATAGGCCGGCGACATTTTATTATGCGTATAAAAAACTCCCGTAATTCGGTTACGGGAGCCTTATAAGATCCGGATGCCAGGCACGGCGTCCTTATATGGGATAAAACTTTCGGATTTTCGACCGCACTTTTAAACGGCTAAGCCGCTTTTGCCATTTCAAATTCAATCAGCATCATTAAAATGTGGATTACTTTGATGTGCACTTCCTGAATACGGTCGGCATAACGGAAATGAGGAACGCGAATTTCTACGTCCGCAAGCCCCGCCATTTTACCGCCGTCTTTACCGGTCATCGCAATAACTTTCATGCCTTTTGCTTTTGCCGCTTCAATGGCATTTAACACGTTTTTTGAATTGCCGGATGTTGATAAACCGAATAACACATCGCCTTCTTTACCCACCGCTTCCACATAACGTGAGAAGACGTAATCATAGCCGAAATCATTACTTACGCAGCTCAAGTGGCTCACATCGGAAATCGCAATTGCCGGATAGCCCGGGCGGTTTTCGCGATAGCGACCGGTTAATTCTTCGGCAAAATGCATGGCATCGCAATGAGAACCGCCGTTACCGCATGAAAGCACTTTGCCCCCTTGTTTAAAGCTGTCCGCTAAAATCAAGGCTGCCTGTTGGATTAATTTAATGTTGTTTTCATCTTTGATGAATTTGTCTAATACATCCGCCGCTTCATTTAATTCAGCTTTAATTTGCTCTAAGTACATTCAATTTTCCTTCTACGAACAAGTGAAAAATGCGGAAAATACCGCACCCGATAAATGCTTTGCCATTCTATAACAACGTTACGTTTTAATCCATTAAACTCTGAAGCAAATTAAAAATGAAATCCAATCGTTTTTGCGCCTGTTCTAAGGCACAGCTGAATCTGAATTTAGTCGGCCCGTCAAATTTGAACACCGCGGGCTGCTGTTTAATGAGATTAATAAACTTCATCGGATCTATATCGGCAGTCGGTGAAAATTCAATAAAACCGCCGTTTTGCGAACCGTCTATGCGGATAATATCCAACTGTTTTGCCATTAAACGCAGTTCCGTAATCTGCATCAGATTTTTTGTCGCTTCCGGCAGTAGACCAAAACGATCGATTAATTCTACTTTCAACTCGTCGAGAGCGGGCTTATTCTCCGCCCCCGCAATACGTTTATAGAAAGAAAGGCGCATATTCACATCACCAAGATAATCTTCCGGTAATAAAGCGGGAATGCGCAAATCAATTTCCACCTGCTGCTGAGTAAGCTCGTCAAGCGAAGGTTCGCGCCCTTGTTTCATCGCTTGCACTGCAGCTTCAAGCAATTCCATATACAAACTAAAACCGATACTTTCAATTTGTCCGCTTTGTTCGCTGCCCAGCAATTCCCCGGCACCGCGGATTTCCAGGTCATGAGTGGCAAGAATAAAGCCCGCCCCTAAATTATCCAGACTTTCTAAAGCTTCTAAACGTTTCACCGCATCTTTGGTCATTAATTTCGGCGGCGGTGTGAGCAAATAAGCATAGGCCTGATGATGGGAACGCCCGACTCGCCCGCGTAACTGATGAAGCTGAGCCAAACCAAAATGATCCGCGCGCTCAATAATAATGGTATTTGCCGTAGGGATATCGATTCCCGTTTCGATAATGGTGGAACAAACCAGCACATTAAAACGCTGATGATAAAAATCCGTCATCACCCGTTCCAATTCCCGTTCGTGCATTTGCCCGTGACCGATAATAATTCTGGCTTCCGGCACAAGTGCGGTCAATTTTTCCGCACAATTTTCAATACTTGCCACATCATTATGCAAATAATAAACCTGCCCGCCGCGCAAAATTTCACGTAAAATAGCTTCGCGAATAAGCAAATCGTCCGCCTGTCGCACAAAGGTTTTGATAGTCAAACGACGTGCCGGCGGCGTAGAAATAATGGATAAATCACGAATACCGTTCATCGCCATATTAAGGGTACGCGGAATCGGTGTAGCGGTGAGCGTTAAAATATCCACATTGGCGCGCAGCTGTTTAATTTTTTCTTTTTGACGCACACCGAACCGGTGTTCTTCATCAATAATCAGTAAGCCTAAATCGTTAAATTTCACATCGGATTGAATCAATTTGTGCGTGCCGATAAGAATATCCACTTTGCCGGCGGATAAATCTTCGAGAATTTTTTTCTGTTCCTTCGCCGTTCTGAAACGTGAAACCATTTCCACATTCACCGGCAAATTCGCAAACCGATCGCGGAAGTTTTCATAATGTTGTTGCGCCAATAAGGTGGTCGGTACTAATACGGCCACCTGTTTATGATTCATCACCGCAAGAAATGCCGCCCGCATCGCCACTTCGGTTTTACCAAACCCCACATCGCCGCAAACTAAACGGTCCATTGCTTTCGGCTGACACATATCGGAAATAACCGCATTGATCGCCGCTTCCTGATCATGAGTTTCCTCAAAAGGGAAAGTCGCCGAAAACTGCATAAATTCTTCACGATTATAATGAAAAGCAAAGCCCTTTTGCGCTTCGCGCTGCGCATACACATCAAGCAATTCCGCCGCCACATCGCGGATTTTTTCCGCCGCTTTCCGTCTTGCTTTCGCCCAGCTATCACTACCTAATTTATGCAATGGCGCCGTTTCTTCGGAACCGCCCACATAGCGGCTGATCAAATGTAAATTGGCGACCGGTACATAAAGCTTGGCATCGTTTGCATAAGTGAGCAGTAAATATTCCGCCTTGATACCGGCGTTTTCCAGCGTAACCAATCCGCCGTAACGCCCGACGCCGTGATCCAAATGAACCACCGGCTGACCGATTTTTAATTCCGCAAGATTACGGATTAAAGTATCGGGATTGACTGACTTACGTTTGTCCCGCCCGCGTTGCTGAACCCGTTCGCCTAACAATTCCGTTTCGCAAATAATGGCAATAGGTTCGCCATTTTCTTGCTCGATAATAAAACCGTTATCCAGGCTGCTGATTTGCAGGCTGTAAGTTTGTGACTGCGCCTCAAATAGCGAGTTCACTTGTTTTGGGCGTAATTTAATAGGTGAAAGCAAATCCAGTAAGGTTTCGCGTCGCCCTTCCGTTTCTACGGAAAAAACAATATGTCCTTTGAATTTTTCAATAAAGTGACGAAGATTTTGTAAGGGTTCTTTTTGTTGCGGCTGAATTTGCAATTCCGGCAAGGCTTTCAGCGGCAGATTTTTTTGCCGTACCGAAGTCCGCACTTTTTCCGCTTTCAGGCTAATCCGAGGATAATTTCTTAACGCCCGATTGACTTCGTCAATGCGCAACCACAAACGTTCCGGCGCTAGCAACGGGCGCATAGGGTCAATCTTACGGCTTTCAAAACGTTGTACCGCATCCTGATAAAAGCGTTCCGCCTGAATTTGATATTGTTCCATATCCACGAACAACGTATTTGCCGGTAAATAATCAAATAAAGTCGCCATATTCTCAAAAAACAACGGCTGCCAATATTCAATACCGGAAACTAACGTGCCTTTGCTGACCTGTTGATAAATATGCTCCGGATCACGGCGGATTTCGCCGAAAGTTTCGCGAAATTGCGCACGGAAAAATTCAATACTTTTGTCATCCGTAGGGAATTCATGCGCCGGCAATAAATTAATCTGTCTGATTTCTTCCAACGTCCGCTGAGTATCCGCATCAAAAGTGCGGATGCTGTCTATTTCATCATCAAAAAAATCCAACCGGAACGGAAGCGGGCTGCCCATAGGAAAAAGATCCAACAAAGCGCCGCGCACGGCAAATTCGCCATGTTCCATAACCTGTTCTACCGCGCGATAGCCCGCATTTTCCAATTGCAGGCGTAATTTTTCAATAACCAGACGATCGCCTTTTTTAATCAGCAACACATTATGTTGCAGATATTGCGGCGGGCAAATCCGTTGCATTAAGGTACTCACCGATAAAATCAGAATACCTTTTCGGGTATTTTGCAAATAGAAAAGCGCACTGAGACGAGAGGAAATAATATCCTGATGAGGAGAAAAACTATCGTAAGGCAAGGTTTCCCAATCGGGGAAATAACGGACTTCAAGCTTACCGGATTCCTGCAAAATTTTCTCTAAACGCACCGCACTTTTGGTATCGTTAGCCACCACAACGGTGAGCCCCTGAAACTGTTCCGCCATTTCACAAATCGCCAATCCGTCCGAACCCGTTAATACGTTGGCTACAATTTTGTGATCTCCCGCTTGAGTGGGAATATCCAAATTAAAATAATGTGTTGTCATTTTGATATATCGCCTTGGCTTACGCTTTACTACTGAATGGCAAATATTATAACAGTTATTACCATAAAAACGGGCGATTAATGTAACGGGTACAAGCGGACAAAAGGCGGAATAAAAGTGCGGTCAAAAATTTGGAAATTTTGCACCGCACTTTTGGTTTTATGTCCGGCGTAAATAAACATTCATTGGAAAATAAGCGCTATCAGTAAAAAGACAATTCCGTTATCTGAAATAACGATAAATTTTAACCGCAGCTTCAATAAGTCTGTCAGCTAACTCATTTTGTTCCTGTAATGAAGGCGAGACATAATCATCCAAAGATGAGTGAAGATGAGTTTGATCCTCAATTAACTTTAAATAAGGTTGCAATTTAGTAGGTAGATTTTGCCAATCCGCTAATTTTACGCCCCTCATATAACCAAAGCACCAATCGTCAACGATAGGATAATCTCCATCCGTAAAGTTACTATATTCAAAACAAGGGGAATAATACTCTAATCCGGTCTGTAACATCATAATGATACTATTATAATGACGAAATAATAAATCGAAAAACATCGCCATTTCCTGTTCATTTTCCCATTCCGGTAGGTCATTATCCCAAATAGCCGGAATCCACGTACTAGGTTGTATTAACATAGGCGAGGAAATAATTGCGGTAAGATAACCATCCAGTTCGGAAAGAGTAAAAATACCTTCGTCGCTTTCTTCATTTGCATATTCTAGTAATAGATTATCCAACAGCGCTAATTCATCATCATTAAGCGATTTTGAACTTACTTCTTTCATTACAAGCCTCCGTTCATAATTTATCTTTAACATTTAAAGTCTGTTTATCTTTCATAGATTATAACAAAAAGATTATAACAAAAAGCCCCCGGAACAAGAGTCCCGAGGGCTTTAATCGACGAGCTGGCAAGCCCGCCCTATATTTATGGATGGTTAATGCTTATTCCGCATCATCCGCCATATTTAACATTTCGGCAAGACTCGCTGCCGGGTCTTCCGCTATCATATTAAATTCAGCTTCAATTTCCGCTTCGTCCGCCGCAGAGAATTTTACTTCTTGCTCTTCAACAACGTTCGCCTGACCGCGGTTTTTAATGCGGTTTTGATGATAAGCGAAACCGGTACCTGCCGGGATTAAACGACCTACGATTACGTTCTCTTTCAAGCCTCGTAATTCGTCACGTTTACCTGCAACCGCCGCTTCCGTTAACACGCGGGTTGTTTCCTGGAACGATGCCGCCGAGATAAATGACTCGGTTGCCAGTGAAGCTTTGGTAATACCGAGCAATTCGCGTTCGAATTCTACCGGCGGTTTACCTTCGGCTTCACGTTTACGGTTCACAATTTTAACGCGCGCTACTTCCACTTGCTCACCTTCTAAGAATTCAGAATCGTAAGCTTTAGTGATGATGCCTTTACGTAACATTTGACGTACGATAACTTCGATATGTTTATCATTAATTTTTACCCCTTGTAAGCGGTAAACTTCTTGTACTTCATTAACGATATACTCGGTTACTGCGTGTACGCCGCGTAAACGTAAAATATCATGCGGAGTTTCCGCGCCATCGGAGATTACGTCGCCACGTTCAACCATTTCGCCTTCGAATACGTTCAACTGACGCCATTTCGGAATCATTTCTTCGTATGCTTCGCCTTCAACCGGTGTGATAACCAAGCGGCGTTTACCTTTGGTTTCTTTGCCGAATGAAACGATACCTGTAATTTCCGCAAGGATTGCAGGTTCTTTCGGTTTGCGCGCTTCGAACAAGTCGGCTACGCGCGGAAGACCGCCGGTAATATCTTTAGTACCTACGGATTCTTGCGGAATACGGGCTAAAGGTTCACCGACCTGGACTTCCGCACCGTCGTCTAGAGTAACAATGGCTTTACCCGGCAAGAAGTATTGGGCAAGCACATCTACGCCCGGAATAAAGATATCGTTGCCTTGCGCGTCAACAACTTTAATCGCAGGACGTAAATCTTTACCTGCGGTTGCGCGTTCACCCACGTCTTGTACCACAATAGAAGATAAACCTGTTAATTCGTCGGTTTGACGAGTAACGGTTAAACCGTCAACAATATCCACAAATTTCACAAAACCCGCTACTTCAGAGACAACCGGCATTGTATGCGGATCCCAGTTTGCTACCGTTTCGCCCGCTGTTACCGCTTCGCCGTCGCCTTTGTTCAATACCGCACCGTAAGGCACTTTATAATGCTCTTTAGTACGACCGAAAGCATCAATAATGGTTAATTCGGTATTACGTGAGGTAACCACTAATTTACCTTCGTTATTGGTAACGGATTTCACGTTTGTTAAACGGATAGAACCACTGTTTTTCACCTGAACGCTGGATTCTTTAGCCGCCGCAGATGCCGCACCACCGATATGGAAAGTACGCATGGTTAACTGTGTACCCGGTTCACCGATTGACTGCGCAGCAATAACACCGACCGCTTCACCTTGGTTAATCAAGTGACCGCGAGCCAGATCACGACCGTAACATTTCGCACAAACACCGAAATCGGTATCACAGGTTACAACTGAACGTACTTTCACGCTATCCACTGAATTTTCATCAAGGATATCACACACTTTTTCATCTAATAATGTGTTACGCGGGAATAATACCTCTTCCGTACCCGGTTTTAAGATATCTTCCGCCGCTACACGACCTAATACGAGTTCGCGTAACGATACTTTTTCATCACCGCCTTCGATAAGCGGAGTCATAACGATACCTTCGTGCGTACCGCAGTCGTCTTCAACGATAACCAAGTCTTGCGCCACGTCAACCAAACGACGGGTTAAATAACCTGAGTTCGCTGTTTTTAACGCGGTATCCGCCAAACCTTTACGCGCACCATGGGTTGAAATAAAGTACTGTAATACGTTCAAACCTTCGCGGAAATTCGCGGTAATCGGGGTTTCAATGATCGAACCGTCCGGACGAGCCATCAGACCACGCATACCCGCTAACTGACGAATCTGTGCCGCGGAACCACGGGCACCGGAATCCGCCATCATAAAGATGCTGTTGAAAGAAGATTGTTTCTCAAGATTACCTTCACGGTTAACCACTTCTTCCGTAGAAAGATTTTCCATCATCGCTTTAGCAACGCGTTCGTTTGCCGTCGCCCAAATATCGATCACTTTATTGTAACGTTCGCCCGCAGTCACAAGACCGGATTGGAACTGTTCCTGAATTTCGGCAACTTCGGCTTCCGCAGCGGAAATAATTTCGTATTTTTTCTCCGGAATAACCATATCGTCGATACCGACGGATGAGCCCGAACGAGCGGCGTAAGCAAAACCTGTGTACATAATTTGGTCGGCAAACATAACACTCGCTTTCACGCCTAAACGACGGTAGCATTCGTTGATTAATTTAGAAATCGCTTTTTTACCGAGCGTTTGGTTAAACAAACTATACGGCATACCTTTAGGTGCAATCATCCATAAAATGGCACGACCGATTGTAGTATCCGTTAAGGTTGTTTGCGGTTCAAACTCACCTTCGGCATTTTTCACATATTCGGTAATACGGATTTTCACGCGCGAATGTAATTCCGCGCGACCGGTACGGTAAGCTTTTTCCGCTTCGCGCGGATCTTGCAATAACATGCCTTCGCCTTTCGCGTTCACTTTTTCACGCGTCATATAGTAGATACCTAATACAACGTCTTGTGAAGGAACGATAATCGGATCACCGTTCGCCGGTGATAACACGTTATTGGTTGACATCATTAACGCGCGGGCTTCCAATTGCGCTTCAAGTGTCAAGGGTACGTGAACCGCCATTTGGTCACCATCGAAGTCCGCGTTAAACGCCGCACAAACAAGCGGGTGTAACTGCATTGCTTTACCTTCGATTAAGATAGGTTCGAATGCCTGAATACCCAAACGGTGCAAGGTTGGCGCACGGTTTAACAAAATCGGATGTTCGCGAATGACTTCCGCCAGAATATCCCATACGATAGCGTCTTCACGTTCAACCATTTTCTTCGCCGCTTTGATTGTTGAAGCAAAGCCACGGCTTTCTAATTTAGCGTAAATAAACGGACGGAATAATTCCAACGCCATTTTCTTCGGTAACCCGCATTGGTGCAGACGTAGGTAAGGACCAACGGTAATTACGGAACGACCCGAATAGTCAACACGTTTACCAAGTAAGTTTTGACGGAAACGACCCTGTTTACCTTTGATCATATCAGCCAAAGATTTTAACGGACGTTTGTTAGAACCGGTAATCGCACGACCGCGACGACCATTATCCAATAATGCATCCACAGACTCTTGCAACATACGTTTTTCGTTACGTACGATAATATCCGGCGCAACTAAATCCAATAAACGTTTTAAACGGTTATTACGGTTGATTACGCGACGATATAAATCGTTTAAGTCCGAAGTAGCGAAACGACCGCCGTCCAACGGCACCAACGGACGTAAATCCGGCGGCAGCACAGGTAATACAGTCATTACCATCCATTCCGGTTTGTTACCGGACTGCATAAACGCTTCTAATAATTTCAAGCGTTTAGTGATTTTTTTGCGTTTTGTTTCGGAATTGGTTTCCTGTAACTCTTCGCGCAAAGTTTCACATTCGTGTTCTAAATCCATATCGCGCAATAAGGCTTGGATTGCTTCCGCACCCATTTTCGCATCAAATTCATCGGCCCAGCGATCTTCTGCGTCCATGAATTGTTCTTCGGTTAATAATTGACCTTTTTCAAGATCAGTCATACCCGGTTCGATCACAATATATGATTCGAAATATAAAACGCGTTCGATATCGCGTAACGGCATATCCAATAATAAACCGATACGGGACGGCAGGGATTTTAAAAACCAAATGTGCGCAACCGGTGAGGCAAGTTCAATGTGACCCATACGTTCGCGACGAACTTTGGTTTGGGTAACTTCTACACCACATTTTTCACAAATAACGCCACGATGTTTTAAACGTTTATATTTACCGCATAAACATTCGTAATCTTTTACCGGCCCGAAAATACGTGCGCAGAAAAGACCGTCACGTTCCGGTTTGAAGGTACGGTAGTTGATTGTTTCCGGTTTTTTTACTTCACCGAATGACCATGAACGGATCATGTCGGGTGATGCTAAACCAATTTTAATCACATCAAAATCTTCTGAAGTTTTTGATTGTGCTTTTAAAAACTTAACTAAGTCTTTCACAGATTTGCTCCTGTCGGAGTTAAACTTATTCAAAGTGCGGTGGAAATTTTTCAATTTTTTACCGCACTTTGAGCGGAAATTTTCGCATTGCGACGAAGTTTTTTGACGACACGCCTAAAACGCGCCGTCATTTTAATTACTCTTCGTCTAAGTCAATGTTGATACCCAACGAACGAATCTCTTTCATGATTACATTGAAAGATTCAGGGGTACCCGGATCCATTTGATGAGTGCCGCTCACGATGTTTTTATACATCTTCGTACGGCCGTTCACGTCATCGGATTTCACGGTTAACATTTCTTGTAACGTGTATGCCGCACCGTATGCTTCTAATGCCCATACTTCCATTTCACCGAAACGCTGACCACCGAATTGTGCTTTACCACCCAACGGTTGTTGTGTAACAAGACTATAAGAACCGGTTGAACGAGCGTGCATTTTATCATCAACTAAGTGGTTCAATTTGAGCATATACATGTAACCCACGGTTACCGGACGTTCAAATTTTTCACCTGTGCGGCCGTCGTATAGCGTAATCTGACCGGAAGTCGGTAAACCGCCTAATTCCAAGAGATCTTTGATTTCTTTTTCTTCCGCACCGTCAAATACAGGTGTCGCAAGCGGCATACCTTTACGTAAGTTTTGCGCTAAACGCATAACTTCTTCATCAGTAAAGGTATTTAAATCCACTTTTTGTGAGCCACCGCCTAAATCATAGGCTTTTTGAATGTATCCGCGTAGTTTCTCAATCTCTTGTTTTTCTTTCAACATACGGTTGATTTGCTCACCGATACCTTTAGCCGCTAAGCCTAAGTGGGTTTCAAGAATCTGACCGATATTCATACGAGACGGTACGCCCAACGGATTCAATACGATTTCAACAGGTTGACCGTTTTCATCGTACGGCATGTCTTCAACAGGGTTAATTTTTGAAATAACACCTTTGTTACCGTGACGACCCGCCATTTTATCCCCGGGTTGAATACGACGTTTCACCGCAAGATAAACTTTAACCACTTTCAATACGCCCGGCGCTAAATCATCACCTTGAATAATTTTGCCGCGTTTCACTTCTAATTTATGTTCGAAGTCTTTGCGTAATTCTTCGTATTGTTCCGCCAGTTGTTCTAATTGGTTTTGTTTCGCTTCATCATTTAAAGTTTGTTCCAACCATTTAGTACGATCTAAACGATCCAATTCTTTCGCATCAACGCCGCCGTCAATTAACAGATTACGAACGCGGGAGAATAAACCTGCTTCCAGAATTTCTAACTCTTCGGCAATATCTTTCTTCGCTTCTTTTAACTGCATTTCTTCGATTTCCAGCGCGCGTTTATCTTTTTCCACGCCGTCACGAGTAAATACCTGAACGTCGATAACCGTACCGGAAACGCTGTTTGGTACGCGTAATGAAGAATCCTTAACGTCAGAGGCTTTTTCACCGAAGATTGCGCGTAAAAGTTTTTCTTCCGGCGTTAATTGGGTTTCGCCTTTAGGCGTTACTTTACCTACTAAGATATCGCCGCCTTTCACTTCCGCACCAACGTAAACGATACCCGATTCGTCAAGTTTGCTTAACGCGGTCTCACCTACGTTCGGAATATCAGCTGTAATTTCTTCGGCGCCAAGTTTGGTATCACGAGCCACACAGGATAATTCCTGAATATGGATAGTCGTAAAACGGTCTTGTTGAACGACGCGTTCGGATACTAACATTGAGTCTTCAAAGTTATAACCGTTCCAAGGCATGAACGCCACACGGATATTTTGACCTAACGCCAGTTCGCCTAAATCCGTTGACGGACCATCGGCTAACACTTCGCCGCGACCAATAGGCTCACCTAAATTCACACAAGGAATCTGGTTGATACAAGTATTTTGGTTTGAACGGGTATATTTAATTAAGTTATAAATATCGATACCCGCTTCGCCCGGAATAGTTTCGTCTTCATTGACTTTAACCACGATACGGGAAGCGTCAACGTATTGGATAATACCGCCGCGTTTAGCCACTACCGCAACACCGGAGTCAAGGGCGATCGGTTTTTCCATACCGGTACCTACTAACGGTTTATCCGCACGTAATGTCGGTACTGCTTGGCGTTGCATGTTGGCACCCATCAACGCACGGTTCGCATCGTCGTGCTCCAAGAACGGGATTAATGCCGCAGCCACGGAAACAACCTGTTGAGGCGAAACGTCCATATATTGGATTTCTTCAGGACGATATAAACCCGATTCGCCGTGTTCGCCGCGACAGGTTACGAACGCATCGGTAAAGCGGAAATCTTCATCCAGACTTGCATTCGCCTGTGCAATAACGTAATTACCTTCTTCAATAGCCGATAAATATTCGATTTCTTCCGTTACCTGACCGTCAACAACTTTACGATAAGGCGTTTCCAAGAAACCGTAATTATTAGTTCGGGCATACACGGATAAAGAGTTAATCAAACCGATATTCGGACCTTCAGGAGTTTCGATCGGACATACGCGACCATAGTGAGTCGGGTGTACGTCTCGTACTTCAAAGCCTGCACGTTCACGGGTTAAACCGCCCGGACCTAATGCGGAAATACGACGTTTATGCGTTACTTCCGATAACGGGTTGTTTTGGTCCATAAATTGCGAAAGCTGTGAAGAACCGAAGAATTCTTTTACTGCCGCAGAAACCGGTTTGGCATTGATTAAATCCTGTGGCGTTACCGCATCAAGATCACCTAAAGATAAGCGCTCTTTTACCGCACGTTCAACACGTACCAAACCGATACGGAATTGGTTTTCCGCCATTTCGCCGACAGAACGGATACGACGATTGCCTAAGTGGTCGATATCGTCCACTTCGCCTCGACCGTTACGGATATCAATCAGTTTTTTCATCACGCCGACGATATCTTCTTTGCTTAGCACGCCGTTACCAACGCCCTCCGCCAAGCCTAAAGAACGGTTGAATTTCATACGGCCTACCGCAGATAAATCATAACGCTCCGCTGAGAAGAACAGGTTATCGAATAGCGCTTCCGCCGCTTCTTTTGTCGGCGGTTCGCCCGGACGCATCATACGGTAGATTTCAACTAACGCACTTAAACGATCCGATGAAGGATCAACACGTAAAGTTTCGGAAATATAAGGGCCGAAATCTAAATCGTTAGTAAATAAAGTTTCAATTGATTTGTAACCCGCCTGAGCTAATTTAGCTAAGATATCAAGCGAGATTTCCATATTCGCAGGGCAAACCAATTCGCCCGACTCTAAATCAATATAATCTTTAGCGGAAACTTTACCTACGATATATTCTGTAGGCACATCAATTTTGGTTACATTATCTTTTTCTAATGTGCGGATATGACGCGCAGTGATACGACGGCCACGTTCAACGTAAACTTTACCGTTCGCTTCAATATCGAATGAGGCGGTTTCGCCGCGTAAACGTTCCGGCACTAGCGCCATTAATAATTTGTTATCTTGAATTTCAAATTGGATTTTTTCAAAGAATAAATCCAAAATTTCTTCGGTACTATAACCTAACGCGCGCAGAATAATTGTTGCCGGCAATTTACGACGACGGTCGATACGGGCGAATAAATTATCTTTCGGGTCGAATTCAAAATCCAGCCAAGAGCCGCGGTAAGGAATAATACGTGCGTTATAAAGCACTTTACCCGAAGAATGGGTTTTACCTTTATCCGAATCAAAGAACACACCCGGGCTACGGTGCAATTGAGAGACGATAACGCGTTCGGTACCGTTAATTACGAAAGTACCGTTATCCGTCATCAATGGGATTTCACCCATATAAACGTCTTGTTCTTTAATATCTTTAATTGTGCCCGGAGCCGCATCACGATCGTAACTTACCAAACGCAAGTTAACGCGTAACGGCGCGGCAAAGGTCGTGCCGCGAATCTGACATTCGCGTACGTCAAATACAGGTTCGCCAAGTTTATAGCTTACATATTGCAATTCCGTGCTACCGTTATTACTTACGATAGGAAAAACTGAACGGAATGCGGCTTCTAAACCCTGCTGACCTTCAGGATCTCTTTGAATAAATTTTTCAAAAGAATCGAGTTGGATTGTTAATAAATAAGGTACGTTTAAAACTTGTGGACGTTTACCAAAGTCTTTACGGATACGTTTTTTCTCAGTATAGGAGTAACCCATTGGTTTTCCTCTGTAATTTCTAGTGAGACCGAGTTGATATAAAATAAAAGTGCGGTCAAAATTTGCGAATTTTATCCCATATCAATGTTTGAACCCGTTTTCAGATACCGCACTCTGAACCTTACTTCTGATGAGCGGATTGCGTTAAGTTAACAGCTTGATTTAACTTAATTTTCTGCAATAAAACGGTGATTTTTTCACGTTATACCAATAACGCAAAAAGCTGACGATACTTTACCGCCAGCTACATTTCTTAAAAATGGCTGGTTATTATAGCGTTTTGAATATTTTTTAGCAATAAATAAAAAGAAAGAATAAAAAAGTGCGGTCAAAAATTTCAAATTTTCTTACCGCAGATTTTCAAAATCTGATTTTTAACGGAAGAAGTTAAATTCATAACTTCCATCAATTTCGTGAGAATCAATTACCTTTCTACATAAAAAAGAAAACCCCGACGTTACCATCGGGGTTTTCCAGAACCAAAAGTCGGTTTAAAGTTTCAATCAAAATTATTTGATTTCTACTTCTGCACCAGCTGCTTCTAATTCTTTTTTCAGTGATTCGGCTTCTTCTTTAGAAACGCCTTCTTTTAAGTTAGCCGGAGCTGATTCAACTAAGTCTTTAGCTTCTTTTAAGCCTAAGCCTGTTGCACCGCGTACCGCTTTGATTACTGCTACTTTGTTAGCACCGGCCGCTTTAAGAACTACGTCGAATTCAGTTTTTTCTTCTGCTGCCGCTGCGCCTGCTGCCGGAGCTGCCGCTGCTACTGCCGCTGCTGAAACACCGAATTTTTCTTCCATCGCAGAAATTAATTCAACGATTTCTGATACTGATTTAGAAGCAATCGCTTCAATAATTTGTTCGTTAGTTAATGACATAACAATCAATTCCTAATGTAAATAAAGTTAAACGAGTTAAGAAGTTCTTGCTTAAAATTAAGCAGCTTCTTGTAATTTGTCGCGTAATGCCGCAAAAGTGCGAACAAGTTTGCCTGCCGCAGCTTCTTTTATAGTACCCATTAAACGTGCAATCGCTTCGTCGTAAGTCGGTAATGTTGCCAAGAAATCAACATCTTGGATTTTACCTTCAAAGGCTGCACCTTTAATTTCAAACTTATCATTTGCTTTAGCAAATTCTTTGAACAAGCGTGCTGCCGCACCCGGATGTTCATTAGAGAATGCGATAAGTGTCGGACCGGTAAACGTATCTGTTAAACATTCGAATTCTGTGCCTTCAACCGCACGACGTAATAAAGTATTACGAACAACGCGCATTGAAACGCCAGCTTCACGAGCTGTTTTACGTAACTCAGTCATTTTATCAACAGTTACACCGCGAGAATCCGCGATTACTGCCGAAAGGGCACCTTTGGCTGCTTCATTTACTTCAGCAACAATTGCTTGTTTGTCTTGAAGATTTAATGCCATTGGCTTTTAGCTCCTGAATACACTCCGATTGCTCGGAATTAAATTACCTAATACAAACCGCATTAGGACGACTTCGGTGTACAGAAGCAGAAAAATTCGTACTCTGTTCACCATCTACGTAGGATATTAAGAAAACTTAGTGAAAACTCACTGCGCTTTTTAAGCCGGCTTTCCCCTACGGTCTTGGACGGGGCTTGAAAAGGCAAGCACCAACCAGAAAATCATTTGTGATATTCACAAAATCAAGGCGTGGAATTATAAACATAACGCACGCCCTTGTAAAGATTTCAGCGTAAATTATAAGCTGTTTTGATCAACGGCAACGCCGGCACCCATCGTCGTAGAAATACTTACTTTCTTGATGAAGATACCTTTGGCAGTTGTCGGTTTAGCTTTCACTAACGCAGCTAATAAAGCTTGTAGGTTTTGCGTTAATGCTTCTGCTGAGAAGCTTGCTTTACCGATAGTTGTATGGATGATACCGTTTTTATCGTTACGGTAACGAACCTGACCGGATTTCGCGTTCTTAACCGCATCCGCTACGTTTGGCGTTACAGTACCTACTTTAGGGTTTGGCATTAAACCGCGAGGACCTAATACTTGACCTAATTGACCGACAACACGCATTGCGTCCGGAGATGCGATAACAACATCAAAGTTCATTTCGCCTTTTTTGATTTGTTCCGCTAAATCTTCCATACCGACTAAATCAGCACCTGCTTCTTTAGCTGCATCAGCGTTAGCGCCTTGAGTAAATACGGCAACACGTACTGAGCGACCAGTACCGTTTGGTAACACGGTTGCGCCACGAACGTTTTGGTCTGATTTACGCGGGTCGATACCTAAGTTCACCGCTACATCAACGCTTTCATCAAATTTTGCAGTCGCGAATTGTTTTAATACTGCGATTGCTTCGTTGATTTCATATGCTTTAGTAGAATCTACGCCAGCTTTGATTGCTTTCATTCTTTTAGTCAATTTAGCCATTGTATTATTCCTCTACTACTAAGCCCATTGAGCGAGCCGTACCAGCGATTGATTTCATTTTAGTTTCGATAGTTGCGCCTGTCATATCCGCCGCTTTAGTTTCAGCGATTTGACGAACTTGATCTAAAGTCACTTTACCCACTTTTTCTTTGTTCGGTTTACCTGAACCAGATTTAACGCCCGCAGCTTTTTTCAATAATACCGCCGCCGGTGGAGTTTTAGTTACGAAAGTGAATGAGCGGTCTGCGTAAACGGTAATAACGACAGGAATCGGTAAACCTTTTTCTAAGCTCTCTGTGCGAGCATTGAACGCTTTACAGAATTCCATGATGTTTACACCTTGTTGACCTAATGCCGGACCAACCGGTGGTGAAGGGTTAGCCATACCAGCTGCAACTTGCAACTTAACGTATGCTTGGACTTTTTTTGCCATTTTAAGTTTCCTCTAAGCGGGTGATAACGCCGAAATCGGCTCCCCGGTAATATTAAGCACATAAGCATAATGTGCTACACAAAAATATGAGCAAGTTCCCTCGCTCATAGTCAGGGTGCGGATTTTACTAAAAGTGCGGTGGATTTTCAAGCGATTTTTATAATAAAAAAGCAGGTTTTACACCTGCTCTTATTATAGAAAGATATTTACCAAAATCACGATTAACCGTTCGCTTTTTCCACTTGGCTGAACTCAAGCTCAACCGGTGTAGCTCGGCCAAAAATAGATACCGATACTTTAAGACGACCTTTTTCGTAATCCACCTCTTCAACGGTACCGTTAAAGTCGGCAAACGGACCTTCGGTAACGCGGACTTCTTCACCCGGTTGGAAGGTGTTTTTCGGGCGCGGTTTATCCGCATTTTCTTCAACACGGTTTAGAATCAGATCCGCCTCACGTTTACTGATTGGTAAAGGACGATCAGGCGTGCCGCCGATAAATCCCATAACACGAGGCACACTGCGCACTAAATGCCATGTATCGTCATTCATTTCCATTTCAACCAACACATAGCCGGGAAAGAATTTACGTTCGCTTTTACGGCGTTTACCAGCAACATTTTCAACCACTTCTTCGGTTGGTACCAACACTTCGCCGAATTGATCTTCCATGTGGTTTAATTTGATATATTCACGTAATGTAGTTGCAACACGACCTTCAAAACCTGAAAACGCCTGCAACACATACCAACGTTTTTTCACTGCTGTTTCTGTCATTTTAGAATCTCAAATCTGTTAAGAAATTAATGATTGATACGATGATACTATCAAAACCCCATAAAATAAGAGAGGTAAGAACAGTAACGCCAATTACAATTAACGTAGTTTGCATTGCTTCCGGGCGGGTCGGCCATACGATTCTTCTTAATTCGGTTCTTGATTCACCGAAGAATGCCAATGCAACTTTACCCTGATTGGTAACCGCTGCGATCCCGAGTGCAACTGCAAGTAACACAACAACCGCCACTACGCGAACCGCAGTAGAGAATTGTTCCGCATAATATACGTTTCCAAATGCCGCAACTGCGATAACGACAGCTACTAACACCCATAAAAAGGTATTTAAACCCTTTGATTTTTGCTCAACTTCTTCAGGAGCGTTTTTCTTCTTTTTGTCGATTGCTAAAGCCATAATTAACCCATGAATCCAATGTAAAAATTTGGGATGTTTTTGTGAACGAGGGATTGTAGCATTTAATTTTGATCTTTCATATTAAATTATGCGAATCCAATCGGATTTTTTCACGATCCGACTTGCCATAACAAGAAAGGCCGCCTAGAATACTGCGGACAAAATTTTCTGAATTTTTACCGCACTTTGACAACATTTATGAACAACAAAACAAAATCCGCCGGTTTTACCTTTAAACAATTCCATGTAAGCCACGATAAATGCGCCATGAAAGTAGGAACGGACGGTATTTTGCTTGGCGCTTGGGCAAGCCTGCAGGGCAACCGTTATTTGGATCTCGGTACGGGATCCGGCTTAATCGCTTTAATGTTGGCGCAGCGTACACAAACCGATTGTCATATTACGGGTGTTGAAATTGATCCCTCTGCATATCGACAAGCGACTGAAAACGTCCGTCAATCCCCTTGGGCGGATAAAATTCAGTTAGAGCAGCAAAACATCGTCGATTTTACCCGAACCTGCACGAAAAAATTCGATACCGTTTTGTCAAATCCGCCTTATTTCGAACAGGGTGTCGATTGTCGCGACAAACAGCGCGATACCGCCCGTTATACTCAAACATTAAGCCATTCGGATTGGTTAAACCTAGCGGCTGATTGCTTAACCAATACGGGCCGGATCCATTTAATTCTGCCTTATGCGGCAGGAAAAAATCTGCAAAAACAGACCGCACTTTTTTGCGCCCGTTGCTGTGAAGTAATCACTAAATCGGGCAAAATTCCGCAACGGTTACTACTCACTTTCAGCAAACAACCTTGTACAACAGAACAAAGCCGGCTTGTTGTCTATAATGAACAAAATCAATACACGGAACAGTTTATCGCGCTGACCCGGGATTTTTATCTGAATTTTTAATTTCCAAAAATCCATAAAAAACCACTGCACTTTAATTTAATTGATATGCGAACCTGACTTTTAAGTTACAGAGCAAAGTGCGGTTATTTTTCTGTCATTTTTTATAAGTGCTTTTTATAGTAGCCTAAAATATTATTTTCTTTTTCAACCTTCCGACATCATCTCATATTTTCAGCCAGTTAGAATATTTGAGACCGTTTTTGTCCGCTAACGGAAAGCGTTCAGCAGTTTTATTCCATTTTTATTACTTTTAAAATACAACTTTTAAATATTTTGTGAAGTTCTTCACAAAACCAAGATAAAGTACTTTACACATTTTTAATTAAAAGTATTTTACTTTACATTCTAATGCAAGATTAATTTTTAATGTAATAAGAGGAAAATAAAATGGAAAAATTACGCTTTGCTACACGTTTAAATTCTTTCGCATCAAAAGCACATAGTTATTGGCCTTCCATTAAAGGGAAACCTACTATTCGTCAAATGATTGAGAGAGCGTCAAAAGTTAAAGGGTTAACGGATGTCGATTTAAATTATCCTCAGCATTTAAATGAAGCACCGAAAGAATTAGGTAAATTTATTACAGACTGCGGATTAAACGTGAACGGAATGGCTATGCGTTATAGCACCAATCCGGAATTCCAGTTAGGTGCATTTACTCATCCTGATGAAAAAGTTCGTCGTGAAGCTATTGAGCTTACTAAACGCGGTATTGATTGCGGTCGTGAACTTGGTACCAATTTAATGACAATCTGGCTGGGACAGGATGGTTTTGATTATAGTTTCCAGGCTGATTACAACAAAATATGGGATGATTTAATTTATGCGTTCCGTGAAGTTGCCGAGTATGCCCCGGATTGTGATATCAGTATTGAGTATAAACCTAACGAACCCCGCTCCTTTAGTATTCTTCCCGACGTATCGACCACATTACTCGCTATTTCGGATATCGGTGCCAAAAATATAGGTGTGACTCTTGATTTTGCCCATGTGTTATATGCGGATGAAATGCCTGCTTTCGCCGCGGCGATGATTGCGCGACGAACAAAAATCATGGGATTACATCTTAATGACGGCTATCACAAACGTGATGACGGTTTAATGGTTGCGTCAGCAAATCCTAAGGCGACGTTAGAACTTATTTGGCAACTACGTAAAGCGGGTTTTGACGGAGCCTATTATTTCGACACATTCCCGGATGCCAGCGGTTTAGATCCGGTACATGAATGTGAAGTCAATATACAAACGGTTAATCAATTAGTGAAAATTGCAGACCAACTTAATTCGGTTGATCAATTGAATGTTGCCATCGCAAACCAAGATGCAGTGAGTAGCCAAGGGATTATTAATCAATTTTTACTCGGAAGATAATAATTTTCTTAATTTTTCTTTTCGACCTCAAAAAAGGAGTATCTCATGAGAAAATTTCTTAAAACCACTCTCGTTTCAGCCGTTTTTACATTCATGATTGGTTCCGCTTATGCGCAATTAACGCCTCTTAATTCGGATACGGAACAGGATCGGATTAACTGGACTGAGTTAGAAAGTAAGCTGGGTTCATTTCCGACACTTAAAGAAGGTTTAAAAATCGGCGGCGTATCAAAAACATTAACCAATGAATATTGGCGTTCTTTGGGTGAGGGTTATAAAAACTTTGCGGACAAACATAAGGTGTTTGTGGCTTATCAAGCGGCTGCCAATGAAGGTGATCAATTAGGACAGTTATCTATTGCCGAAACGATGATAACCGAAGGATACAGTGCGCTTTTATTTTCTCCGCAAACCGATGTGAACTTACAACCTGCGGCGGAAGTAGCCCAATCTAAAAACATTCCCGTTGTAAACGTAAACGATGCGGTAATGCCGACTGCAACGCATTACGTAGGAAACGTACAAAAAGATAATGGAGTGCGGGTTGCCAACTGGTTTATCGAACATAGTGCGGAAGGCGGTAAAGTTGCTGTGGTTGAAGGCCAGCCGGGTGTATTTGCAGCCAAACAACGTACGGAAGGTTTTACCGAAACTATTAATAAATCCGGCAAATTTGAAGTGGTTGCAAGTGTCCCTGCCAACTGGAGTCGTGAGCAGGCTTATAACGTAGCTATGACGATTTTACAACGTAATCCGGATTTAATCGGTTTCTATGTCAATAACGACGGTATGGCGTTAGGTGTTGTTGAAGCGGTTAAGGCTGCGAAACTACAAGGAAAAGTAGCGGTATTCGGAACCGATGGTATTTCCGACGCTTATAAATCTATTTTAGCGGGGGAATTAACGGGAACGGTGGATAGTTTCCCTGTATTAACCGGTGAAGTGGCAATGGAAGTGGTCTTACGTTTAACCGCAGGCCAAAAATTACCTCGTGTGGTAACGACGCCTCAGGCATTAATTACCTTAGAAAATGCAAAAACATATTCTGAGGCTGATGCAAAAACTATCCGGGAAATTTTATCTAAATAGAAAATGAAATAGGAGAGCGCTATGGCTACCGAACGTTTAAGTATGCGCAATATGACAAAGAAATATGGGACGGTGACGGTATTAGAAGATGTTTCTTTTAATGTTAAAGCCGGAGAGGTTCATGCTCTTATCGGTGAGAACGGAGCGGGAAAATCCACATTATTGAATTTGTTATCGGGAGTAAGAGACGCTACGGCGGGAGAAATTTATATTGACGGACAAAAAGTAAATATAAATTCTCCGAAAGCGGCTAAAGATTGCGGTATCGCAATGATACACCAAGAGCTACAAAATGTGCCTGAACTCTCCGTTTTTCAAAATATATTTTTGGGGCGTTCTTTAAAAAAGAATTTGGGTTTATTTGTGGATAAATCTAAAGAAAGTCAATTAGCCTTGGAAGTCTTAAAGAGTTTAGATCCTGGTATTGATCCGTCGGTTCCCATTAAGACGCTTAAAGTTGCACAGCAACAGATTGTTGAGATAGCGCGAGCTTTACTGGATAACGCCAAGATTATCGCAATGGACGAACCGACATCAAGTTTAACGCCGAGTGAGTTCGAACGTTTGGCCGAGTTGATTAAAGGACTGGCGAATAGCGGCGTTTCAATTATTTACGTATCGCACAAGATGGATGAAATATTCAAGGTGTGTGATCGTGCGACAATTCTCCGTGACGGACGTTTTATCGACTGTGTAAATATGTCCGAGCAAACGGAAGAAAGTATCGTAACCAAAATGGTCGGCCGTAAAATCGAAAAATTGACTCATATGAGTTATGCCACCGATGAAAAAATTTTAGAAGTACGCAATTTGGGCCGGGATAAAGCGGTAAAAGATATTAATTTTATTGCTCATAAAGGAGAGGTTGTCGGTATTTCGGGTTTAGTCGGCGCCGGTCGTACGGAATTATTCAGATTGATAGCGGGTTTAGATAAACCGACATCGGGAGAGATTCTTGTTGAAGGTAAAAGATTAAAATTAAACAGTGTGCGCGATTCAATCAAAATGGGAATAGGTCTGGTGCCGGAAGACCGGAAAAAAGAAGGTATTTTACGTGATCGCAGCGTATTGATTAATATTGCCATGCCTTCAATGGATCGATTTTCTCAAAACGGGTTTATTCGTAAGGATTATCTGGGCGCTGTTTCTCATCGGTTAATGATGGATCTAAATTTAAAACCCTTTGATTTAGAAAAAACGGTAGGGACTTTTAGCGGAGGAAATCAACAAAAAGTCATTATCGGCCGTTGGCTTGCGGCGGGGACCAAAATTTATCTCTTTGATGAACCTACGCGAGGTATAGATATTGGGACTAAATCTGAAATCTACAATTTAATTGAGAATTTAGCAAAAGCAGGAAATGTTATTTTAGTCGTTTCATCAGAAATGCCGGAAATTATTCGAGTATCTGACCGCGTATTAGTTATGAAGGAAGGCGCTATCACAGCCGAATTATGTGGTGGTGATATCAATGAAGAAAATATTGCCCAATATGCGATTGGACAAAATAAAATTAAGAATGAAGAGGGATTAAATTATGTCAGCAATTAAATTAAATGTGCGGGACGCAGGTACTCTTGTCGGGTTAGTGATTATTTTTGTGGTTTTCTCATTTTTATCCCCCGTATTTTTCACCGTACCGAATCTATTAAATATTCTGCAACAATCATCACTGAACGCAGCAATTGCACTTGGTATGACTTTAGTGATTATTTCCGCAGGAATTGATTTATCCGTCGGTCCCACCGCGGCATTGTCCGCAGTGCTTGGCGCCAGTTTAATGGTCTCCGGCGTTCCCGTTCCGATTGCGGTTTTAGGCGCCCTTTGTATCGGGTCTTTAGGCGGGCTTTTCAATGGCGTTTTAATAGCCTATGCCGGTTTGCAGCCTTTCATTGTTACATTAGGCAGTCTTTCTCTTTATCGAGCATTATCTTTGATTTATACTGGCGGCAATCCCATATTTGGTATCCCGGCGGAATTTAGAGCGTTTATGAACGGTTCTTTATTCGGTATTCCAAGCTCCATTTTAATTGTTGCAAGTATTGCATTGATTCTATGGGTAGTATTAAATAAAACCCCGTTGGGCGAATATATTTTTGCTGTCGGCGGTAATGAGGAAGCGGCTCGGGTTTGTAGCGTTCCTGTGGCAAAAACCAAAGTTGCGGTTTATATGATTTCCGGTTTTTTGGCTTCGGTTGCAGGTTTAGTACTCGTTGGCCGTCTTGGTGCGGCAGATCCTACCCTGGGTAATTTATGGGAGCTTGATGCTATTGCCGCCGCCGCAATCGGCGGAGCATCACTGATGGGGGGAAAAGGAAGCATTATAGGTACCATACTGGGTGCGGTTATTCTCGGCGCATTACGTAATGGTCTAACGCTGTTAAATATTCAGGCATTCTATCAATTACTCGCAACAGGTTTAATTATTATTGTGGCCATGTTAATTGATAGAGCAACAAGAGGTAAATAATTTCTATGGCTCAGATCGATCCAAAATCTATTGGCGCGCATATTCGGACTCGCAAACAACAATTAACCCCATTAGAACGCAAAGTTTTGGATTGTATTTTAGCTAAAAGCGATTTTGATGAAAAAACATCGCTAAAAGAAATCGCGACGGAAAATCAGGTTTCCGAAGCAATCGTTGTAAAAATTGCCAAAAAACTTGATTTTTCCGGTTACAGAGAATTCCGTTCGGGACTTGCTTATTACAAACAGCTGGAAGTGGCAAATTTACACAATGATATTTCAGCTGATGACACCGCGACACAGGTTATTAAAAAAGTATTTGAAACCTCTATTCAGGCTTTACAGGAAACCATGAGCATTCTTGATATAAGCGAATTTGAGCGATGTGTCAAAATATTGGTTGAAGCCGATCATATCGATTTGTTCGGTATCGGCGGTTCCGCTCAGATCGCAAAAGATATGGCCCATAAGTTTCTGAGAATCGGAATTAAAGCTTCGGTTTATGACGATTCTCATATGATGTTGATGGCAGGTGCGGTAAGTCATCCCGGAAATGTCGTTTTGGCAATTAGCCATTCGGGAACGACGATCGATGTCATCGAGCCTTTGCAGTTGGCGCGTCAAAACGGCGCTAAAACCATCGCTATTACAAATTATGCCATTTCGCCGATTGCCGAATGTGCGGATGTCGTTTTAACTTCGACTTCACAGGGTTCGTTATTATTAGGTGAAAATGCCGCAGCGCGTATCGCTCAGCTGAATATTTTAGATGCGCTCTATGTCGCCGTTGCCAAACAGAATCTCGATATCTCGGAAGATAATTTACGAAAAACACGCTATGCGGTTAAGCATAAGAGAACAAAATAAGGAGTAATCTATGCCCAATAAAGTCGTCGTCGTAGGTAGTTTGCATTATGATATTGTTGTTGAATCTACTCACCGCCCGGTTAAAGGCGAAACGGTTATTGGAAAGCGTTGGTACCCTAAATTTGGCGGTAAAGGAGGTAATCAGGCTGTTGCCGCGGCAAAAGCCGGATGCCGGGTATTTATGGTTAGTGCGGTTGGTCCCGATAATTTTGCACCATTTTTGCTGGAACATTTAAATAAATCGGGAGTAAATACCGATTTTGTGCAGAAAATTAGCGGAGTCGGCTCCGGAATGAGCGTTGCTATTATGGATAGTGAGGGCGATTACGGCGCTGTTGTTGTCTCGGGTTCTAATTTAGAGATAGATATTAATCGCCTAGATAATGAAACGCTGTGGGATAACGCTAAAATGCTTATTTTACAAAATGAAGTTTCTGATAGTATCAATTTTGAAGCCGCCAAACGGGCAAGCAGACGCCATATACCCGTTTGTTTAAATGCGGCGCCCGCCAAAAAATTATCTGCAGAGTTTACTAAACTGATTGATATTTTGATTGTGAATGCGGTGGAAGCGGAAGCTATGTGCGGATTATCCGTTAATAGTCTGGATTCGGCTTTACAGGCCGCCCTTAAATTATCGCAGGATTTTTCTCGCGTTATCGTCACCGCCGGCGGTGACGGTGTTGCCTATGCGGATAAAGAATCAAATGGAAAAATAGCTTCTATCAAGGTTAAATTAATCAGTACTCTCGGTGCCGGCGATTGCTTTGTAGGCCATTTATGCACAGCACTCAGTGAAAATAATACATTGCGCGATGCCGTTGCGTATGCAAACCAAAAAGCGGCGGAACACGTATCAACCGTACAAGAGTAAGCCGTATTAGAGATAACTTAAACTTATTGATCATCTGGAGAGTTGGCAACACTGATTTACGGAAAACTGGTTTTGCTGATATGAAACAAGATTTATGAGAAAAACCACCGCACTTTAAACGCCAAAGTGCGGTGGATAATTTCAAAGTTTCCGTTTAAGGAATAGCTTTAATATACGCCTTGCGCAAGCATTGCATCCGCTACTTTCACGAAACCTGCGATGTTGGCGCCCGCTACGTAGTTAATATTGCCGTTTGCATCCGTACCGTATTTTTTGCAGTTCGCATGAATATCTAACATAATATTGTGTAATTTTTGATCCACTTCTTCCGCGCTCCAGAATAAACGTTGCGAACTCTGTGCCATTTCAAGGCCTGAAGTTGCTACACCGCCGGCATTTGCCGCTTTACCCGGCGCAAATAATACGCCTGCCGCCTGTAATGCTTCGGTCGCTTCAATAGTTGTCGGCATATTTGCACCTTCCGCTACCAATTGCACGCCGTTGGCAATTAATTTTTGCGCATCGGTAAGTTCCAATTCGTTTTGGGTTGCACATGGTAAAGCGATATCCACTTTCACACCCCACGGACGTTCGCCCGGGAAGTATTGCAAGCCGAATTGTTCTGCGTAATCTTTCACACGACCGCGTTTTACATTCTTGATGTCTAATAATGCCGCTAATTTTTCAGTGGTGAAACCCGCTTCATCATACACATAACCGGCACTGTCCGAACAGGTTACTACTTTCGCACCTAATTGAAGAGCCTTTTCGATGGCGTATTGGGCAACGTTACCGGAACCGGATACAGAAACGGTTTTACCTTGGAAACTATCACCTTTTTCCGCCAACATTGCTTGAGCAAAGTAAACTAAGCCGTAACCTGTCGCTTCCGGACGGATTAAGCTGCCGCCGAATGACAGACCGCGTCCGGTGAATACGCAAGCGGCCTGGTTAGATAATTTTTTCATGTAGCCGGCAAGATAACCCACTTCACGACCGCCAACACCGATGTCGCCTGCCGGCACGTCTGTATCCGGACCGATATGGCGATATAATTCGGCTACCAACGCCTGACAGAAACGCATAACTTCCGCATCGGATTTACCTTTCGGATCGAAATCCGAACCGCCTTTACCACCGCCCATCGGCAAGGTTGTTAAGGCATTTTTAAAAATTTGTTCAAAACCTAAGAATTTTAAGATAGATAAGTTCACTGACGGGTGGAAACGCATACCGCCTTTGTACGGACCGATAGCACTACTGAACTGAACGCGAAATGCGCGGTTTACCTGCACTTGACCTTTATCGTCTGTCCAAGCCACACGGAATTGGAATGCACGCTCAGGTTCAACCAAACGTTCTAATAATGCTTGTGAACGATATTGCGGATTTGCTTCCAAAAACGGCCAAATAGAAGTAAACACTTCACGCACCGCCTGCAGGAATTCAGGTTGGTTACCGTCACGTTGTGCAACTAATGATAAAAAGTCTTCTAGAGATGATACTGTGCTGGACATAAGCTTTCCTCTTATTAGTAATATTGTTAATGTTTGCAAATTATGTTTTTGTGTTGAGATTAATATGCAACAATTTCGAATAAAAATACAAATATTTTTTTAAAAATTTATAACTTTATTAAATATATTAAATGATATTTAATTTTTAATCCGTATTTTTATATTTCATTCAACAGACAGAAACCAATTCTCTCACTTGCCCGTTTCTAACTAGTTTGAGTTAATAAAAAAGCTATTTTCTTGTTATCGGAAAATAGCTTTTTATAATTTATTAATAATGCCTATTCTTTATTGCTGACAATAACCCGTAACGAATCCAGCCGCCAATTGGCTTGATCCAGTTGTGTCAAAGACTGTTCGCGGATCTGCGCTAAAATATCAATTTCATCCTGACGGATATTTTTATTCACCGCTTTTAGGGCGTTCAAACGATCAAGTTCCGCGCTTAATGTCTGATCCGCTTTTTGTTTTGCGCTTTGAATGATTTCCCGTGCCTGTTCGGCAATATGTTTATCGCCGCCGGCAATCAATCGTTCAATATTAGGTCGGATCATTTTTGCCATTTTATTTGCCATATTTCTCTTTACCGGACGTAATTGTTTTTCCAGAGCCTGAAAAGAAACCTGCGCGGCTAAATTATTACCTTTTGCATCAAGCAACAAACGCACCGGCGTAGGCGGTAGGAACCGGGTTAACTGCAAACCTTTCGGCGATTGGCTTTCCACCACATAAATAAGCTCCAGCAACAAAGTTCCCGGCGGTAAGGATTTATTAATTAACAAAGACACCGCTGTTTTGCCGATATCGCCTGAAGTAATCAAATCAATACCGTTGGTGACAATAGGATGATCCCAGGTTAAAAATTCTAACTCTTCACGGGCAAGCGAAAGCCGGCGATCAAAGGTCACTGTTACGCCTTCTTCTTTTAACCCGGGGAAATCAGGCACTAACATTGTGCTTGCGGGTATAATCGCAATGGACTTCTCACCTAAATCTTCTTGTTCTATACCGATAACATCAAATAAATTCAGTACAAAATTCACCAATGCAGTGGAATTATCTTCGTCTGCAATATGTTCCGCCAATTTTTGCGCCCGTTCGCCGCCGTTGGAATTTAATTCCAATAGACGGTCACGTCCGTTTTCCAGTTCCTGTTTCAGCACCTGTTGTCGTTTACGGGTTTGCGCTACAAATTCCTCAAAGCCGTCTAATTGTGTCGGATTTTTCACAAAATTTTTTAATTTTTCACCGCACTCTGTAAAAATCGTCATTCCCATCGGGCAGGTTTCTTCAAAAGCATTCAAGCCTTCGTGATACCAACGCGCCAGTACTACTTGCGGCGTGTCGGCAAAACAAGGCGTGTGAATCCGAATATCCCGGGTTTGTCCGATACGGTCTAAACGTCCGATACATTGTTCTAATAAATCGGGATTATCCGGTAGATTAAACAACACTAAATGGCAGGCAAACTGGAAATTGCGCCCTTCGGAACCGATACTTGAGCTTAATAGAACCTGTGCGCCTTCCTCCTGTAGAGCAAAGTAAGCGGATGCTCTATCCCGCTCCACAATCGACATGTTTTCATGAAAAACCGCACTGCGAATGGCCTCTTTTTCCCGCAACGCCTGCTCAAGCTGAATAGCCGTATTCGCATGACGACAAATAACCAACACTTTTTCCTCACGGTGATTTTTCAGAAACGTAATCAGCCATTCCAGGCGGGGATCAAATTCCCACCATTTTGCTTCAGGGTTCATTTTCTGGAAAATCTGCTCCGGATAAAACAATCCGTCACCAATTTCTTCCCCTAACAAATTCATCACTTTCACCGCATTGACGTATTGTTTAGGCATTTCCACAGTCACCTGATTATATATGCGATGAGGAAATCCTTTTACCCCCTGACGCGTGTTGCGAAACAATATGCGGCTGGTACCGTGACGATCCACTAAATTATCAATTAATTCTTGACGCGCTTGCAGACGTTCGCTTTCCTCTGCCATTGAATTAATGACTTTAAATAAAGGTTCGACGTCTTGTTCTTCCAACAAATCGGCAATGGCATTTTGTTCTGCCGTATTCAGCGGTTTTTCATTTAATAAGGTTTGTACCGCTTCCGCCACCGGCTGATAATTTTTCTGTTCCGCCACAAAGGCATCGTAATTATAAAATCTGTCCGGATCTAACAAAGCAAGGCGGGCAAAATGGCTTTCTTGCCCGAGCTGTTCCGGTGTGGCGGTTAATAGTAATATCGCCGGAATTCTGCGGGATAATTGTTCCACCACCTGATATGCCATGCTTGGTTGTCGTTCCGACCAAACCAAATGATGAGCCTCATCCACAATCAGCATATCAAATTCAGCCTGTAAAATTTGTTGCGCCCGTTTCGGTTGGGCAACGATCCAGTCTAACGAACAAATAATCAGGTTTTCGCTCTCGAAAGGATTGCGTTCTTCATCATATTCGTTAGCGGCAAAGTCCGCCGCCCGTTCCTCATCAAATAAAGAAAAGTGCAAATTAAAACGACGGAGCATTTCCACCAACCATTGGTGCTGTAAGGTTTCCGGTACAATAATCAATACTCGTTCAACTTTGCCGGCAAAAAGCTGCTGTTGCAAAATCATGCCCGCTTCAATGGTTTTTCCCAACCCCACCTCGTCGGCTAACAGCACGCGCGGATTCACACGGCGCCCCACTTCGTTGGCAATATGCAATTGATGGGGAATCAAGCCCGCCCGAATGCCGCGCAATCCCCGTAACGGCGATTGAAATTGCGCCTGTTGCTGCTGAAGCGCATGGTAACGTAAAGTAAAACGGTCGCTACGATCAATTTGCGCGCCAAACAGGCGCTCCTGCGGCTTGCTAAACGAAATTTTGTGAGCCAGATCCATTTCTCTCAATACCGCTTCTTCCTGCGTATCAAGGCGAATAGTCAAATAAATCAATACGCCGTTATTTTCCGTTACATCAATAATCTGTGCTTTCCAGCCCTCATGATGAACGACGGTATCCCCTTTTTGAAACTCCACCCTTGTTAACGGCGCGGCTGCTAATGCGTACACACGTTGTTCATCCGATGCGGGAAATAAAATTGTTACCGTACGGTTATCCATACCCACAATAACGCCTAATCCCAGGTCATTCTCACTCTCACTAATCCAACGTTGACCAACGGCAAACGACATAATTCTCCAACCTATGTATCAAATAAAAATGTAAATTTTTGTAAAAAAGGGGGCTATTTTAGCGATCTTGTTTATAAAAATAAATCGGCCTCGTGGAAAAATCACCAAAAACGACCGCACTTTTTTCCTATTGCGCTTATTATTGACAAGTAAAGCGGGTGGTGTAAGAATTCCGCAATGATGATTTAGTGCTCGTTTATCTTTTATAACCGTTTGCGTTGTCGCCTAAAATAGCCGCCGGCTAGGCGTAAAACGCCGTGAATAGACAACAGCCCTATTAACAAGTTTTACAACGACGCATATGGCTATTTTAGGCACACTCCGAAGGGACGAGCTTATTTTTCGCCGACTCCGCGTTGAAAATCGTTTGTTTATCTTTTATAAGCAGACCCTAACCTAAGGACAGAAACCATGAGTTTATCAAAAAGTTTAAAAGACGAGTTTTTTGGCGGTTGGACGAAATTTGAAGCGTTTTGGCTGATTCTTTTCCTCGCAATTCAAATCGGTCTTTTTATTTACCAACCTGACAGCTGGATTGCCACTATCGCCGCCATTACCGGTATTATCTGTGTGGTATTTGTGGGTAAAGGAAAAATCAGTAATTATCTGTTCGGCTTTATCAGCGTTTCCCTTTATGCCTACACGTCTTATACCTTCAAACTCTACGGCGAAATGATGTTGAACTTATTGGTTTATGTACCGGTGCAATTTATCGGTTTTTTTATGTGGCGAAAACATATGACAAACAAGAACACCTTAAACACGGCGGGCGTTGAGGAAGTGATAGCCAAAGCATTAACCGCCAAACAATGGGTTCTCGTTATTCTCGCCGCAGGTTTGGTTACTTATGCCTATATCGAATGGCTGCGTCATTTAGGCAGCGCATTACCCGCTCTCGACGGCGTGACTGTGGGCGTTTCAATTGTGGCGCAAGTACTGATGATTCTACGTTATCGCGAACAATGGTCATTATGGATTATCGTCAATATCCTTACCATTTCCCTCTGGGTTGGCATGTATTTAGAAAACGGCGAAACAAGCCTGCCGTTACTTACCATGTATATTATGTACCTGTGTAATTCTATTTACGGTTATTATAACTGGACGCAATTAGTAAAAAAACATCAAGCGGGTTAAACAAAATTCGGCAAAAAAATACCGCACTTTTTAATAACAAAGTGCGGTATTTTTTTATACATTTTTTAAACGACGGAAATATCGCTTAACCGAATAAAGTATGCTCCATCAGAATTTTCACGCCTAATCCGATTAAGATTAACCCGCCTAAAATTTCCGCCTTAGTTTTTATCTTCTTGCCTAAAAAGTGTCCGCTTTTCACTCCGATAATGGATAAAGCGGCAGTAATTAAACCGATTGTTACAACAGAAGAATAAATATCCACCGATAAAAAAGCGAAAGTTACGCCAACAGCTAAGGCATCAATACTGGTGGCAAAACCTAAGGTCATCATGGTTTTAAAATTAAAATCATTGGAACAAGAATCTTCATCATCTTCATCACTCAAAGACTCACGCAACATATTGACACCGATAAGAGCCAACAGAAAAAAGGCAACCCAATGATCATAATCCGTAATGTACTCGCTAAACTGAACACCAAGCAAAAAACCGATTAACGGCATCACAGCTTGAAACAAACCGAAGTACAAGCCTGCTTTCAGAGCACCGCACCATTGGAATTTCTCCATCGCTAAACCTTTGCAAATCGAAACGGCAAAAGCATCCATTGATAGCCCGAAAGCCATCACCCACAATGAAAACAAAGACATAAAAAGCCCGATAATAAGAATAGGATAAAAAAGAGCGCTTATTATAAAAGAAAAAGTGCGGTCTGTTTATCGATAATTTTAAAAATCGGGTAAAACTGACCGCACTTTTCAATAGATGAAATAGCCCTATTTCAGCGCTTTTCCTTTTAATTCCGGAATAAGGAAGACAGTTGCAATCATATCGATCACATAAATCACCGCTAATAATGCAATAGCGATTTTAAAAGAATAGGCGGACACCACTGCGCCAACAATCACCGGACCGAAGCCACCCACGGCGCGACCTAAATTAAATAACACGTTTTGTGCCGTAGCTCGAGCTTCCGTCGGGTAAGCCTCTGACATCAACGCGCCATAACCGCCCATCATACCGTTTACAAACATACCTAATGCGGCACCGGCAAAGAGCATGATTGCAGGATCCGTTAATTGTGAATAGGCGATAATACTAATCACCGCACCAATCTGGAATAATAAGAAACTGGGTTTGCGCCCGATTCGGTCTGCAAGACGACCGAAAATCCAAATACCAGCCATCATGCCGCAGACGGTTACCGCCGTCCACACACCGGATTTAGTTAAACTGAATCCTAATTGTTTAGACAAGAAATTCGGTAACCAAATCATAATGCCGTAGTAACCGAAATTTTGTACCGAGGTTAGTACTACCACGCCTAAACTGACTTTTGCGGTAGCAACATCTTTTATCAATAACTTAAACGGTGATTGTCGCTTTCCGGTTGCAACTTCCGCCTGTTTTTGCACGAATACTTCCGGTTCGTGTAATTTAGCACGTAAATACCAAGCCACAAAAGCCGGGAAAATACCCACCAAAAACATGCCGCGCCAGCCGATAATCGGTAGCAATAGCGGCGTTAATAACGCCGCCGCCAACACCCCGACTTGCCAGCCTAAGGCCACATAGGAAGAAGCTTTGGCACGATGACGTGCCGGCCAGGCCTCCGCCGCGAGTGCCATACCGATACCGAATTCACCGCCTAAGCCAATGCCGGCAATAGTACGATAAATTAATAAATCCCAATAACCCTGAGCAAATGCACATAATCCGGTAAATACGGCAAATAACACAATAGTCCAGGTAAGAACCCGTACACGCCCGTATTTATCGCTTAACGCACCAAAAATAATCCCACCGGCTACAGCGCCAATCAGCGTCCAGGTTACCAAAGAACCCGCTTGTGTCGGAGATAGGGATAAATCCGCCGAAATGGCGGAAAGCATAAAACCGAGAATTAAAAGATCAAACCCGTCCATGGCATAGCCCACGGCAGATCCCATTAGGGCTTTCCAGCCGTAACTATTTACTTTATTTGACATTGTGAAGTCCTTTTGTTGCTCGCAGGCAACCTTTAAAGTGAAAGAAGAGAAAAAAAAAAGACACTTTCCCTGCTGGGAAATTGAGGCGTAGTTTAGGTAATTCCGCCTGATTTGGCAATAAAATTTCGCAAAAAAAGACCGCACTTTTATTTAAAGTACGGTCTTTTTTCATTAAGTTTTACGTCTTATTCCACAGTTACCGCTTTCGCAAGGTTACGCGGTTGGTCAACATCGGTACCTTTGATTAAGGCGATATGATATGAAAGCAATTGTAATGGCACGGTATAGAAAATCGGCGCCGTCACTTCATCTACTTTCGGTAACACGATAGTTTTGAAGTTATCGGAATCTTCAAAACCTGCGTCACTATCGGCAAAAACATACAGCTGACCGCCACGGGCGCGTACTTCTTCGATATTGGATTTCACTTTTTCCAATAAATCGTTTTCAGGCGCTACCACCACTACCGGCATTTCGCTGTCGATTAACGCTAACGGACCGTGTTTTAATTCGCCCGCCGCATAAGCTTCCGCATGAATATATGAAATTTCTTTCAGTTTTAAAGCGGATTCCATAGCAATCGGATAATATTCACCGCGGCCTAAGAATAAGGTATGATGTTTTTCCGCAAAATCTTCCGATAATGTTTCAATTTGTTTATCAAACACTAAGGCGCTTTCAATTTGAGCCGGTAAGCGTTGTAAGGATTGAATGATATGGTGTTCCTGCTCTTCGCTTAAATTGCCTTTCAAACGACCGATCGCCGCATTTAACAACAACATACAGGTTAATTGGGTGGTAAAGGCTTTGGTTGACGCCACACCGATCTCCACGCCCGCACGGGTTAAGAAAGCAAAATCAGATTCGCGGACTAAAGAAGAACTTGCCACGTTACAGATTGTCATTGCCGACATATAACCGGATTCTTTTGCCAAACGTAATGCCGCCAAAGTATCCGCCGTTTCACCGGACTGTGAAAGGGTGATTAACAGGCTGTTCGGACGGGTTACGAATTTACGGTAACGGAATTCAGAGGCGATTTCCACATCGCAGCTTACGCCCGCAATAGCTTCAAACCAGTAACGCGCCACCATACCCGCATTGTATGAAGTACCGCAAGCCACGATTTGAACATGTTCCACTTTTGATAAAATTTCAGCGGCATTCGGTGCGATAGCTTCAATGTTGACTTTACCTTCTTTGATACGTCCGTCTAAGGTGTTCATAATCGCAACCGGCTGTTCAAAAATTTCTTTTTGCATGTAATGACGGTAAGGGCCTTTATCCGCCGCATCCGCTTCAAAGTTACCTTCGTGGATTTCACGTTCTACTTTTTGACCGTCACGGGTATAAATCTGTACGGACTTACGGGTAATTTCCGCCACATCGCCCTCTTCAAGATAAGTGAAACGGCGAGTTACGCTTAATAAGGCTAACGGATCCGAAGCTAAGAAGTTTTCGCCGACACCATAACCGATTACCAACGGGCTGCCTGAACGGGCAACGATTAAATGTTCAGGTTCTTCTTCGTTTAATACTACCGTACCGTATGCGCCACGCAGTTGTTTTACGGTTTTTTGTACCGCTTCCAATAAAGAACCTGCCGTACGGAATTCCCATTCCACTAAGTGGGCAATAACTTCGGTATCGGTTTGTGATTGGAAGACATAACCGCGTTCTTGCAACAGCGTTCTTAATTCTTCGTAGTTTTCGATAATCCCGTTATGCACGACGGCAATTTTGCCTGAACTATGCGGGTGCGCATTAGCTTCGGTCGGTTCGCCGTGAGTTGCCCAACGGGTGTGCGCAATACCGGTTTCCGCCTAATAACGCGTTTTTCGCAATCGCGTCATCTAAGGCTTTTACCTTCCCTACGCGGCGAACAATTTGCATTTCATGCGCATTATTCAATACCGCAACACCGGCCGAATCATAACCGCGATATTCTAAACGATGTAAACCATCGACTAAAATTTCCGCCACATCACGTTGCGCTACCGCACCAACAATACCACACATAAGTTTTTTCCTCTTAGTTGCTGTGGGGCTTTCCCACTAAATGGTTAAATATAAACTTTTCAATTATTTCGCAATAATCACTTCGATATTATGTCGTTCAATAACCGCTTTATCTTTTTCCGACAGCAAATCATCCGTTACTAACACGTCAATCTGCTGCCAATTCAGTTCTAAATTTGGCATTTTGCGTCCGATTTTCTGGCTCTCCACCATCACAATCACTTCCCGGCTCACTTCCGCCATCACCCGGCTAAGCTCCACCAACTCGTTAAAAGTGGTGGTACCGCGCGCTAAATCAATGCCGTCAGCTCCAATAAAAAGCTGGTCAAAATCGTAAGAACGCAACACTTGTTCCGCCACTTTACCTTGAAAAGACTCCGAACGAGTATCCCAGGTACCGCCGGTCATCAGCAAAGTCGGTTCGTTTTCCAGTGAACGCAATTCGCTTGCCACCGACAGGGAGTTGGTCATCACCACCAATCCTTGTTTACTGTTCAACTGCTTGATTAAAGCCGCCGTTGTGCTGCCACTATCAATAATAATACGATGATGATCTCTAATCCGCTCGGCCGCCGCTTTTGCTATAGACAACTTTTGTTTCGAAAGGTTCTCATCTTGTGACTCATCCATTAAATCTTGCGGCATCAAAATTGCCCCGCCGTAACGACGCAACAAAAAACCATTAGACTCAAGTGCAGTCAAATCTTTACGAATGGTAACTTCCGAGGTTTCAAATAGTTGAACTAATTGTTCGACACTCACTTCGCCTTTTTGTTGTAACAATTGCATAATACCGTGTCGGCGCTGTTGCGTATTTCGTTGCTGAAAATTTCGCTTCATAATAAAAAAACACCAAAATAAGTTTCGATTCGAAATTTTATAGAGGATAAATCTAAATGTAAATATTTTATTTGGTTAAATTTTGTCACAAAAAAACCCTGCAAAAGCAGGGTTTAAAAATAATTATCGACTAATTAACCGTTTACAGCATCTTTTAATGCTTTACCAGATACGAACGCAGGAACTTTAGATGCTGCGATTTGAATTTCTGCACCTGTTTGCGGGTTACGACCTGTACGAGCTTTACGTTCGCTCACTTTGAATGTACCAAAGCCGATTAATTGTACTGAATCACCAGCTTTTAAACTTGCTGTGATTGCGTCTAGAGTTGCTTCTAATGCTGCTTTAGCTTGTTTTTTGTTTAACTCAGCTGCACTAGCAATCGCATCAATTAAATCCGTTTTGTTCATAAATTAGACCTTCTTTATTTTCTATTAAACTTGGTTATGTCTTCGATAAAGCTTATATTTTGTTTACCGACACCATCAGTAACTGTTAATAACAGCGTGTAAAGCTTAATCTAACTTTGCAAGAAAGCAAAGTATTATCTGTCAATTTTGAGACAAATATCTCGTTTAGTGCTCAATTTCTATACCGATATTCGAAATCCCTGCCTCTCTAAGCTCATTTTTCAGGTCAAGAATCAAATTTACGCTGCGCTCTTCCTGCTCTTTTAAAGTACGATAAATTTGCCATTGAACGTCAAGTTCCTGTTGAATATCTTCGCTCGCTTTCAATTCGGTTTCCGTTAATTCGTGATCCTCTTGCGTTTCTAACATCGTCACAATGGTTTGTAAAGAAAGCTGACTGACTTTAATTGCTTGTTCTAATACCGAACCCGCAATAATTGCGTGCAATAACTCGGATAACGCTTCACAAGCATCCAGTGCAGGAACAACGCCGAAAAATTCATAATCGTTAACGTCGGGAATAATGTTCTCTAATTTTTCCAACTGATTATCAAAATTAATTTTCGCCCCTTTAACCGTCAGGGATTCCCATACCAAATTTAAAATATTTTGATAAACTTTTCCGTTTTCACTTTGTTCCGTTACTTTGCAAAACAATTGATAATTCGGATACATACGTTCACATAAACAAGCCATGAAAGTCAGAGTTTGCCAGGTTTCGAAATTTTCAAGGCGTTTATGAATTGGGTTTCGCATAGGTGTGGTTCCTTACTCTTGAAATTTGGACGAAGCATAAACCCGCCCTGAAATTATTATTTATGATATGGTTTTGAATACTGGTGAATCGCATCCACGAACACTTTCGGACTTTCAACCGGCACGTCCTGATGAATGCCATGTCCTAAATTGAATACATGCCCGGAACCTTCGCCAAAATCAGCCAAAATCGACCGCACTTCTTGCTCTATGCGTTCAGGCGCAGCATATAATACCGAAGGGTCCATATTACCTTGTAAAGCCACTTTATGTCCTACCTGCGCTTTCGCTTGAGCGAGATTTACCGTCCAGTCCAAACCGATGGCGTCACAGCCCGTATCGGCAATAGCATCCAGCCATAAACCGCCGCCTTTGGTAAACAAAGTAACCGGCACTTTACGCCCGTCGTTTTCGCGAATTAAGCCGTTCACGATTTTATGCATATATTGCAATGAGAAATCTAGATATTCGCGATGGCCTAATACGCCGCCCCAAGTATCAAAAATCATGACCGCCTGTGCGCCGGCTTTAATTTGCGCATTTAAATAAAGAACGACGGAATCCGCTACTTTATCCAGTAATTTATGTAATAGCTTAGGTTCCGCATACATCATTTTTTTAATTTTTGTGAACGCTTTTGTAGAGCCGCCTTCAACCATATAAGTGGCTAATGTCCAAGGGCTGCCGGAAAAACCGATTAACGGAACTTCACCGTTAAGTTCTCGACGAATAGTGCGAACCGCATTCATCACATATTGCAACTCCTGTTCGGGATCCGGAATCGGCAGATTTTCAACCGCACTTTTAGTTTCAATAGGACGGTCAAATTTAGGCCCTTCACCGGCGCCAAAAGTTAAACCTAACCCCATTGCATCGGGAATTGTTAAAATATCGGAAAATAAAATCGCTGCATCCAACTCATAACGACGCAAAGGCTGCAAAGTTACTTCGCAGGCAAGATCCGCATTGCGACAAAGAGACATAAAATCGCCGGCTTCAGCGCGAGTCGCTTTATATTCAGGCAAATAACGTCCGGCCTGGCGCATCATCCATACGGGCGTCATGTCCACTGGTTCGCGTAATAATGCTTTTAAATAACGATCATTTTTTAAGGTTGTCATTAACTTTCAGTTTCCTCCGGTTACAATAGCGGTTTAGCTATTCTATTTATCTTGATGTTCGGCGCAAAGTTTCAAAGTCGCTTCAATTAATGCCCGTGCGATTGTTCCTTTCTCCGGAAATTCGGGATAAGGTTCGTCATACCGGAACCATTTCGCATCAGCAATTTCTTCCTCTTGCAAACGAATTTCGCCACTTTCATAATCTGCTAAAAAACCGACCATTTGCGAATTTGGAAATGCCCAGGGTTGGCTACCGAAATAACGTATATTCTTTACTTTTATACCGGTTTCTTCAAACACTTCACGATGTATGGTTTGTTCAAAGCTTTCACCCACTTCAACAAATCCCGCCAATGTGGTGTACATACCTCCTTTGCCGTATTTCGGCGCATGACGACGATGATTAGCCAGTAAAATTTCTTTACCGCGGCGAATGGCAACAATAATTGACGGGCAAATAACCGGATAAGTCCGGTAATTACATTCCTCATTCGTGCATTGTACCGCCCACTCGTCCTCGGTCTGCATAGTTTTGTCGCCGCATTTTCCGCAAAATTGATGGGTTTTAAAGAAATGGTTTAATTCAACGCCGCGATTTAACAAATTGAAGGTACGTTCGGGCAGGTAAAGTTGATCCCGTAAATCAAAATAGGCTCTCGTATCATTCGGCTGCTCTTCCACTAACCATAAAGGTTGTCGATCTAACTCACCAATTACCATGCCTTTTTTACCTTGCAGATGAAAATCTTCAGCCCTTCCTTCCGGTAAGTAATTATTAACCAAATGAATATGAGAACCTTGAGAAAGTAACCAGAAACCATAATCGGAAGAACGAATAAGCTGCATAATACATACGACCTATGAAAATTACGAAAAAATAACCGCACTTTGAGTGCATAAGTTCTGCATTATAAAGAAATTCCCAGAATTAGTGAATTCTTTCGGGTGCTTACCTGAGAAATCATAGCTATTTTTTAAAAATTATTTATAATTGTTAAATTAATGTAAATTTTTTGAGTTTTTAACTTTTTAGGAGCTTCTATGAAAAATATCGTCATCGTAGGCGGTGGAGCCGGCGGATTAGAGCTGGCGACTTATCTGGGTAATAACCTGGGCAAAAAACAGCGAGCCAATGTGGTGCTTGTGGATAGAAATCAAACCCACTTATGGAAACCCTTGTTACATGAAGTCGCTACCGGTGTATTGGATTCCGAAACCGACGCGGTTAGCTATCGTGCTCATGCACATAATCATTATTTCAATTTCGAACAGGGTTCCATCACCAGAATCGATCGTACGAACAAATATGTGGAATTAGCACCTGTTACGGGGCAGGAAGGCGATGTATTAGTAGTTGCCCGCCGTATTCCTTATGATTATTTAGTCATTGCTATCGGCAGTAAATCTAACGATTTTAATACCAAAGGCGTTGCCGAAAATTGTATTTTCCTGGATAGCCCGAATCAAGCTTTGCGTTTTCAACACAAAATGCTGGAATTATTCTTAAAATTCTCGGAAAACAACGCGTTAGAAGAAATAGGTGAAGACGATAGCAAACAGCGGCTAGTACAAGACGGAAAAGTGAATATTGCGATCGTCGGCGGCGGCGCCACCGGCGTTGAACTGTCCGCCGAATTATTTAATGCGGCACAGCATTTATCTTCTTACGGTTACGGAAAAATCCAAAGCGGTCATTTACAAGTAACGTTAATTGAAGCGGGTGATCGGATTTTACCGGCGTTGCCGGAACGCATTTCATCTTCCGTTCAACAAGAATTGGAAAACCTCGGCGTTACTGTAAAAACCGGTACAATGATCACGGAAGCTACAGAAAAGTGTCTGATCACAAAAGAAGGTGAAGAAATTAACGCGGATTTAATGGTCTGGGCGGCTGGCATCCGAGTATCCGCCATTACTCAACAATTTGACGGACTGGAAGTTAACCGCATTAACCAGTTAAATGTAAAGAATACCTTACAGACAACCGTTGATGACAGTATTTTTGCTATCGGCGACTGTGCCTTCTTATTACAAAAAGACGGTAAACCGGTACCGCCGCGAGGCCAAGCCGCAAACCAGATGGCAACAATATGCGGTCAGAATATCGTTGCATTATTTAACAACAAGCCGTTAAAGGATTTCCATTATTTTGATAAAGGTTCTCTCGTTTCTCTATCAAAATTTACCGCACTCGGAAATATTACAACGGGCAAAAGAAGTTCATTAACCATTGAAGGACGTTTAGCGCGTTTAGCCTACATCTCGCTATACCGCCTGCACCAACAAAAACTTCACGGCTGTTTTAAAACCGGCTTAATTATTTTAATCGGACGTTTAAACCGGTTCATCCGTCCGTCATTGAAATTACATTAAAAATAAAAGGAGCATTTTGCTCCTTATTTTTTACTTAAAAGTGCGGTCGTTTTTTTCAAAATTTTCCGTACCGTCCCTTTCTGAAAATACTTCCTTTGCAACAAATACCGCATTCAATACCTTAGGAAAGCCTAAATAGGGTATGCATTGAATAAAGGTTTCTACAATTTGCTTGCGAGATAAACCTACATTCAAAGAGGCGTGAATATGTACATGAAGCTGTTTTTCACAGCCTCCCTGCGAAGCCAACGCCGCCAATGTGATTAATTCCCTTTGCTGTAAATCTAATCGCGGACGATTGTAAATCTCACCGAAAGCAAAACTGATAATATATTTGCCTAAATCAGGTGCAATATCGGATAAAGCATCCATTACTTTATCTGCCTGTGAACCATCTATTTCTTTAAGCTTCTTTAATCCTTCTTCTAAAAGTTGTTGATTATGTAACATGGTTTCTCCTTATTGTTTATTGAAATAGACAATAAGGTTAAACTATGGAGCAAACTCTAAAGCAAGGAATTTTTATGCATATTAAAGAATTTTCTACAAAAATAGGTTTATCCATAGATACGTTGCGTTACTATGAAAAAGAAGGGTTACTTAATCCCGCTCGCAATAAAAGCGGTTATCGTAACTATGGCAAACAGGATCTTGAATGGATTGCGTTTATTCTAAAATTAAAAGCGATGGGCGTACCTTTAACGCAAATAAAGGAATATGCACGGCTTCGTTATTTAGGCGATACTACAATTCCCGAACGTTACGCTATTTTGCAGGCGCACAACCAAAAATTAGTTGAACAAGAAAAAGAAATTAAAAAATATCAACAATTTTTAGCACATAAATTATCAATATACGAAAAAGTAATGAAAAAACAGAATTAAATTACGTTTTTCAAATTTAAAATGGCAGTAAAAAAGTGCGGTAAATTTCCCTACATTTTTGCGCCTACGCCCGTCAATGGCGGTGATGACGCGCCGGTTCAGTTAGTAGGTATGGTGTGAGCACAAGCACAAAAAAAGCCCTCATCTCTCGATGGGGGCCTCTCTTCATAACAACCTGGCGGTGACCTACTCTCACATGGGGATACCCCACACTACCATCGGCATAACAGCGTTTCACTTCTGAGTTCGGCATGGATTCAGGTGGGACCACTGCACTATCGCCGCCAGGATAATTCCGTTTCAGATACTGACCGCGGATTCTTCTCTCCGCTATCACTAACCTACTTCTAGTCTTCTACTCTTCTATTCTCTAAAATTAAAAACAAGCCGATTCCCTGACTACTTACTTATTCCGTAATAACTTTCACCACCAAAAACACTTGAGCGTTGTATGGCTAAGCCTCTCGGGCAATTAGTACCGGTTAGCTCAACGTCTCGCAACGCTTACACACCCGGCCTATCTACGTCGTCGTCTCCAACAACCCTTACAGTATTAAATACTGGGAGAACTCATCTCGAGGCAAGTTTCGTGCTTAGATGCTTTCAGCACTTATCTCTTCCGCATGTAGCTACCCGGCAATGCGTCTGGCGACACAACCGGAACACCAGTGATGCGTCCACTCCGGTCCTCTCGTACTAGGAGCAGCCCCTCTCAATTCTCCAACGCCCACGGCAGATAGGGACCAAACTGTCTCACGACGTTTTAAACCCAGCTCGCGTACCACTTTAAATGGCGAACAGCCATACCCTTGGGACCTACTTCAGCCCCAGGATGTGATGAGCCGACATCGAGGTGCCAAACACCGCCGTCGATATGAACTCTTGGGCGGTATCAGCCTGTTATCCCCGGAGTACCTTTTATCCGTTGAGCGATGGCCCTTCCATTCAGAACCACCGGATCACTATGACCTGCTTTCGCACCTGCTCGACTTGTCCGTCTCGCAGTTAAGCTTGCTTATACCATTGCACTAACCTGACGATGTCCGACCGTCATTAGCAAACCTTCGTGCTCCTCCGTTACTCTTTGGGAGGAGACCGCCCCAGTCAAACTACCCACCAGACACTGTCCGAGTACCCGTTCCAGGCACTTCGTTAGAACATCAAACGTTAAAGGGTGGTATTTCAAGGATGGCTCCACGATAACTGGCGTTACCGCTTCAAAGCCTCCCACCTATCCTACACATCAAAATTCAAGGTTCAGTGTCAAGCTATAGTAAAGGTTCACGGGGTCTTTCCGTCTAGCCGCGGGTACACCGCATCTTCACGGCGATTTCAATTTCACTGAGTCTCGGGTGGAGACAGCCTGGCCATCATTATGCCATTCGTGCAGGTCGGAACTTACCCGACAAGGAATTTCGCTACCTTAGGACCGTTATAGTTACGGCCGCCGTTTACTGGGGCTTCGATCAGGCGCTTCTCTTGCGATAACGCCATCAATTAACCTTCCAGCACCGGGCAGGCATCACACCCTATACGTCCACTTTCGTGTTTGCAGAGTGCTGTGTTTTTAATAAACAGTTGCAGCCAGCTGGTATCTTCGACCGGTTCAACCTTCAAGGGTATACCTCTACAATCTACGCCGGCGCACCTTCTCCCGAAGTTACGGTGCTATTTTGCCTAGTTCCTTCACCCGAGTTCTCTCAAGCGCCTGAGTATTCTCTACCTGACCACCTGTGTCGGTTTATAGTACGGTTTATTATAATCTGACGCTTAGTGGCTTTTCCTGGAAGTGTGGTATCGGTTACTTCGGCACCTTAGCGCCTCGTCATCATCTCTCGGTGTTGATAAGCGTCCGGATTTGCCTAAACGCTCCACCTACCAACTTAAACGACCATTTCCAACAGGTCGATAACCTAACCTACTCCGTCCCCACATCGCAATTATAACAAGTACGGGAATATTAACCCGTTTCCCATCGACTACGCTCTTCAGCCTCGCCTTAGGGGCCGACTCACCCTGCCCCGATTAACGTTGGACAGGAACCCTGGTCTTCCGGCGAACGGGTTTTTCACCCGTTTTATCGTTACTTATGTCAGCATTCGCACTCGTGATACGTCCAGCAGCCCTCTCGAACCACCTTCTTCCGCTTACACGACGCTCCCCTACCCAACAGGCGTATCACTAATATTCCTCACGCTCCACTCGCGCCTTTCTGTTCGCTCTCGCTTACAGCCGACTCAACGTGTTGGTCGCTTAACCAACTTGCTCTCTTCCTTCGCAAGTTGTTAATCGTAAGGCGTATTAGTGATACGCCTGATGCCGCAGCTTCGGTGCTATATTTGAGCCCCGTTACATCTTCCGCGCAGGCCGACTCGACTAGTGAGCTATTACGCTTTCTTTAAATGATGGCTGCTTCTAAGCCAACATCCTAGCTGTCTAAGCCTTCCCACTTCGTTTCCCACTTAATATAAACTTTGGGACCTTAGCTGGCGGTCTGGGTTGTTTCCCTCTCCACGACGAACGTTAGCACCCGCCGTGTGTCTCCTATGCATTACTCTTCGGTATTCGCAGTTTGCATCGGGTTGGTAAGCCGGGATGGCCCCCTAGCCGAAACAGTGCTCTACCCCCGAAGGTATTCACATAAGGCTCTACCTAAATAGATTTCGGGGAGAACCAGCTATCTCCCGGTTTGATTGGCCTTTCACCCCCAGCCACAGGTCATCCGCTAATTTTTCAACATTAGTCGGTTCGGTCCTCCAGTTAGTGTTACCCAACCTTCAACCTGCCCATGGCTAGATCACCGGGTTTCGGGTCTATATCATGCAACTCGACGCCCAGTTAAGACTCGGTTTCCCTTCGGCTCCCCTATTCGGTTAACCTCGCTACATAATATAAGTCGCTGACCCATTATACAAAAGGTACGCAGTCACCCTCGCGGGCTCCCACTGCTTGTACGTACAAGGTTTCAGGTTCTATTTCACTCCCCTCACCGGGGTTCTTTTCGCCTTTCCTTCACAGTACTGGTTCACTATCGGTCAATCAGGAGTATTTAGCCTTGGAGGATGGTCCCCCCTTCTTCAAACAGGATTTCTCGTGTCCCGCCCTACTTCTCGCAAGCTCAGTACCACACAATGATTTTCAAGTACGGGGCTATCACCCTGTGCCGCCCGGCTTCCCAGCCGGTTCCTCTAATCCTCATGCTATCACTTGCCGGCTCTTACGCTTTCGCTCGCCGCTACTGACGTAATCTCGGTTGATTTCTTTTCCTCGGGGTACTTAGATGTTTCAGTTCTCCCGGTTTGCCTCAATAACCTATGGATTCGGTTATTGATAGTAGATTCTTCATCTACTGGGTTGCCCCATTCGGATATCTTGGGTTAGACGCTTCTTATCAACTCACCCAAGCTTTTCGCAGATTAGCACGTCCTTCTTCGCCTCTGATTGCCAAGGCATCCACCTTGTACGCTTAATCACTTAACCATACAACCTCAAGTATTCTCATACCTGTGTCGTTCGTTATTACTAAACACTTGACCGCTTTTGCTCGGCCAAGATTTTTTTATACTCAGACTTTCTTTTCAGAAAATCTCTCAGTTTTTCAGCTTGTTTCCAATTTTTTAAAGAACAAAAAGACAATAAAAATCATCTTTAAATGGCGTCCCCACGGGGATTCGAACCCCGGTTACCGCCGTGAAAGGGCGATGTCCTAGGCCTCTAGACGATGGGGACAACAGTTAAAGCGGATCTCTCGACGCCTTCGCTTGTTCCGCGCTTTTCTCCTTTTATTACCAGACCTAGATGATAATAAAAAAGTGCGGTCGTTTTCTTCTCTTTTTCTATCAAACAATCTGTGTGAACACTTGCCAGTCGCCTAAAACTTAGTAAGGAGGTGATCCAACCGCAGGTTCCCCTACGGTTACCTTGTTACGACTTCACCCCAGTCATGAATCATACCGTGGTAAACGCCCCCCCCGAAGGTTAAGCTATCTACTTCTGGTACAACCCACTCCCATGGTGTGACGGGCGGTGTGTACAAGGCCCGGGAACGTATTCACCGCAACATTCTGATTTGCGATTACTAGCGATTCCGACTTCATGGAGTCGAGTTGCAGACTCCAATCCGGACTACGATGCACTTTCTGAGATTCGCTCTACCTCGCGGTATCGCCGCCCTCTGTATGCACCATTGTAGCACGTGTGTAGCCCTACTCGTAAGGGCCATGATGACTTGACGTCATCCCCACCTTCCTCCGGTTTGTCACCGGCAGTCTCCTTTGAGTTCCCATCTTTACATGCTGGCAACAAAGGATAAGGGTTGCGCTCGTTGCGGGACTTAACCCAACATTTCACAACACGAGCTGACGACAGCCATGCAGCACCTGTCTCAGAGCTCCCGAAGGCACTCCCGTATCTCTACAGGATTCTCTGGATGTCAAGAGTAGGTAAGGTTCTTCGCGTTGCATCGAATTAAACCACATGCTCCACCGCTTGTGCGGGCCCCCGTCAATTCATTTGAGTTTTAACCTTGCGGCCGTACTCCCCAGGCGGTCGATTTATCACGTTAGCTACGAGCACCAGGCCTAAAGCCCAATCCCCAAATCGACAGCGTTTACCGCGTGGACTACCAGGGTATCTAATCCTGTTTGCTCCCCACGCTTTCGCATATGAGCGTCAGTATCTTCCCAAGGGGCTGCCTTCGCCTTCGGTATTCCTCCACATCTCTACGCATTTCACCGCTACACGTGGAATTCTACCCCTCCCTAAAGTACTCTAGACTCCCAGTCTGAAATGCTATTCCCAGGTTAAGCCCGGGGCTTTCACATCTCACTTAAAAGTCCGCCTGCATGCCCTTTACGCCCAGTTATTCCGATTAACGCTCGCACCCTCCGTATTACCGCGGCTGCTGGCACGGAGTTAGCCGGTGCTTCTTCTGTGATTAACGTCAATTGCTTGTCCTATTAAAACAAACACCTTCCTCGTCACCGAAAGAACTTTACAACCCGAAGGCCTTCTTCATTCACGCGGCATGGCTGCATCAGGGTTCCCCCCATTGTGCAATATTCCCCACTGCTGCCTCCCGTAGGAGTCTGGACCGTGTCTCAGTTCCAGTGTGGCTGGTCATCCTCTCAGACCAGCTAGAGATCGTCGGCTTGGTAGGCCTTTACCCCACCAACTACCTAATCCCACTTGGGCTCATCTTATGGCGGGTGGCCCGTAAGTCCCACCCTTTAATCCGAAGATATTACGCGGTATTAGCGACAGTTTCCCGTCGTTATCCCCCTCCATAAGCCAGATCCCCAAGCATTACTCACCCGTCCGCCACTCGTCGGCAAAGAAAGCAAGCTTTCCTCCCGCTACCGTTCGACTTGCATGTGTTAAGCCTGCCGCCAGCGTTCAATCTGAGCCATGATCAAACTCTTCAATTTAAAAAGTTCAATCGCTCAAAATACTGACTATAAATCATTAATTAAATTAACTTTGTTCAGCACTCTAAGTCTTGTTTAAATTTTTTGTTTAAACGAATCTTTCAAGTGCCCACACAGATTGTCTGATAAGTTGTTAAAGAACGGTTGCATTAAGCAAGGAAGGAAATTCTATTAAAAGCCGATTTCATTGTCAAGCAAACATGTTCAATTTTTTACTCAAATTTACTTATTTTTTATTTTACTTGCTTCCCTTGCGGGGCGGAGGCGTATTATAGAGATTTCAGATTGACTTGCAAGATCTTTTTTAAAAAAATCTTTTAATTGCTTTTTTATTGAACAATTTTGCATAACTTAATGATAAACGGCACAATTTTTTGACTATTAATTCATATTTTGGATCTTTTTAGCAAAGTTTTTCACGCTTTCCCAGTTAGTAAATTCAATTTCTTTGGTAGGATCCGTCTCTCCACCCGTTATTTTCATAATGAATTGGATCATGATCCGATCAATCCATTTGTATCTCGGATAAAACAACGCGCCGGCAAATACGGCTGAATCCGTCGGTTTCCAATGAATCTTTGCTAAGAACTTACGTACATAAACATTAGTTTCCGGCGTATCTTTACCTGCCTTACGCGCTGTGAGATTCACACCATAAAAATAGCCGAGCTTGGTCTGTAAAAGTGCGGTATGTTTTTCAATAAATTTATAAAGATTTTTATCAAAGCGTCCGTAACGAATGGAAGCGCCGATAATAATGCGGTCGAAATCCGCAAGGTTTTGCGTTAGCTCGGTCAGATTAACAACTTTGGCGCCCTTGTCTAAATTCTGAGCCAGATATTCCGCTATTTTTTTCGTTTGTCCGTCATGAGTTGAATAAAGAATGATTGTTTTCATTATGCTTTCCAGAAAGTTGGGCTAAATAAAGCAAGTAAAGTGAAAATTTCTAAACGTCCGCATACCATTGCAATAGTTAAAATACATTTTGCACTATCAGGAATTTCAACCATATTACTGTTGACGATGCCCATTGCAGGCCCAAGGTTATTAATGCAAGCCAATACCGCATTAAATGCATTAAATACATCGACGCCGCAAGCTATAACCCCTAATAGACAAATGATGAAGACCAGCAAATACGCAGAAAAAAATGCCCAAATACTCCCGATTACTCTTTCATCTAAAATACGTTTTCCCCATTTGATCGGATAAACTAAGTTCGGATGAACAAAAAGTTTAAGCTCACGTTTTCCCTGCAAATACAATACTAAAATCCGCGCTACCCGAACACCGCCGCCAACAGACCCGGCACAACCGCCGATAAAAGATGCGATAATGAGCAACATTGGCACAAAAGACGGCCATGCCGAGAAATCCGATGTAGTATAACCTGTTGTGGTTGAAATAGAGACGGATTGAAAAATTACCTGCTCAATATTTTCCCAAGTGGTTTCGAAATAAGAATGACTAAGCATGACCGCCGAACAAATCAAAATCAAAATTACCTGAATGCTAACAAAAAACCGGAATTCCGGATCATTACGGTAAATTTTAAAAAAACCGCCTTTATTAATCTCGGAGAACGCACGGAAATGTAATGCAAAATTACAGGCTGAAATCCATAAAAAAACGACGGTAATTAAATTAATCCAACTATCATTAAAATAACCGATACTGGCATCATGAGTAGAAAATCCGCCGATGGATACGGTAGAGAAGCTATGGCTAATAGCATCAAAAGGAGACATACCCGCCAAGTAATAGGCAAGTGCACATAAAATAGTTAATGAGGCATAAATAAACCAGAGAATTTTGGCGGTTTCCGCAATACGTGGGCGCATTTTCTGTTCTTTCATTGGCCCCGACATTTCGGCGCGATATAATGACATCCCGCCGATACCCAATAACGGAATAATGGCAACCGCTAACACGATGATCCCCATTCCGCCCATCCATTGCAACAATTGGCGATAAAAAAGGATCGCTTTAGGCAAATCATCCAGCCCCACGATGGTTGTTGCACCGGTAGTAGTTAAACCGGAAAACGCTTCAAAAAAAGATGAGGCGACGGTTAAATCCGGATATTCAAACAGCATAAAAGGAATACTTGCCAGACTGCCCAAAACCACCCAAAAGGCAACCACAATAATGAACCCTTCGCGGGAACGTAATTCTTGTTTATGGCTATGACAGCTCCACCAAAGTGTGGTTCCGACAATTAGGCTGATTACAAAAGATTGCATAAAGGCTTTACCGCCGCCGTCACCATAAATTAAAGCGACAAAAGCAGGCGCCAACATAGCGACTGAAAAACACATAACCAAAATGCCCACAATCCGAACGATGGATAATATATGCACAATATTCTCTCTTATTCCGCAGGTTCAATAGTCAGTTGTCCGGCGGAACGTTCTGTTAATTCTTGTTTGAAAGGTTCAAGTTTATCATCACTAATCGCTAACTGAAACCATACATTTTCTTGGAAAAGCTGGTTCTCAATCAAAACATTATATCTTTCGCAGAGTAATTGTAACCAATTGACCTGTCCATAATCGCAATATAAGCCATAAACCTGGCGTTCAATTTTTACCGTTGTTTCCAATAATTTTAGAGCCTGTTGCACGCCGTTACCGTAAGCGCGAACCAACCCGCCGGTCCCTAATAAAATTCCACCGTAATAACGCACCACAACAGCACTGATTTCACCGATTTGACTGCCTTGCAATGCGCTCAACATCGGTTTACCCGCCGTTCCCGCCGGTTCTCCGTCGTCGGAAAAACCTAATTTCTGAGAATTATTAGGCGCTCCCGCTACACTCGCCCAGCAATGGTGGCGAGCACCGGGATGACGCAGTTTAACGTCTTGCCAAAACGCCTTGGCTTCAACCAGCCCTTCAGTATGCCGCAAATAGGTAATGAAGCGACTTTTCTTAATTTCTTCTTCAAAAACGACCGCACTTTTAGGGATTAAATATTCCATTTACTTTTCGCAAATATCTTTAATTTTGACCAAACTGCACTTGAGTTGTATGATAGCGCCTTAAATTAATAGTATGAAGTATAACACAATGAATGAAATCATTAGTAATCATACCCTTGATGCATTAGGTTTACGTTGTCCGGAACCGGTTATGATGGTACGCAAACAAATCCGCCATATGCAAGACGGTGAGGTGTTATTGATTATCGCCGATGATCCGGCAACAACAAGAGATATCCCAAGCTTTTGCCAATTTATGGATCACACGTTGTTAAACAGCGAAACCGAAAGCCTGCCCTTCAAATACTGGGTAAAAAAAGGATTGTAATGCAAAAAAGTGCGGTAAATTTTACCGCACTTTTACTATCTGTTTTCGCTGATTATTTATTGTATTTAGTCCGATACGCAATCAGATCTTCAATAGTCACCACCGCATAACCGAATTTTTGTGCAAACGCCACTAATTCCGGCGTTCTGGCCATCGTGCCGTCGTCATTGGTAATTTCGCAAATAACGCCTGCCGGTTTATAGCCGCAAAGACGCGCCAAATCAACGGCGGCCTCGGTATGTCCCGGACGGGCTAATACGCCGTTTTCAGCCGCTCTTAACGGGAATACATGTCCGGGATGGTGTAAATCCGACGGTTTTGCGTTATCCGCAACCGCAACTTTCACTGTGGTGACGCGATCTGCGGCGGATACGCCGGTACTGACTCCTTCGGCGGCTTCAATTGTCACCGTAAAGGCGGTTTTATTCACACTGGTATTCGCAGCAACCATTGGCGGTAATTCCAGTTTTTGGCAAAGCTCATCGGTAATACATAAGCACACAATACCACTGCCGTAACGAATTAATTTCGCCATTTGTTCCGTAGTAATTGTTTCTGCGGGGAAGATAAGATCACCTTCATTTTCACGATTTTCATCATCTAAAACTAAAACGCCGTTACCTTGTTTGAAAGTATCAAGTGCGGCAATAACACGTTCTTCAGACGAACCAAATGAAGCTAATAATGACTGATTCATAGTAAATTCCTTTATTAATATAAATTATTGATACCAGAATCAGGGCTGATTATAAAAAGAACTCGGCGCAAGTTCTTAAAAAAACTTGCGAAGCGTTTTTTATTCTCTTTCATCCAGACTTTAACTGTTGGCTTTGGAATCTCACCAAATCTGCTGACCCTAATTCTACATCACATAAAAATAGGCGCTCGTGGGCTTATGTAAACATATACCACCAGTAGGGAATTTCACCCTGCCCTGAGAATGCCCGCATAGTATAGCGCAAAGTTTCTGGCGAAAAAATGGTTTTAAATGTTTTTATTTGTAGCAGGATTGCATACAATACAAATTAATTATGCAGATTACAGTACAAATATATCGCGAATACAAAGTGCGGTTAATTTTTTCGCATTTTTATCATATTTATACTTCATAATGTGAAGAAACAAGGAATACCTCATGTCTAATTTTTCTTATTTACAACAAAAACGTAAACAACTAAATCTCAAGGTAAACGATATCTGTGAGCAAGCTAATGTTACGCGGGCTTACTTTAATCAACTTGTAAGTGGAAAAATTAAAAACCCCAGTGCGGCAAAATTAACGGCATTACATAAAGCATTACAAATTACGGAACAAGACAACAAAAAAGTCGGCGTGATTTTTGGCAAATTTTATCCCGTGCATACCGGCCATATCAATATGATCTATGAGGCCTTCAGTAAAGTGGATGAGCTACATGTAATTGTGTGCAGCGATACCGAACGTGATTTGCAGCTTTTCTATGACAGCAAAATGAAGCGTATGCCAACAGTGCAAGATCGTTTGCGCTGGATGCAACAAATTTTCAAATATCAAAAGAATCAGATTTTTATTCACAATCTGGTGGAAGACGGTATTCCGAGTTATCCGAACGGCTGGCGAGCCTGGTCCAATGCGGCAAAAGCATTATTTAAAGAAAAAGAAATTAATCCGACGGTAGTATTCAGCAGCGAACCGCAGGATAAAGCGCCTTATGAAAAATACCTTAATTTAGAAGTACATTTGGTTGATCCGGCGCGCGAATCTTTTAATGTATCCGCCACAAAAATCCGCACTCAGCCGTTTAAATATTGGAAATATATTCCAAAAGAAGTGCGCCCGTTCTTTGCCAAAACCATAGCTATTTTAGGAGGAGAAAGTAGCGGTAAATCCGTGCTTGTCAACAAATTGGCGACGGTTTTTAATACGACTTCCGCTTGGGAATACGGACGTGATTTCGTATTTGATAAACTTGGCGGCGACGAACAAGCCATGCAATATTCTGATTATCCGCAAATGGCGCTCGGCCATCAGCATTATATTGATTATGCCGTGCGTCATGCTCATAAAGTAGCATTTATTGATACGGATTTCATTACCACGCAAGCATTTTGTATTCAATATGAAGGAAAACCGCACCCGTTTTTGGATTCTATGATTAAAGAATATCCTTTTGATGTGACTATATTGCTAAATAATAATACAAAATGGGTAGATGACGGACTACGTAGCCTGGGCGATTATAAACAACGCCAACGTTTTCAACAGTTACTGAAAAAATTGTTAGATAAATATAAAGTTCCTTATATTGAAATTGAGTCACCAAGTTATTTAGAACGCTATGATCAAGCAAAAGCGATTGTTGAAAAAGTACTGAATGATGAAGAAGTCTCGGAACTGACTCATGAAAACGATTAATCTATTTTAAATCAGGATAAATTATGATTTTATTTGCCGGAGATCCCCACGGATACTTTAAGCATTTATATCCTTTTGTGCGAGGAAAAGAGGATATTGCTCTCATTATCTTAGGTGATCTTCAATTAACCACCGTAGAAGAATTAGATAAATTATCCCAATATTGTGATCTTTGGTATATTCATGGTAATCATGACAGTAAAACTGTTGCCGCTTTTGAAGCCTTATGGGGTTCAAAATGGAAAAATCGTAACCTGCACGGACGAGTAGCTGAAATTCAAGGCAAAAAAATTGCCGGACTGGGCGGTGTATTCAGAGGTCAAATCTGGATGCCGCCAAACAAACCGCTGTTTTTAGATCCGATTCATTATTGTCAGTATTGTTCGCAGGAAAAAATTTGGCGAGGCGGTATCCCGCTTCGCCATCGTTCTTCCATTTTCCCTGCGGATATTGAGAATTTAAGTAAAGAAACCGCAGATATTTTAATCTGTCATGAAGCGCCGAAACCTCATCCCTCCGGTTTTACAGTATTAAATGAATTAGCCTCTCAAATGCAAATTAAGCATTTATTTCACGGGCATCATCATGAAAACTTTGATTATTCCGAATTAGCACCGCAAACACCCTTTGCTATTACCAATGTAGGGTTTCGTAGTCTATGTGATGAAAAAGGTAATTACTTACTTAAAAACATTGATGATAGAAAAAACAAGCCTTGATCAACTCAAGGCATTTTATTTACGATTTAAATTCACTGCGCCGATATAATCCAGCTGGCGCCAGGCTTCATAAACCGTTACCGCAACCGAGTTGGACAAATTCATGCTGCGACTGTTTTCAGTCATTGGAATACGGATTTTTTGTTCCATGGGCATACTATCTAAAATAGCCATAGGAATACCTCGGGTTTCAGGACCAAACATTAAGTAATCACCTAACTCAAATTTCACTTCACTATGTGCCGGCCCGCCTTTTGTTGTCAATGCAAATAACCGCTTAGGTTTTTCCGACTCCAAAAAAACTTCAAAAGTTTTATGTTTTTTAATGTGGGCAAATTCGTGATAATCTAAACCGGAACGACGAAGACGTTTATCATCCCAAGTAAACCCCAACGGTTCAATTAAATGTAAACGGAAACCCGTATTAGCACATAATCGGATAATATTCCCCGTATTTTGAGGAATTTCCGGTTCATATAAAACAATATCTAACATAATTCAAATCTACTCCAGAAAAAAGGATCAAAATTGTACAAATTAATGAGAAATTATAGTTTTTCTCAAATCCGTATTAAATAAAAAACATCGAATAACAAATTTATCATTGTCCTAGAGATCTTTTATCAGACAAAAATCCGCAAAAATTAACCGCTCTTTTTACCTTTCGGTTTTGCACCATAAAAAAGGGACTCTTTCGAGCCCCTTTTCAGATTTGCCGTTACATCAATTATTTGATGATTTTCGCAACAACACCCGCACCTACTGTACGGCCGCCTTCACGGATTGCGAAACGTAAACCTTGGTCCATCGCAATCGGGTGGATTAAGCTTACTGTCATTTTGATGTTATCGCCAGGCATTACCATTTCCACGCCTTCAGGTAATTCGATTGTACCTGTTACGTCCGTTGTACGGAAGTAGAATTGTGGACGGTAGCCTTTGAAGAACGGAGTATGACGACCGCCTTCTTCTTTTGATAATACGTAAACTTCTGATTCGAAGTCTGTGTGTGGTGTGATTGAACCCGGTTTCGCTAATACTTGACCACGTTCGATTTCTTCACGTTTAGTACCGCGTAATAATGCACCGATGTTTTCACCCGCACGACCTTCGTCGAGTAATTTACGGAACATTTCAACACCTGTTACCGTTGTTTTCGCCGTTTCTTTGATACCAACGATTTCAACTTCATCACCCGTACGGATGATACCGCGCTCTACACGACCCGTTACTACCGTACCACGACCTGAGATTGAGAATACGTCTTCAATCGGTAATAAGAACGGTTGGTCAATCGCACGTTCTGGTTCCGGAATGTATGTATCCAATGCGTTTGCTAACTCAAGGATTTTTTCTTCCCATTGCGCTTCGCCTTCTAACGCTTTTAACGCTGAACCACGGATGATTGGTGTATCGTCACCCGGGAAATCGTATTGAGAAAGAAGTTCGCGAACTTCCATTTCTACTAATTCTAATAACTCTTCGTCATCTACCATATCGCATTTGTTTAAGAATACGATGATGTATGGTACGCCTACTTGGCGACCTAATAAGATGTGCTCACGAGTTTGCGGCATTGGGCCGTCTGTCGCCGCTACTACTAAGATTGCGCCGTCCATTTGTGCCGCACCGGTGATCATGTTTTTAACATAGTCCGCGTGTCCCGGGCAGTCTACGTGTGCGTAGTGACGGGTCGGCGTATCGTATTCAACATGTGAAGTGTTGATGGTGATACCGCGCGCTTTTTCTTCCGGCGCGTTATCGATTTGGTCGAATGCGCGAGCCGCACCACCGTAGTGTTTTGATAACACGGTAGTGATTGCCGCTGTTAAAGTTGTTTTACCATGGTCAACGTGGCCGATTGTACCCACGTTTACGTGCGGTTTTGTACGTTCAAATTTTTCTTTAGACACTTTTCAGTTTCCTTTTGTTATTCCCCAAAAGTGCGGTGCAAATTTGGGGAGTTTTAGTTAATTAAAAAAATTATTTTTTACGAGCTTCGATTACTGCAGCAGCAACACTTGTTGGCGCTTCAGCATATTTTAACGGTTCCATTGAGTATGATGCACGACCTTGAGTTTGTGAACGTAAGTCTGTTGCATAACCGAACATTTCTGATAATGGAACTTCAGCATTGATTTTAACAACAAAATCATTTGCTTCTTGACCGTTAACCATAGCGCGACGACGGCTTAAGTCGCCGATTACGTCACCCACATATTCAGGTGGAGTTTCTACTTCAACTTTCATGATTGGTTCAAGTAATACCGGGTTTGCTTTGTTAAACGCCGCTTTAAATGCGATAGAAGCAGCAAGTTTAAACGCTAACTCGGATGAGTCCACATCATGGTATGAACCGAAGTGTAAACGAACACCAATATCAACTACCGGATAACCCGCTAAAGGACCGGATTTAAGTTGTTCCTGGATACCTTTATCAACCGCAGGAATGTATTCGCCAGGGATTACACCACCTTTGATTTCGTTCACGAATTCGTAACCAGGACCTTCCGGATCTAACGGATACAAGTCGATAACAACGTGACCGTATTGACCGCGACCACCGGATTGTTTTGCGTGTTTACCTTCAACATCGTTAACACGGGTACGGATTGTTTCACGGTAAGATACTTGTGGTTTACCGATGTTAGCTTCCACTTTAAACTCACGTTTCATACGGTCAACGATAATGTCTAAGTGTAACTCACCCATACCTGAAATGATTGTTTCGCCGGACTCTTCATCAGTGTGAACACGGAATGAAGGGTCTTCTTGCGCTAAACGACCTAATGCAAGACCCATTTTTTCTTGGTCGGCTTTAGTTTTCGGTTCAACCGCAACGGAGATAACCGGATCCGGGAATTCCATACGCTCAAGAATGATTGGTGCGTTAGGATCACATAATGTATCACCGGTAGTTACGTCTTTTAAGCCGATTGCGGCCGCGATATCGCCCGCGCGAACTTCTTTGATTTCTTCACGTTTGTTTGCGTGCATCTGTACGATACGACCAAAACGTTCACGTTTTTGACGTACTGAGTTCACTACCGTATCACCGGAGTTAACCACACCCGAATACACACGGAAGAAGGTTAAGTTACCAACAAACGGGTCGGTCGCAATTTTGAATGCCAATGCTGCGAACGGTTCATCGTCGCTTGCGTGACGTTCACCTTCAGTTTCATCTTCATTGATACCTTTAATTGCAGGAATATCAACCGGTGAAGGTAAATACTCAACAACCGCATCAAGCATTGCTTGAACACCTTTGTTTTTGAATGCAGAACCACAGGTTACCAGAATAATTTCATTGGCAAGAACGCGAGCACGTAATGCGCCTTTGATTTCTTCTTCGGTTAACTCTTCACCACCAAGGTATTTTTCCATTAGCTCTTCTGAAGATTCCGCCGCCGCTTCAACAAGGTTGTTACGCCATTCTTCGCATGCTTCCAGCATATCCGCAGGAATATCATCATAAGTAAATGTCATACCTTGATCTTCTTCATTCCAGTTGATTGCTTTCATTTTGATTAAGTCAACCACACCTTTGAAGTTATCTTCAGCACCTACAGGAAGTTGTAAAGGAACAGCGTTAGCACCTAAACGGGTTTTTAATTGTTCTACAACACGTAAGAAGTTAGCACCAGTACGGTCCATTTTGTTTACGAACGCAATACGCGGAACTTGGTATTTATTAGCTTGACGCCATACTGTTTCCGATTGTGGTTGAACACCACCAACCGCACAGTAAACCATTACCGCACCGTCAAGAACACGCATTGAACGTTCTACTTCGATTGTGAAGTCAACGTGTCCCGGAGTGTCGATAACGTTGATACGATGTTGTTGGAATTGTTGTGACATACCGGACCAAAATGCTGTTGTTGCAGCAGAAGTGATGGTAATACCACGTTCTTGTTCCTGTTCCATCCAGTCCATGGTTGCCGCGCCATCGTGTACTTCACCGATTTTGTGACTAACACCTGTATAGAACAAGATACGCTCTGAAGTTGTTGTTTTACCCGCGTCGATATGCGCACTGATACCGATATTACGATATCTTTCAATAGGGGTTATACGAGCCATTATTATTACCTTGTTTGGGTTTAATATGAAATTTTAAATATGGGTAAGGCTCCATCAAGGATGAAGCCTTTAGTAAATACTACTAGATGATTACCAACGGTAGTGAGCAAACGCTTTGTTTGCTTCCGCCATGCGGTGAACATCTTCACGTTTTTTCACTGCTGAACCTTTATTTTCTGACGCATCAGATAATTCGTTCGCTAAACGTAACGCCATTGATTTGTCACCGCGTTTACGTGCCGCTTCAACGATCCAACGCATACCTAATGCGTTACGACGTGCAGGACGCACTTCAACCGGTACTTGATATGTAGAACCACCGACACGACGAGATTTAACCTCTACGGTTGGACGGACGTTTTCCAATGCTTCTTCAAATGCAACTAACGCATCTTTGTTCGTACGTTGAGCTAAAGTGTCTAATGCATTATAAACGATTGATTCTGCGATAGATTTTTTACCATCTACCATTAAAACATTAATAAATTTCGCAAGCAATTCTGAACCGAATTTCGGATCTGGAAGAATTTTGCGAGGTTCAATACTACGACGACGTGGCATTGCAATTTCTCCGTTTTTTATCTTCAGGATACCCAAAACTCATCTTATTGCGATATTTCGCATCTGACTGGAGTTTATGGTTTAGATTGTTTAATTTAGACGTTTGGCCTTACTTAACGGAGAACCATTAAGCTTTAGGGCGTTTAACGCCGTATTTAGAACGACCTTGTTTACGGTCTTTAACGCCTGCACAGTCAAGTGCACCACGTACAGTGTGATAACGCACACCCGGTAAGTCTTTTACACGACCACCACGGATTAACACAACACTGTGTTCTTGAAGGTTATGACCTTCACCGCCGATGTATGAAGTTACTTCAAAGCCATTTGTTAAACGAATACGGCATACTTTACGTAATGCTGAGTTCGGTTTTTTAGGTGTAGTAGTGTATACGCGAGTACACACGCCACGTTTCTGCGGGCAAGCCTGTAATGCAGGAACGTTACTTTTTACAACCTTTTTCACACGCGGTTTGCGTACTAGCTGGTTGATAGTTGCCATTAATAAGCTCCAGTTAAAAAATTATTCATGATTGAATTGTTTTACTAAATCCGCTTCCATACTGAAAGTGGACGTTGCATTCTAATGCCGAAAAGGGAATATGTCAAGAAATAGTCCGTAGGATCTTTGAAGATCCTACAGCGCTAATTGAGGGAAATATCGGGTCGTCAATTGCACCAGTTGAGGCATTTGAATCCGGTTAAAAGACTTATTTTTTTGCTGAATTAACGCGCTCAACCCGCGCGCCCGTATATCCGGCTCAAACAGATAAACTTGCGAGCTGTGTTTGACAAAATAATCGCCGTACTTTAAAGCGAGTAATACGCCGTCCTGCCATAATAAAACCGCATCCTGCGTCGTAAGCCGGGCAAGCAAATCCGCCAATTCGCGCGGAGCATAATCAGCTTTAGAGAAAGTATATAACATATTAAAAAGTAATAATTTTTTCTGCCTGTTGAAGCTTTTGCAACATCAAAGTGCGGTCGATTTTTTCACAATTTATAACCAAATCATCATAGCTCAAGGCAAAATCATCCATAGATTCGGCACAAATATAACGTTGTCCGATATCGTAAAGATCCAAAAGCTTAAAAGCGCTCGCAATATCCTTTTGCAGGATCAAATCCGACTGTTGATTCGCCAACAAATTCAATACGCCGTCCGCCATAAAAAATACTGCGATATCTTCTTCATCACAAAATGCGGTAGCGGCAAGCAACGCATCCAATCCTTCCCGGCTAATTGCCGTACCATGGGGGCTTTGGCGAAAAACGAAAGCTAATTTCATAGGGTTATCACTCTGTCCGCTTCTAACATTGCTTTACTGAATTCGCCTAAACCTGCCAACACAAAACCTTCCGCCAGGTTTGTTTGCGCGGGATCGAGAGCGGTCAATTTATCCACCACGCCGCGGCGTTGCGAAGCGGCGATACACAAGTGTAAAGGCACATTGTGCTTTTTTGAGAAAGTCTGCCATGCTTTGACCAGATTAAACTCATCATTGGCAGGATAAACCAATCCGTTGCCGTTAGATACCCCTTCCTGAGAGAAGAAAATCTGGCTGATCAGATGCCCCTGACAGATTAATTCCTGCGCGAACTGATAAGCTAAATAAGCGCCTTGCGAGCCATAAACCGGCTGCCGGACGGAAAGTACATAACGCATTATTTTTGGTCGTCCTGTTTTATTTGGCGAATATAAAGATAAACGGTATGGCGGGAAATATTTAATCTTTCCGCCACCAGATTAATTGCATCTTTAATATCAAAAATACCTTTCTCAAAAAGCGTGGTAACGATTTGACGGTTTTTATTGTTATTTGCCACAAGACGATCCGCCGTAATTTCTTCAATGGTGGTTTCCACCGTTTGCAATACCAACTCCTCTACAGAACTGGCGAAATTGCCCGCCGTGGTGACCGGATAGTCTTGAGTCGGAATAAAGGCTTGGATAAACTGGGAAACCGGTACTTCCAAATTAAGATTAATACACAATAAACCGATAATCTGCCGCTTACCGTTACGAATGGCGATACTCGTCGACTTCATTAGCCCGTTATTGCCCTTATGACGCGTAAAATACGGCTTTAAAACCATGCCGTTTTCCATAGCTTGCAGAGATTGTAAATCCGCTTCGCTCAGCGTCGTACCCGCTTGCCGATTGGTATTATGTCCGTTGGCAATGTAAACGGCGGTATTATCCAAATCTTCCAAAGAATGCAAGAGGATTTCGCAATGGCTACCGAGTAAAGCGCTTACGCCTTCAACCACGGCTTTGTAGGAATTTAAAATCGCACGGTCTTCATCAGTGAAAGGTCGTTTTATACTTAGCATTATATTACCCGCAAAAAAGGAACCGCACTTTCGTCTAATAACCAAAAAAGTGCGGTAGATTTTTCGTTATTTTTTAGCCGGAGTAACGTCTAATACTTCAACTTCAAAATGAAGTGTTGAGTTAGGTGGAATCGTACCTAAATCCTGCTCGCCGTAAGCAAGTTCGGCAGGAATAACCAATTCGATTTTGCCGCCTTTTTTCACTAACTGCAGACCTTCGGTCCAACCCGGAATAACCTGATCCAATAAAAATTCTACCGGCTGACCACGTTCTACCGAGCTGTCAAATACCGTACCGTTAGTTAATTTGCCGGTGTAATGTACTTTCACGGAATCTGTCGGTTTAATAGCTGCGCCTTCACCTTCTTTTTCAATGCGATACAGCAAACCGGATTTGGTTTCTTTCACGCCGTCTTTTTGCTTAAATTCGGCAATGAATTTCTCACTTTCCGCTTTGGCCTGTTTCGCTTGTTCTTCGGCTTTGGTTTGGGCGGCAACTTTTAATTTTTCATCAATATCCTTTAACGTGTTCACCACGTCTTGGTTGGTTAAATCAATTTTGCCCTGCAATGCTTCCGCAACGCCCGCAAGAATTTTATCGTTATCATAAGCGATTACGTCTTTCTGCGCTTCAACCAAACCTTTTAAATCATTACCGATTAACACGCCTACCGCATAAGAAGGATCTTTAACCCGGCTATTTTCCGCCTGCGCGGCTGCCGGTGCTTCCTGTTTTGCAGGCTCTGCCGCCGCTTGCGCTTTTTTGTCATCTTTACAGGCAGAGGTCGCCAATACGGCGCCGACTAATAATGCCACTGCTGAAAACTTTTGAATTTTTAACATCACTATTTCCTTTATTGAGAGCCTCGGCTCAGTGGGTTTAACAAAAATGACGAATAACATATCCTTAAAATTAAAGAGGATTTAACCGCCGATTTTGTTAGAATAGGGTAAAGCCAATTTGGCTATTGTACAACATTTATTTGGGATTACTATGCAAAACTCAGCAAATTTAGAGCAACGGATTGCAGAACTGGAAATGAAAATTACCTTTCAGGAAGGGATAATCGAAGAGCTCAATCAGGCATTGATCGAACAGCAGTTCGTCATTGATAAAATGCAATTGCAAATGCGTCATGTGGCCAATAAATTGAAGGATTTACAACCGGCTAACATCGCAACGCAAGCGGAAGAAACACCGCCGCCGCATTATTAACATCACAAAATTTCAGAAAAACAAACCGCACTTTTAATATTAAAAGTGCGGTTCTTTTTTAGCGATTTTTTAAGGCTTATTTATTAGCGAAATAAGCTTCTAAATCATCGCTGCCGCCAATATGTTTACCGCCGATAAACACTTGAGGGAATGTGGCACGACCACTCATAGCACGTACCGAAGTAACGGTAGCGTCTTTGCCTAACACAATTTCTTCAAACGGATAGCCTTTTTCCGTTAACAGCGCTTTCGCTTTCGCGCAGAACGGGCAACCCGGTTTAGTAAATAACGCGACTGACGGTTTTGGCTCCCAATCCGGTTTGATGAATTTGATCATGGTGTCCGCATCGGAAACTTTGAACGGATCGCCCGGTTCGTTCGGTTCAATAAACATTTTTTCGATTACGCCGTTTTTTACCAGCATAGAATAGCGCCACGAACGTTTACCGAAACCCAGCTCTTCTTTATCCACCAACATGCCCATGCCTTCGGTGAATTCGCCGTTGCCGTCCGGCAGAACGGTGATATTATCGGCATCTTCATCACATTTCCATGCGTTCATAACGAATGTATCGTTTACCGATACGCAAATCACATCATCAACACCTAATTTTTTAAATTCCGGCGTTAATTCGTTGTAACGCGGTAAATGGCTTGACGAACAAGTCGGCGTATAAGCGCCAGGTAATGAAAATACCACAACGGTTTTATTATCAAAAAGTTGAGCTGAAGTTACATCGACCCAAGCATCGCCTTGACGGGTGTGAAATGTAACTTGAGGGACTTTTTTACCTTCCATATTTGACATAATTTTTCCTCTTTTAATGGACTTATTTATTTTGATGACTGGATTATAGGCAATTTTATGTTATAGTTACAATCAATTAATTCTATGCTTTCAATCGTTTTTTTCTATAACGAGGTAAAAAATGAATATTCGAGATCTTGAGTACCTTGCAGCCCTTGCTGAATATAAACATTTCCGTCGCGCGGCGGATGCTTGCCATGTCAGTCAACCGACCTTGAGCGGACAAATCCGTAAACTGGAAGATGAACTTGGAATTACCTTGTTAGAACGTACCAGCCGTAAGGTTTTATTCACCCAATCAGGGCTTATTCTAGTAGAACAGGCTAAAAAAGTCTTGCGTGAAGTCAAATTACTGAAAGAAATGGCAAGTAATCAAGGTAAAGAAATGACCGGGCCTCTGCATCTCGGCGTTATCCCGACCGTCGGTCCTTATTTGCTACCTTATATTATGCCTGCATTAAAGGAAGCTTTCCCGGATTTAGAATTGTATTTATATGAAGCGCAAACCTCGCACTTATTAGATCAACTGGAATCCGGCCGCTTAGATTGTGCAATTTTAGCCACTGTCCCGGAAACGGAACCTTTTATTGAAGTGCCTATTTTCAATGAAAGAATGTTATTGGCGGTTTCCGAACAACATCCTTGGGCAAAAGAAAAATCAATTAAAATGCATGCATTACAAGGCCATGAAGTACTTATGTTAGATGACGGACACTGCCTGCGGGATCAAGCGTTGGGTTATTGTTTTACCGCGGGTGCGCGCGAAAATTCGCATTTCCAGGCCACAAGTTTGGAAACCTTACGTAACATGATTGCGGCAAATGCCGGTATGACCTTGATGCCGGAACTGGCAATGCTAAATGAAGGCACAAGAGCCGGGGTAAAATATATTCCTTGTACCGACCCTGAGCCCAAACGTACCATCGCGCTGGTTTACCGTCCCGGCTCACCGCTTCGTAGCCGCTATGAACGAGTGGCGAATGCCGTGGGTGATGCTGTAAAAGCGATTTTACATACGGAAGGTGATTAATATGGCCGGCGTTCGTGCAATACAAAAAGAAAAAACCCGCCGCGCATTAATTGATGCGGCGTTTAACCAATTAAATGCCGAAAAAAGCTTTTCGAATTTAAGTTTACGGGAAGTGGCGAGAGAGGCGGGTATTGCGCCGACCTCGTTTTATCGTCATTTTAAGGATATGGACGAATTAGGCTTAACCATGGTGGACGAGGCGGGTTTAACCCTGCGCCAACTTATGCGCCAGGCCCGAAAACGCATTGAAAAAGGCGGCAGTGTCATTGTTATTTCGGTGGAAACCTTTTTTGAATTTATCGCCCACAGCCCTAACGTTTTCCGTTTGCTGTTACGCGAAAGTTCCGGCACATCACAGGCTTTTCGTACCGCCGCAGCGCGGGAAATCAAACATTTTGTGGATGAACTCGCCGAATATTTGGCAAATAAAAACAATTATTCGGAATACGTGGCTTACGTGCAATCGGAAGGTATGGTAACCATTGTATTTACCGCCGGCGCCAACGCCTTAGATATGAACAATAAAGAACGGGAATTGCTCAAAGAGCGCCTGATTCTGCAATTACGCATGCTTGCCAAAGGCGCGCATCACCATATGATGGAACGCGAACGCCATAATACCCACCTACCGGCGACGGGCAAATCATAAAAGTGAGGTGAAATTTCGGGGTTTTTATGGAGTTAACTGAGCCGGCGGGTCAATAAATTCAGCTGATTTAAACGGGTTTGAACTTTTTTATCCATCGCAACAGGCTCAATCAATCTTTAGGTTTTGTTTATCTTTTATAAACAGACCCTAGTAACCGCCGCTATTATCTTGCAGGCCTTTGATGATTGCGATTCCGGCACTTGCGCCGATACGGGTTGCACCCGCGTTAATCATCGCCATCGCGGTTTCAGTGTCGCGAATACCGCCGGAGGCTTTTACGCCGAGTTTATCGCCGACGGTTTGACGCATTAACGCCACATCTTCCACCGTTGCACCGTCTTTATTAAAGCCGGTTGAAGTTTTCACAAAGCCCACCTTCAGATCACGGCAAATTTCACAGGCTTTTACGATTTCGTCCGGCGTTAACAGACAGGTTTCTAAAATCACTTTCAATAAAGTGCCGTTACAAGCCTGCAAAACCGCCTGAATATCCGATCGCACTTTGTCCCATTCGCCGGATTTAATCCAGCCTACATTAATCACCATATCAATTTCCTGTGCGCCGGCTTTAATGGATTCCTGCGCCTCAAAAGCTTTCACCGAAGTTAAATTAGCCCCTAACGGAAAACCGATAACCGTGCAGATTTTCACATTTGTTGCCGCTAATTTTTCTTTTGCCAACGGAATATAACATGGGTTGATACACACAGACCAGAACTGATTTTCAATCGCTTCATCACAAAGTTTAATGATGTCCTGCGCCGTTTTCTCCGCAGTTAATGCAGTGTGGTCAATAAATTTCGCCAATTCTTGCGGGTGCATAATATCTCCTTCTTTGAATTCTTTTCATGTGAGAATTCTAACTTTTTTATATGATACATCAAAAAAATCTGAAAACTGTGATTTTTATCACTTTCCAATTAAAATCGGCAATATGAAAAATTTCGTGATTTTCTACCGCACTTTTAACAAAAATGCCCCGGCTTTAGCCAGGGCATAATGTTATTTATACAACTTAGCTATTCTTCAGTTTTTACCGGTTTTTTCGCTAAATAGTTGTAGCCCACAAGCAACAGGAAGATAGCCACAATCACGATCATAATCATATCTTTGGACATAAACTGCGCCATATTACCTAACACGATACCTACACCGCCAAAATCCGTATCTGAGAAGGTGGTATTGGCAAAGCCGAGGGAACCTAATACCGGTAATAAGAACACCGGCAGGAAAGTGATCAATAAACCGTGGGCAAATGCACCTAGAATTGCACCGCGACGACCGCCGGTCGCATTACCGAAGACACCCGCTGTGGCACCACAGAAAAAGTGCGGTACCACTCCCGGAAGAATCAATACCCAGTTAAGCTGACCGAGCAATACTAAACCGATAATACCGCCCATAAAGCTGGATAAGAAGCCCACTAAAACCGCATTCGGCGCATAAGGGAAAACAATCGGACAGTCTAATGCGGGTTTTGCATCCGGCACCAATTTTTCTGAGAAACCGGTAAAGGCAGGCACAATTTCAGCCAAGATTAAACGCACACCTTGCAGAATGACGTAAACGCCGGCTGCAAAGGTAATGGCTTGAATTGTGGCGTAAACCAAATAATGCTGACCATTACTAAAGTGAGTGGAAACATATTCGTTACCGGAAGCGATAGCAAGAACGAAATAGATGATCATCATGGTTAAGGAGATCGAAATTGAACTATCGCGTAAGAAACTTAAATTTTTTGGCAAATCCATTTCTTCGGTAGAGGGCGAACCTTTACCTACAGCCTGACCGATAGCGCCGGAAAGCACATAACCGATGGTACCGAAGTGACCGAAGCCCACATCGTTACTACCGGTAATTTTTTTCATGTAGAAATGGGCGATTGCCGGGAAAAACGCCATGATTAAACCAAGAGTTAATGCGCCCACAAACACCAATTGCACGCCTTCAAAACCGGCAACGGTTAAAATGACGCCAATCATACAAGCCATATAGAAGGTATGATGGCCGGTTAAAAAAATGAATTTTAAACGGGTAAAACGCGCCACAATAATGTTCGCCACCATACCGAAGGCCATAATAAGTGCGGTCGCCGTGCCGTATTTTTCAAGCGCCATGGAAACGATTGCTTCGTTATTCGGAATAATTCCCTGTACGTTGAACGCGTGTTCAAACATACTGCCAAGCGGAGTTAACGAGCTCAGCAATACGGTTGCCCCACCGCCTAACACAAGGAAACCTAAAATTGTTTTAACCGTTCCTTTGATGATGTCCGGAAAAGCTTTTTTCTGAGCCACTAAACCGACCAAGGCAATTAACCCCACCAACACCGACGGCACTTTTAAAATATCTAATATAAAGAAAAGTATTGAGTCCATAGGTTATCTCCTATTGATTGAAATATTCGGCAAGTTTTTCTTCGAATTCTTTTACGCTGACAATATTTTTGACTACCACCACTTTGTCGGCAGGCAAACCGCTACTGTTGGCAATATCCGCACCCATTACGAATAAATCCGCTTCATTCGCCGTAACGGAGGCCAGATCCTGATGGCTGACCTCCGCCTCTTTACCTAAGGTTTTTAACGCTTTTTTAATGTTCATTTCCATCATGAAGCTACTGCCTAAGCCATGACCGCAAACCGCCATAATTTTCATAATGATTCTCCTGTAATAAACTTAATAACGATGAACAATCTCTGCGATTTCAGAAACTGTCGTAGATTGAATAATTTGTTGTACCGCTTCTTCATCCGAGAATAATTCAGCCACCGCCGAAAGCATTTCCAAGTGAGATTCACTGTCTTTTGCCGCCAGCATTAACACCAACTGAACGGGGTCGTTATCCGAACCGAAATTTACCCCTTGTTTCAACACAACCAACGACAACGCCTGCGCATTCGAACCGTCTTCCGGGCGAGAATGAGGCATAGCGATTTGCGGTGCAATCACATAATAAGGGCCGATTTCCCGATGAATTTGAAAAATACGTTCCACATAACGGGGTTCAATCAACTGTTCCGCTAACAAAGGCGCAGCGCTTAACTGCACCGCCTGCTGCCAGTTTTCAACGGAATCCACATATTGAATGTGAGAAAGGGGTAAAAATTGTTTAAGCATAAAAGACCTCTTCTGTTTTGAAGTGATCACAATGTAAACCTCAATGATAGCGTTATCAATAAGAAAAATTTAATTTTGTGATAGCGGTAACATTTTTTATAAAAAATAATTTCCCTAGGCTGTTTTTTATCGTACTTTAATGTTGTAGTTGTAGGAGGATTAGCATGTCGTTAGCCAATAATTCAAATAAAAACCGACGTTCAACAGGCAAAGTCACGCTTGCCGACGTAGCAAAAGAAGTAGGTGTCGGCACTATGACCGTTTCCCGTGCTTTACGCACGCCGAAAATGGTGTCCGAAAATTTACGTCAAAAAATTCACGAAGCGGTACAAAAATTAGGTTATGTGCCGAATTCCGCCGCACGCGAATTGGCTTCCGTATCTTCCCGCAATATCGTTATCGTTACTTCATCATTAGTTTCCGTTGAAAACAACCTTATTCTTAACTCACTCCAAAAAGAACTGCAACCCCTTGATTTACAAATTATTATTCTTGTCGCAAATAAAAAAGGCTGGCTGCGCGAATTAATCAATAACTCACCGTTAGCCGTTATCCTGCTGAATCTGCAATGCCCAAGCACCGAAGCGCAGTGGATCCGAAACAGCGGATTAATTTGTTTGGAAATCGGTTCAAAACAGGCAAATCCGTTAGGCATTAATGTTTGCGTGGACAGTAAAAGTGCGGTGCAAAAAGTGATAAGTTTTTTAGTCGCTAAAGGCTATCGGGATATCGGCTTGCTTTGCGCGCAGCAGGAGCAGGCGATTTTCCAACAATATTTAGCCTGCTGGCATTCGGCGCTGCATGCCAACCATTTAAATTCCCACCAGATTCTGCATTGCTCGGAACCCGTTTCTTTTTCCGCCGGCGCAAAATTATTTAATGAAGCGATTTCAACATGGGGCTGCATTGACGCTTTCGTATTTTTATCCGACGAGCTTGCCTGCGGCGCACTTTTTGAGGCGCAACGACAGCACATCGGCATTCCTTACGATGTCGCCATTATCGGCTTGGGCGATCTTGAAATCAGCCAAACCACCTACCCCGCACTCACAACCTTAAACATCCCCTACGCAAAACTAGGCGAAACCGCCGGTAAAAAACTGGCGGAATTACTTCAAACCGAAAAAGATCCGCAAACCGAATGTATCCAGTTGATAAGCACATTAAGGGAACGGGAAAGCGGGTAAATAAAAAATCCTCAAAAATTCACCGCACTTTTTTAGCACTTCCGGACAAAATCTATTACAATAGACCTAATTTCCGCAAATAAAGAAAAGGACAATTATTATGATTATCGTAACCGGTGGCGCCGGCATGATTGGCGCCAATATCGTAAAAGCGTTAAACGATATGGGGCGCAAAGATATTTTAGTAGTGGATAACCTGAAAGACGGGACAAAATTCATTAATCTTGTCGATTTGGATATCGCGGATTATTGCGATAAAGAAGATTTTATTTCTTCCGTCATTGCAGGTGACGATTTAGGTGATATCGACGCCGTGTTCCATGAAGGCGCCTGCTCGGCGACCACCGAATGGGACGGTAAATATTTAATGCATAACAACTATGAATATTCCAAAGAGTTGCTGCATTACTGCTTAGATCGCGAAATTCCGTTCTTCTACGCATCAAGCGCCGCCACTTACGGCGATAAAACGGATTTCATCGAAGAACGCGAATTCGAAGGGCCGTTAAACGCCTACGGTTATTCAAAATTCTTATTCGACCAATATGTTCGCGCCATTCTGCCTGAAGCCAACTCACCGGTTTGCGGCTTTAAATATTTCAATGTATACGGGCCGCGCGAACAGCACAAAGGTTCAATGGCGAGCGTCGCGTTCCACTTAAATAACCAGATTTTAAAAGGCGAAAATCCGAAATTATTTGCCGGTTCCGAACATTTCCTGCGAGATTTCGTTTATGTGGGCGATGTAGCGGAAGTTAACCTTTGGGCATGGGAAAACGGTGTTTCCGGCATCTTTAACCTGGGCACCGGCAATGCAGAAAGTTTTAAAGCCGTGGCCGAAGCGGTAGTGAAATTCCATGGTAAAGGCGAAATCGAAACCATTCCGTTCCCGGACCATTTAAAATCCCGCTATCAGGAATATACACAGGCGAATCTAACCAAACTACGCGCCGCCGGTTGCGATTTTAAATTTAAAAACGTTGCCGAAGGTGTTGCCGAATATATGGCCTGGCTGAATCGTAAATAATTATAGAGTCTGTTTATCTTTTATAAACAGACCCTGGTTCTGCAAATAAAAGTGCGGTGAAAAATAGAAAAATTTCACCGCACTTTTTTATTTCGCCAAATATTCCCGCAATCCGGCGATTGCCGCTTTACCGTCTTTTAAACCTAGTTCATACATTCGTTGAATCATCTCGGGATCTTTTTCCAACCGGCTGATATTCAGACTTTCAGAAGGACGAATCACAAAAATTTTTTGCTCGTCGTTTAACTTAATAATACGTTCCACGGTTTGATTATAATCCGCATAACGCTGTGCCCAACGTGCCGCCAGCTGCGGATAGTTCGGGTAAAACAATTTGAATAAGGTTTTTGAACTCGGCGTTTTGCGGTACTCCAGCGGACGGGTTAACACTACGATCACTTTATCGTAACCTAAATCGAAACATTTCTGTAGCGGAATGCTGTCGGCAATGCCGCCGTCCAAATATTTTTTGCCGTTAATTTCCACCATTTTTGATACGAAAGGCATGGCTGATGTGGCGCGCAGTACTTCCATTTGCTCAAAAGCGTCCTGAATTTTAAAATACTCCGCCTCGCCCGTTTCCACATTAGTGAGAGTAACCCAAAAATCCATGTCCGATTGGGCGAATGTTTGCTGATCAAAAGGATCAAGAGTATACGGCAATTCGTAAAAAGCAAAATCCCGGTTAACGATATTGCCCGTGGTCAACAGGCTGTGCAACCCCATATAACGTTTGTCGTTCAAATATTTCTTGTTGTAACGAAGAACCCGCCCGCGCTGTTTGGAAGGCAAATTAATGCCGAACAAGGCGCCCGCCGAAACGGTTACCGCACCGTCAATATGAATATTTTCGTCTAAAAAGATATCTAACACGCCGGCGGTAAACATACCGCGCATAGCACCGCCTTCAAGAACCAACCCGACTTTCATTTACTCTCCGAAATTTTCAAAAATTTTACCGCACTTTTATCAAACCGAACGGGAAAAAACATTAATGATAAGAACACCGCCGACAATTAACAGCATCCCCACAAGCCCCGAACCGTCGATTTTCTGCCCGAAAGCAAAATAGGCGATGATGGCGGTAAGCACAATCCCCACGCCGGACCAAACCGCATAAACAATGCCTACGGGTAACGTGCGGTAAACGATAGACACGCAATAAAAAGACAAACCGTAAAGCAACATTGAACCCACCGTGGGGATAAGTTTGGTAAAACCGTCGCTCAATTTTAACAGGCTGGTTGCAATAATTTCCAATAAGATGGAAATCGCCAGTAAAATCCACGGATTCATTGTTTACTTACCTTGTGAGTTAAAATATCGTTTAAATTGCTTTCTAACCAATCCACCAATTCAAACATTTTTTCCGATGCCTGTGCGCCGAATTCGGTCAAGGTATAATCCACATGAGGCGGCACAGTGTTATAAGATTTGCGCACCAGCATGCCGTCTTCTTCCAGTTGTTGCAGAGTTTGCGTCAGCATTCGCTCACTTACGCCGTCGATGGTTTTGCGCAATTCGCTAAAACGTTTAGTGCCGGAACGCAGTGCTATTAAAACCAATCCGCCCCATCTGCTGGTCAAATGTTGCAAAATCTGTCTTGAAGGGCAGGCCGCTGCTAATACGTTTCCCCGTTCAAAAAAATTATTCATTTTTATTTCCTTAAAAATCAATACGTTAAAAAATATTTTAAATTTATTTTAATACTTACATTTACGTAAGTACTTCCAAAAAGTAAGTATTGATATATTATAACCTCCGACAGCCAACCTGGCAAACAAAACAAACTATTTGTAATAAAAAGGAACATTATGATGACAACTAAAACAATCGCAATCACCGCAGCAACCGGACAATTTGGCACAATCGCGTTAGACTTACTAGTTCAACGCAAAGCAAATGTTATCGCTTTAGTGCGTTCGCCGGAAAAAATTTCCAATGCGCAAGCGCGTAAATTCGACTATGCCAATATTGAAGGACAGGTAGAAGCGTTAAACGGCGTAGATACCTTAATTTTAGTTTCCGGTAATGAGATCGGGCAACGTTTTCCGCAGCATAACAATGTGATTCAATCGGCGAAAAAAGCGGGCGTAAAACACATTATTTATACCAGCCTGTTAGGTGCAAGCAATGAAAATACGGTGAAATCCTTAGCCGGCGAACATGTCGCTACGGAACAGGCATTGAAAGAATCGGGCGTGCCTTTCACTATTTTGCGCAACACCTGGTATACTGAAAACTACACAGGTTCCATTGGTGCGGCTTTAGCCAACAACGCTTTCTACGGTTCGGCAAAAGACGGTAAAATTGCATCCGCAACCCGCGCCGATCTTGCCGAGGCAGCGGTAAATGTGGCGTTAAGCGAAGGTCATGAAGGCAAAACTTATGAATTAGCCGGCTCGACAAGCTGGACTTTAGCGGATTTAGCCGCCGAAATTTCAAAACAAACCGGCAAACAAATCCCTTATATTGATATTCCGGCACAAGATTATGCCGCCGCCTTAGTGAAGGCTGGACTGCCGGAAGGTTTTGCAGGCTTAATCGCAGAATGGGATGTCGATGTGTCAAAAGGTGCATTATATTCCGAAGATAAAACACTGGAACAAATTCTTGGCCGCCCGACCACCAGCCTGGCGGATGCCGTTAAAGCCGCGTTATAATCTGTCTTATACTCTCTAAGCTAATCGAAACCCTGCTTAAAATTAAGCGGGGTTATTATTTAGGAAATTTTATGAAACAACCCGCTATTTTTGTAGGGCACGGCAGTCCGATGAACGTGATTGAGGAGAATAATCCGTTCAATCAAAAATTCGCCGAAATCACCCGCACTTTTGCCAAACCAAAAGCGATTTTATGTATTTCCGCCCATTGGTACAGTAAAGAGCTGGAAGTACAAAGCGGCGCAAACCCGAAAATGATTTATGACTTCTACGGATTCCCTCCGCAATTAAGCCGGGTTCAGTATCCGGCATCGGGAAATCCCCGACTGGCGGCGCAAATTCAACAGTTACTTGCCCCCGAAGAAGTAAGATTAAACCCGGACAGAGGTTATGATCATGGTGCTTGGGCGGTGTTGAAACACCTTTATCCCGAGGCGGATATTCCGGTTATTCAGCTAAGTCTGGATCGCACCAAACCCGCCTCATGGCATTTTGCTTTAGCACAAAAATTAAAATCTTTACGCGAACAGGGCGTATTAATTCTTGCAAGCGGCAATATCGTACATAATTTATCCGCTCTCAGTTATGAACATATTAACCGATTGGATGCGGGCTATGACTGGGCTTATGAATTCAGGGATCAAATTAACCGGGCGATTGCGGGAAATAATATCGAACTGCTGACCCATATTGAACGACTCGGGCGGCCGGCAATGTTATCAGTGCCGACACCGGAACATTATTTACCGTTGCTGTATGTCGTAGCAATGCGGGAAGAACAAGACAATGTCGAGCTCTTTAATGATCACCTTGTAGGCGGATCTTTAAGTATGACATCCGTTTTCATCGGCTAAAAACAAGGCGAACATATTTGTTCGCCTTGTTTCTTAGTATACTTTAGCAATTAATTTTCTTCGTGAGTAAATAAGGCGTCAATAAATTCTTCCGCATGGAAGGGACGTAAATCCTCAATTTTCTCGCCAACACCGATATAACGAATCGGCAGGTTAAATTGGTCGGCAATGGCAAAAATTACACCGCCTTTTGCCGTACCGTCCAGTTTTGTCAGACTGATACCGGTCAATCCCACGGCTTCATGGAATAATTTTGCCTGGCTGATGGCATTTTGACCGGTGCCCGCATCAAGGGTCAGCATGATTTCATGAGGCGCGCTTTCGTCATACTTTTTCATCACCCGAACGATTTTTTTCAGCTCGTCCATCAGGTTATTTTTGTTTTGTAAACGCCCTGCGGTATCCGCAATTAAAATATCCGCATTGCGCGCCGCCGCCGATTGCATGGCATCAAATATCACTGAAGCGGAATCCGAACCCGTACTTTGCGCCACCACGGGAATATTATTGCGCTCGCCCCATACCTGCAGTTGCTCCACTGCCGCCGCCCGGAAGGTATCGCCCGCCGCCAACATAACGGACTTACCTTGTTGTTGGAATTGACGCGCAAGTTTACCAATAGTCGTGGTTTTACCCACGCCGTTCACGCCGACCATTAAAATTACATAAGGTTTTCTGCCCGTATCAACGATTAAAGGCTGTTCCACAGGTTTTAAAATCTCCGCCATTTCCACTTTGAGCTGTTGATACAGCGCCTGCGTATCTTTTAATTGCGCCCGGCTTGCGTGTTCGGTAAGATTTTTGATGATTTTGGCAGTGGTCGGCACACCGATATCGGCAATCAAAAGTTGCTCTTCCAATTCTTCAAATAACTCATCATCAATTTTTTTACCGGTAAATAAACTCAAAAAACCGGCGCCGATATTCTGTTTGGTTTTCAGCAAACCTTTAACCAATCGGCTGAAGAAACCGCCCTTGCCCGGTTTTTCCTGCGTTTCTACGGTGACCTCATTCACATCAAGATCCGTACTATGGGTTGCTTCCGCCGTTTGTTGCTCCTTTTCTGTTGCGGAAACCGCTTCAATTTTCTCTTGCTCGGATTGGTTTTCATCAGACTGCGGTTCGGAATTTAAAAATTTTTCAATTGTCCGTTCGAATTTTTGTTCCGCCTCAACCTGAACCTGCTCCACTTGGTGAACAATATCTTGTTTAGTCTGTTCCAGTTTATCCGCTAAATCTTCTTTAATTTCATCAACCTGATCTTTTACCTGTTCGGCAATGCCTTGTGCCTGATTCGCCAGCTCATCAATTTTCCGTTTTGTTTCCTCAACGGTTTGTTCCGCTTTCTCATAGGCCGACGGCGCTTGGTCCGCTTGTTTTTCGGCTGAATCGCCCGCTTCTTTTTTGCCTAAACCGAGCCATGACCAAAAACCGCTTTTTTTCTTTTCATCTGCCATAAATTTCTCTCATTCTCTCTAGGGCCTGTTTAATCTTTTATAAACAGACCCCGAAATTGCGAGCGTTTTAAATACGCCCGGATTTTGTTACACTATTCAAACGCCATAGTGTAACATTTATTTACCAATCCTCTATGAAAAAAAATACAAATTCAACTCGTTCAAATCAATCAAACTCTAAACCGAATCAAAGCAAAGGCGAGGTAAGAATCATCGCCGGCAAATGGCGCGGACGGAAATTACCGGTTCTGAATGCGCAAGGTTTGCGCCCCACCGGAGATCGGGTAAAAGAAACGTTGTTTAACTGGTTAATGCCTTATATTGCGGATGCCGTTTGTTTAGATTGTTTTGCCGGTGCGGGTTCTTTAGGATTTGAGGCGCTTTCCCGCCGGGCTCAAGGCGTGACTTTTTTAGAATTGGACAAACAAGCGGCGACACAACTTAAAAAAAACCTGCAAACCTTAAATGTGCCCGTCGAACAAGGACAGGTGTTAAATCAAAACAGTCTGGATTATTTAAAATTCGGACAAAATTTACCGCAGTTTGATCTGGTTTTTCTTGACCCGCCCTTTCATTTAGGCTTAGCGGATAAAGCCATTGAACTGCTTGGGCAAAATAACTGGTTAAAACCGGACGCGTTAATTTATGTTGAAACGGAACGGGATAAACCGCTTCTTACCCCGCCTCATTGGCAATTGTTAAAAGAAAAAACAACGGGACAGGTAAGTTACCGCTTATACCAAGCCTGATTTCAAGATAAAAAACAGGGGGAAATCCCCCCTGTCTCTGAATGTTTCTTAAATTTTAAAGGGCAATACCGAAAAAATCCCGAATTCCCACCAATACGTTGTTCACTGCGACTGCGGCCAAAATCAATCCCATTACCCGGCTGATCACCGCAGCCCCCGTGTTACCGATTACCCGTTGAATTTTATTCGCTATCAAAAACAGCAAATAAGTAATAAACAGAATCAACAACATCACTACGGTGGTTAGGCATTGTTCAAAAAAATCAAAGCGATGATTATCCGTTAATAAGACAATCGCCATCATCGCGCCGGGCGAGGCGATAGACGGAACGGCAAGCGGATAAACCGCCAGTTCACTTAAACTTGTGCGCATTTTCATCTCGGTTTCGGGCTTACCTTCACCAAAAATCATGGTTAAGGCAAATAAAAGCAACACCAGCCCGCCGGCAATCTGGAAGGCGGAAAGCGGAATCTGCATGGTTTCGAATAAACCTTGTCCGATAACCAAAAAGAACATTAGCACAATTGTGGCAATAATTACGGATTTGCGGGCGACTTTATGACGTTCTTCTACAGACAACCCAACCGTTTTCGATAAGTAAACGGGGACGGAACCGATTGGGTCAATTACCGCCCATAACACGACGAATTGGACAAATAAAGAATCAAACATTGCAAACTAACCTAAAAAAAAGAGAAAATAAACAAACTCCGGACATTCTATAATAAATATCGATAAATAATGATTTTTTTTTCAAATTTAACCTTAAAGCGCGGTCTCAATCTTTTACTTGAAGAAGCGAACGCAACCATCAATCCAAAACAAAAAGTCGGTTTAGTCGGTAAAAACGGCTGCGGCAAATCTTCGCTCTTTTCCTTATTAAAAAAAGAAAATCAACCCGAGGGCGGTGAGATTAATTATCCCGCCGACTGGGCGGTATCCTGGGTGAATCAGGAAACCCCTGCGCTGAACATTTCCGCGTTGGATTATGTCATTGAGGGCGACCGCACTTATTGCCGGTTACAAAAAGAATTGAAGCTTGCCAACGAACATAACGACGGTAATGCTATCGCCCGCATTCACGGACAACTCGACATTATTGACGCCTGGACCGTTCAATCCCGCGCCTCGGCCTTGTTGCACGGTCTGGGCTTTTCCCAGGAAGAACTCGGTCGCCCGGTAAAATCCTTTTCCGGCGGCTGGCGCATGCGTTTGAATTTGGCACAAGCGCTGTTATGCCCGTCGGATTTATTATTACTGGACGAACCCACCAACCATTTGGACTTAGATGCGGTGATCTGGTTGGAACGCTGGCTGGTGCAATATCAGGGCACTTTAGTACTGATTTCCCACGACCGGGATTTTCTTGATCCTATCGTGAATAAAATTATTCATATTGAAGATAAAAAACTCAATGAATACACCGGCGATTATTCCTCTTTTGAATTGCAACGGGCGGAAAAACTGGCGCAACAAAACGCACTGTTTCGCCAACAACAGGACAAAATAGCCCATCTGCAAAAATATATCGATCGTTTCAAAGCCAAGGCCACCAAAGCGAAACAAGCGCAAAGCCGCATGAAAGCGCTGGAACGCATGGAACGTATTGCGCCCGCCCATGTGGATAACCCTTTCACCTTCGAATTTCGCGAACCGCTTTCTCTACCGAACCCTTTGGTAATGATCGATAAAGCTTCCGCCGGTTACGGTGAAGGTGAAAGTGCGGTGGAAATTCTGCAAAAAATCAAACTCAATTTGGTACCCGGCTCCCGCATCGGGTTGCTGGGCAAAAACGGCGCCGGTAAATCCACTTTGATCAAATTACTGGCGGGCGAATTAACGGCGCGTTCGGGCGTCCTACAGTTAGCCAAAGGCGTGCAGCTCGGTTATTTCGCTCAACATCAGTTGGATACGCTGCGGGCTGATGAATCCGCACTCTGGCATTTGCAAAAACTGGCGCCGCAACAAACGGAACAGGAACTGCGCAATTATCTCGGCGGTTTTGCCTTTCACGGCGACAAAGTGAAAGATCCGGTAAAGCAATTTTCCGGCGGCGAAAAGGCCCGTTTGGTGCTTGCCTTAATTGTGTGGCAACGTCCGAATTTACTGCTACTGGACGAACCTACCAACCACCTGGATTTGGATATGCGGCAGGCTTTAACGGAAGCCTTAGTGGATTATCAGGGATCACTGGTGGTGGTATCTCATGACCGCCATTTATTGCGTAACACGGTGGAAGAATTTTATCTGGTACATGATAAACAAGTAGAAGAATTCAACGGTGATTTGGAGGATTATGCCAAATGGCTGAATGACCTCAACGTTCAGGAAAAAAGTGCGGTCAAAAATACGGAAGTTTCTAAAGAATCAAATAATGAAAATTCCGGTCAAAACCGCAAAGAACAAAAACGCCGCGAAGCGGAATTACGCCAGCAAACCGCGCCGATTCGTAAACAAATTGCAAAATTTGAAACGGAAATGGATAAACTGACCGCTCAGCTTACCGAAATTGAAGTTCGACTGGCGGATTCCGGGCTTTATCAGACAGAAAATAAAGAAAAACTGACCGCACTTTTAACGCAGCAGGTACAAACCAGAAAAGCGCTGGAAGAAGCGGAAGCTCATTGGCTGACTGCACAGGAAGAATTGGAAACGCTTTTGGCGGAATGATAAGAACAACATCTGCATCCGCCGTTCATACTAGGCGGATGCAGGCGAAATGACTAAATATGCGGCGGGTAATCTCTCGAACCGCCCAATTTCACGTAAGCATCGCGCTTCGGATCGATAACTTTCGAGGTTTCAATCATTTTCTCAATGGTGGTACCCTGTACCAAAATCGAAAACATCACCACTGCATAAGTCATCAGAATTATTACATCACGCAAATCCAGATTCATTCCGTTACCGCTAATGTTCACCACATTGGACGGGATAGATAACGCCATTGCAAGCGCCAGACCGCCCCGTAATCCGCCCCAGGTAAGAATGCGCAAGGTATAAGGATTATAGCGGCGAAAGCGGCTCATAATTTGATAAGGGATCCATAAGCTGACATAACGCCCGATTAAGCAAACGGGAATCGCCAATAACATAAGCATTGAACTTTCAAAAGTAAATTCCACCAATAACAACGCTAACCCAATTAAAAAGAACAATAACGAATTAAGCGAGTGGTCAATCATTTCCCAGAAATGATCAAGAAAATAACGGTTACGTTCCGAGAAGCCCTGGCGACGCGTCCAGTTGCCGATAATAATACCTGAAGTCACCATAGCCAAAGCGCCCGAAATATGCAGCAGGTTGGCAAGCATAAAACCTGCCGTCGGAATTGTAAGCGTCAACAGGATTTCAAGGCTGACCTCTTTTGTGAAAGTGATAAGCAAATGAATGGCAAATCCCATTACAAAACCGAACAAAATTCCGCCCACCGCTTCTTTTAAAAACAGCCCGAACACACCGGAAAAAGTCGGCTCCTGCCCGTTAAACGCCACGGCAAATAAAGTGGTAAAAATCACCAAACCGACACCGTCATTAAACAGTGACTCCCCTTCTACCTGCATGGATAAACGCTTCGGCGCTTTCAGATTTTTGATGATGGCAAGTACCGCAATCGGGTCGGTAGGCGAAATCAGCGAACCGAACACCAAACAGTAAACAAAATCAATCCGCAAACCCACTAACATGGCGGCATAATAAATTAAAATACCAATGAAGAAGGTAGAGGCAAGTGTTGAAAACAGCGCAAATACTGCAATTTCCCGCCGTTGTTCTTTCATTAACGGCAATTTAATGCCCAACGAACCGGCGAATAACAAAAAGCCGAGCATACCGTTGAGCAGAAAGTTTTTAAAATCCACCCGTTCCATAATATGGATGGCGATATCTTCTACCTTAAACCAGCCGAAATAACCGAAAAGAATTAACACTAACGAACCAATCATCGCCGAGGCGGTAATGGCAATAGTAGATTGAATTCGGGCGCTGATTTTCCGGGTAAAAAATGCAAGAAAAATAGAAATGCTGAATAAGAAACAAATGTAAGCGTAAACACTCATGCCGCTTTCCTTCTGAAAAAATAAGGCGCTTAGTATAAATAAGCGGCAATAAGGAAGAAAGTAAAAATTGTAAAAATGTTAAAAACAGGAGCTTTTTCTTTATTTTATGCGACAACGCAACCGGTTATAAAAGATAAACAAACCTTAATCCTAAAAGCTAAAAAACCCGTTAGTCTACGTCTTCTTTCCCGGCAAGCCAGATACTTAATCCGAACCATAATACACACACCGGCACCGTGAGCCAGGAAATGCCGGTTAAGCTCAACCCCAGCGCACCCAAACCCGCATAACCCCAAGAACCGATTTGATCGCCGGAACGATAAATTAACGTATCAATCACATTTTTAGCTTTATAGCGATCTTCACGACTCAGGCGGGTAAATAACACTTCGCGGGAAGGGCGGGCAAAGGCAAAATTAGCTACTCGGCGCGATACTTGTACCAAAACAAATACGACGATGGTCGGATTCATGGCAAGTGCAGCAAAACTGATGACGCTAAATAGCGGCAATAATGAAAGCACCGGTAAAATACCAATATATTTCATCATTCTGCCCGTTAACCCGAACTGGAAAAACAAAGTCAGGCTGTTTACCCACAAATCAATATTGGCAAAAAATGCCGTGCGTTCAGCCCGATCGCTAAAGGTGCTGTTTACTATCTCCGCCTGCTGGAAATACAATACCGTGCTGGTAATCGAATAAAGCAGAATAAATCCTGAAATACCAAGCAAATAAGGCGATTGAAAGGTGCGTTTCAGTCCGTCTAAAACACCACCGCCGATTTCTTGATTGAATCTACCCGCCGAATTTGACGCCCTGAGCTCGATTTCGCCTAATTTAGATAGTTTTTTTGCCGCTAGAACAGACATTTCCAACAACAAAATTGCCATTAGCAACAATATATAATTACTGAATACGTCTGCAAAAAACGAAACGAAGGCGGAACCTGCAATTCCACCTATAGTGGAACCCGTCGCCAGAAAACCGAAAAGACGTTTACCTTGATCCGTATTGAAAATATCCGCCATCAATGACCAAAATACCGACACCACAAACAGGTTAAATACCGATACCCAAATAAAGAATATACGTCCGGTCCAAACTAACACATCACCTGTTGCCATCGCCATTAACATCGCAAAAACGACTAAATTCAGCATAAAAAAACGATAGGAAATCGTAATAAATTTCTCACGTTTCCAATGTTTAACCAAATAACCGTAAAGAGGCGTTAACATTAGCATTGCCACCAAAGTACCGGTAAACAGCCAGGTGAGCTGCGTTACGCCGCCGGCTGCTCCCAATTCGTCTCGAATGGGGCGAAGAGTATAATAGGCTAAAAAAAGCGCGAACACATAAAGCCAAGACCAAAGCAAAGCCTGTTTTTCATTGGATTTAACATCAACGGGTTTTAAAAGTTTTATCATCGGAAGCTACTTATCTTTCCACCCGGGAACGGCTTTTCTGAATTTATCGATATTGATAAACGGGCTGGCTTCGGACACATTGTAAATTCCCTTTAAATCCGCCTCTACCGCTCGGACCGTTGCATCCACCACCGCATCAATGTGAATTGTCGAGTAACCTTCAATCGGCGCGTTAAATCCGGATTTTCCGCCGTAAATCCAACCGTAACGTAATACAACCGGCGTAAATTTACCGGCTAAGGTTTGTTTTTCCAAATTCATCATAGCCGCCGTTGATTCGCCGTAAACGGGATCTTTAGTAGAAAGCAACGCTGATTCTTCAATCGGCGGCGTTGCGCTTTCCGCGTAGAAAACAAAGCTTTGCGTGATAAATTTCGGCGTACCGGCTTTTTCCGTCGCCGCTATCAAATTACGGGTGCCTGCAATGCGGATTCTATTGTCACGTTTCAGGCCTTCCGCCATTTCCTCTTCTTTCAGACCTTTTGGCAGAGAAGAAAGCTGGCTGATGACCACATCCGGTTTGGCATTAACCACCGCTTTTTCTACCGCGGCGGCATCATAAATATCCAGCACAACAGGCGTTATTCCGTCCGCTTCCAGCTGTTTTGCCTTTTCGGCGCTTCGGGTCGTACCGTAAACATGATAGCCCTTGGCGACTAACGCTTTACCTAAGGGCTCGCCGATTACGCCGGTGGCACCGGCAAGAAACACTGTTTTTGCCGGTTGAACCGCAGAATGACAAGCGGACAAGGCGGCTAACGCACCTAAAAGTGCGGTTAATTTTTTGAAAGTTTTGTACATAAAAGTTCCTAAATGAAGTAAAAAAATCAAATTGTTTTACGGCGTACTAACTCGCCTAATTAAATCAAATACCGCGGTTCAGCAGCACTTCTATATCGGGCATTATCCCCCGCCATAATCGGAAAGAATGCGCCGCCTGCCCTACCAGCATGCCAAAACCGTCGCTGACATTGTTTACGCCAAGGGATTTGGCTAAGGCAATAAAGGGCGTGTCAGTCTCTTTAGCATATTGCATATCGTAAACCGCACCGGCTTGTTGCAAAATTTCCGGCTGAATATCTGCGGTTTTACCTGTTAAACCGAGAGACGTTGCATTAATGACAACATCGTATCGGTACGGCGGAATTGTCTTCAGTTCCACCGCGCGGATTTCACCGTACGGGCTGAATTTTTCCGCTAATTCCTCCGCTTTCGCTAAAGTGCGGTTAGCAATCAGGATTTTCTGTTGAGCCTGTAATAACGGCAACAACACGCCTTTAGTAGCGCCACCGGCACCGAGAATTAATATCTGCTGATTCGGCTTCAACCAGCCTAAACGCTGCAAATCACTCACCAATCCGGCACCGTCGGTGTTATCCGCATAAAGTTTGCCGTTTTCCAGTTTTTTCAATGTGTTACAGGCGCCGGCGGTTAAAGCTCGCTCACTGTATTCATCGGCAAGCCGATAAGCCCGCTCTTTAAAAGGAGCGGTAATGTTGCACCCTTTGGCGCCTTGCGCAAAAAATTCCTGTAATTGCCGCTCAAAATGTTGTTCATCGCCTAACATGGCAATATATTTCATGTTCTGCCCGGTTTGTTCGGCAAAAATTTTGTGAATGGCGGGTGATTTACTTTGCGCAATCGGGTTGCCCCACACAGCGTATGTATCCATAATTTGTTTATCCTGTTTATTTTTCCAATCTTGAGCCAGCATACTGTAAATTTCAAAATCGGCGAATTCGCCGGAAAGCAGCAACAAGCCCTGCCGTTCGATACCCTCCAGCTGAAAACCCAAACGCTGCGGGATTCCTTTGCTTGCGGTATTGCCTATCGCACATTTGATTTGAATCCGGTTAAAATATAATTGATTAAAAGCATAATCTATCATTGTTTGCACGCATTGGGTCATAATGCCCTGCTTTTGCTCGGATTGAGAAAGCCAATAACCGATTTCAAGTTTCAGATTTGAATAATCCGCTTTATTAAAGCTCACCAAGCCGATAATTTCATCGTCACGGCGAATGGTAAAAACCTGCTCCAGCGGTTTAAGGGAACGAATGAATTTAAGGGTACTGCTTACGTTGGAAGTCAATCCCACGCCCGGCAGCCAGCGGGAGAGATAATCCCGTTGCCGGCAAATCAACCGGAAAACGGGTTCTGCATCATCCTCGGTGATTTGTTCCAGCCGTAAATGTTGATTAACAATAAGACTTGATTTCAGTTGCATGATTTATCCCCGCCGAAAAATCTGTCGGCTGAAAATATCCCGGATTTCCGAAGGGTTAACCGCATTTCCCACCGCCATATCCAGCACCGGAAAAAATTCGCCGAATTGTGACCGCACTTGTTGCGCCGTTTTACACGGCGGCAGACCGGAAAGATTGGCGCTGGTTGAAGTGAGGGCAAACCCCGTTTGTTCACAAAGTTGCGCCACCGCAGGATGAGTGCATAATCGCACCGCGACGCTATCAAATTGACCGGTGATAAATTTCGGCACGCTTAATTTTGCCGGCACAACCCAAGTAGTCGGGCAATCATATTGTTGCGTCAGAAGTTGCCAGTGGGATTGCTTAAGCCGCGATTCGTCAATAAACGGCAGTAACAAGTCTAATTTATGGGCGACTAAAATCAGCCCTTTTTCCACCGGGCGTTGCTTCAAAATTAACAGTTTTTCTACCGCACTTTTACTATTCGGGTTACAGCCCAGTCCGAATACGGCTTCGGTCGGATAAGCAACGACTTCATTTTTTTTAAGGCGTTCTACAATTTGAGCTAATTCCATTTTTACGTCTTCTCTTTTTTACGATCAAACTGGTGCCGACAGGATTTATTCACACATAAAAAAGTGCGGTACGTTTCGTTCTCTTTTTTGAGCAGACAAATATGCCCGCCGCATTGCGGGCAATCCTGCAAATAAGGCTTACCCGGTAAGGTAAATTTACAATGCGGATATCGATTACAGGCATAAAAATATTTACCTTGACGCCCGCGGCGGGAAATCAGCTCACCCTTGCCGCATTCCGGACAAGCAACGCTTTCTTCCGCCGGCGGTTGCTCGTCTTCATGAACAATAAAATGACATTGAGGGTAATTGCCACAACCGATAAACATACCGAAATTGCCTTGCCGTATCAACAACGGATGGCCGCATTGCGGGCAGCATTCATCAAGCTGTTTAATAATACGGCTTTCCGATTGATTCGAAAGCGGTTTGAGGTAATCGCAGGCAGGATACGCGCTGCAACCTAAAAACTTGCCTTTTTTCCCTTGTTTGATTTGCAACGGCGAGCCGCACTGCGGGCAACATTCTTCCGTTTTCGTATGTTGAAAAAGAGGTTCGCTCATGGTTAATTCCTGTTGTCGATAATGGGTTTGAGATTAACAATAAACCGTTAAATTGACAATAAAAATACCTTTATTTGTTCCCTTGTTAGGCGATTAAAGCCATTTTAGTTTATACTTTTGCCTGACTGCATATTTTTATGAAACAAAATACCGTCGCTAAAAATAAGGAAATTTCAATGCTTGATTTATACCCATTACCGCAAGACCCTTTTCAGATTGCCACCGTAGTGCTGGCAGTCATTTGCCTGATTTTTTTATTTATTATGGCGCGACGCAAACGCGATGTGCAGGAACTGCAACAGGACTTGAATAAAAATATTCTTGATTTCAATCAGTTATTGGAAAAATTCGATACTTTAACCGCGGCAAAAAATCAATTGGATCAGGATGTAATTAAAGCGCAAACCACAGCGGAAGGGTTGCAAATCCGTTTGCAGGAACGCAACGAACTAATTCAGGGGTTACAAACGGAATTAAACGAAGAGCAGCTTCGCCACGAAACCCTTACCGGCAGCATGAATACCTTAAAGGAACGTTTCGGTGTTGCTTCCGCGTTAGTCACCAACCTACAGCAACAATTGGTTGAAAGCCAAAACGCGGTGGCGCGCAAAGAACAGGATTTAAACAAAATTCAGGAAAAAACGACCGCACTTTCGCAAGAACTCACGGAATTAAAAACAACGCTATCCGAAAAAGAGAAAAATTTTGCCGAACAGCAACAGGCGTTTGCCCAGAGCAAACAGCAGCTTTCTGCGGAATTCCAGAATTTGGCCAACCGCATTTTAGAAGAAAAAAGTCAAAGTTTCAGCCAGTCTAACCAAATCGCGCTGGATGCGCTTTTAAAACCTTTTCGTGAACAAATCGACGGTTTTCAAAAGCGGGTGAACGAAATTCATTCGGAATCGCTGAAAGGCAATGCGAATTTAGAATCGGAAATTAAGCGGGTATTGAATATCGGTAATCAAATGTCGCAGGAGGCGAACAACCTCACCTCCGCATTAAAAGGCGAAAAGAAAACCTTAGGTAACTGGGGAGAAATGCAGCTTGAACGCGCCTTGCAATTAGCGGGATTGGTGAAGGGCGAACATTACGAAGCGCAAGCGCATTTTAAAGATGCGCAGGGCAAAAACAATTACCCGGATTTCGTGGTGCATTTGCCCGACAATAAACATTTGGTCATTGACAGTAAAATGTCGTTAGTCGCCTATGAAAACGCGGTCAGTACCGATGATGAAAATAAACGTCAACACTTTTTACGCGAACACGTCAAATCGGTACGTAATCATATGGATGATTTGTGGCGCAAAGATTACACCAACCTAATAGGCATGCGCAGCCCGAATTTTGTACTGATGTTTGTGGCGGTGGAACCCGCCTATATTGAAGCCATGAAAGCGGATTTAAACCTGTTCAATTACGGCTATGAAAAAAATGTGATCCTGGTTTCGCACACAACGCTGATGCCGATTTTACGTACCGTGGCGAATTTATGGCGTATTGAACGAGGCAACGCCGAAGCGCGGGAAATCAGCGAACGGGCCGGCGATATTTATAATCAAATCTGCTTGGTTGCCGAACGCCTGGCTAAATTAGGCAATACCTTATCAACGGTAAACGGCCATTATAATAGCGCCGTTACCGCATTAGTGGGCAACCAGGGCTTAGTGGGGAAAGTAGAACGCTTTAAAGATTTATCCGCCAAAGCCAATAAAGCTATGCCGGCAGTAGAAATGCTGCATTCCGACTTAGACACCGAAAAATTACTGGTAGTGAAAGCGGAAGATTGAATCTAACTAAGATAACTAATACATAAAATTTGAGATAAATATGGGAACACTGTGGTCTATATGGGAAGAAACATTCTTTAAAATGTAATAACGTTTCAAATAGTGAAAAGAAATAACTCAGCTTAAGTAGTCTAAGCTGAGTTATTTTTTAGATTTGATTTTCAGCTTCCATAGCTGAAATTTTTTGTAGAATTTGTTGCTTTTGATACTCAAGTTTACCAAGTTCTTGGTATAACAAATTTAGTGGGGTATTATCATCAATAGAGTTATTTAATTGTACAGCTAAATCAAAAGAACCACTTCTACCAATAAAACCATCTAGCGATTTTAGTTTTTGAGCATAACGATGAATACCTGATTTTGATACATTAAACCCCAAATTCTTTAGCCAGTTTTCAAGCTCAATAAATCCTGAGTAGTTTGATTCTCTTAATCGTTTATGCAATTCATTGATTACATCAGCTGGTAAATTAAAAATAATAGATGTTTTCATCTTTAATCCTCTCTAAACATCTGATACTGACGCTTATTAATTTCATCCTTTTGGACGCGTTTGACAATTTGGTAAATACACTGAAGAGACAGCTTATATTTACGTGCTAAATAAGCATGGTTATTGCCGGTGAAATCATTATAGATTTGCTTCTCGCGTTCACAGAAGAACAAGGTTTGAGCCTTTGGCATATAAATATTTAAGCCACCCCAGGATTCACCTATTTTCATAGCAATCAACATACCGATATTTTCAGCGAGATCGTCTTCGATGTCTGCGTGTTGTTTAATGATGTTAACGGAGTGTTTCGCTAAATCCGCCAATAAATCAGGCGCTTTATTGCGAAAGTCTTCATTGTCGAATTTAGCGATAGTCATTTAATTACCCTTTCGTTCTTGCCATTTTTTTAATGTTTCCAATACAAAAGAAGCCTGCGAGTTATTCATCATATTCCAAGGTTCATCAACACCTATCCTTGCAACATAAGCATTTAATGCTTGACTTGTAGGATTATCCGCCGTTGATTTCCACACAGCCCATACTTTACGTTGCAGTGGCGACAATGTGGATTTACTTTTTGGTAACTGAATTTTAGCCCCTTTTGATTGCAGCAATTTAACCAATTTTATGAGACCTGAATAGCTTATATTTTTTGCAGAATTTTGGTAGAATTGCTGAGAAAGTAGGCTTCGATAAGTCTCGTCGTCCATTCCCAACTGTGTTTTCCCAATATGCACTAACTGTAACAGCTTATTTCGCATAAATCCAAGCCTCTGTCGGTGCCGGAAATTCACGCCCGTCACGGGTAATTTTTCCGGCTTGAATCATCGGTGTAAGCTCATTCAATAAGGTTGCTACCCGGTCAAAGGTTAATGAGGTTTTTGCCGGACGAAACAGACCCAAATAGCGAATCAACGCTTCACCAAGTTCCCCGCTGACCATTAATGCCGCATTTAATGCCTGGCTGGCGGATTGATTAGCAATTAGCGCATCCAACGAATAGACCGCACCACAAGCGCTACATTTCACTTTCATTTTTCATACTCCATATACGAAAAACCACCCGAAGGTGGCTTTATTTTTAACAGGTTGGGTCGAAATGCTGCACATATTCGGGCAAATCTAATTCTTCCAGTTCCTTTTCGATAAGCTCGTCAATAATGGGATCTTCCTGAAAAATCATCTTCGCCATGCCTAACAATAAATCTTCGACCGTTCCGGGGTGTGTTGATTTCGCCGAGGCAGACCAATCATCCCCTTGTTCCTTTTCAAAATGGAAGGTCAGCGTGACATCAAAACCGTTTTCGGCATCAGCATAATTATCGGTAATATAAAACCAAGCCGAACGAATCAATACCGGAATTTTCACCAGCAAATCCGACATTATTTCTGTCAGTTGATGGGGTAAATCATAACAATCGACCCCGGTTTTGATATTTAGATCATCCTTATCAGCGGTTACCACTAACTGCAATTTAGCACTATGGATAGTCATTTAATTCTTCCTCCGAGTTTCATCAGAATCCCTTTCGCATTTTCAACATAAATAGAGGCATGCGTCATTTTTTGTTTATGTAAGGCTTTTTCCGCCTGTTCTAACTGCACAATTGCTTGATGAATTTGCAGTTTAAGTTGTTCAAGGACATCAAACATATTATTTCTCCCGTCTGCTTGCCCAACTTATGCAGTATTGATAGCGCCGTTTGCACCATTCTTTTTGCGATAAATTTAAGGCTTTTTCTTTCGCTTTTTTCCACAATTCGGCGGCTTGGTAATAGTTGCCGGAACGTTCCGTTTTTGCGGCGGCTTCTGCCGCCTCATCGTATTCTTGCTTCCATACCTGTTTAATCTGTTCGCACTCGTTCATGTCCGCACCTCTTCATCGTTCGGTTTAATCACAAATTCTTCTACGCCTTCGCGAATCGTCACGCCGTCAATCGAACGCGCTATATCAGGTTCGGCAAGCATCGCTTCTTTATTCAGCTCTTCTTTAGTCCGAATAAAGCGGAACAACCCGGAATTACGCAGGCTTTCCAAAATAACGTCGATACCTCTTGCGATAACCGCCGGCGGTTTTGCCCGCCATTGCACTTCGCCGGTGGTGAAGTAAGCCGTTTTCTGTTTTCCGCCGTTTGTCAGCTCGTTTCGACGGCTTTCGCAATAAGCCTGCACCGCCTTTTGTAACGGCTTCACTTTGTCTTTAAGTGCGGTCAATTCTGCCGTATATTTTTCATCAATCGCCGCTTTCTCATCCGCTTGCAAGGTGGAAAGACGCACCTGCTCACGCTCTAAATCGCCGATTTCCTTAATGGCTAACGCCACATCATCTTGCGTTTGCAGATTAATTTCGTGAGTTTCTGCCTTAATACGTACTGCTTTTTTTGCCATTTTTATACTCCCATCACCACCTCGCCGGATACTTTCGGCACACCTAAACTTTCTGCCAGATTCATCGCCGCCGTCAGCAAATTGCCCACCGCAAGCGGATAAAGCAGGCTGGCGGACGTTTTATTGCGACTCACCGCAACCAAACGTTGCCGCACGGCGGCAAAGGCGTCTTCGTCGAAAATGTCATCCACTTTTTTGCCCACTTTCGCCAGTTTAAACGCCACATAGTTTTCCAATTCGCTGTCTAACGGCGCCAGCTCAACCACTTCGCAACGTTGCACCACTTCACGCACTTCCGTATTGCGCTCGGAAAGTTTCACTTTCAGCTCAGGCTGACCAATTAACACAATGGAAAGCAACTTTTTGAAGCCGTCCTCCAACTCAAAAAAGCGTTTTAAATGTTTTAGGGTAGGAATCGGTAAACTGTGCGCCTCTTCAATAATCAGCACGTTGGAATAACCGGATTTCACACTTTCTTTTAACACCTTGTGCAACTGGCGAAAGCGTGCTTCCGGGCTGCGTTTCACGCTTTCCAGCGGCGCCAGCGTATTAATAATCGCTTCCGCAATATGGGCGGCTTTCAGCGTTTTGCCTTTCACATCGTTGTCTTCCATGGCGATGATATACGGTTCAATCACCGTAATCGGTGCATTCTCTTGGTTGATACGGTCAATCAAATCACGTCGCAGGGTGGATTTGCCCGCACCGCTTTCACCGACCACCGCCATAAAGCCGCCGTGTTTTGCGGTTTGAAATAACGCTTCACGCACATACCGCACGTCCGCCGAACTGAATACATCGTCCGCACTGCGAATATCTTCCGCAAACGGATCTCGAAACAGCGAAAAATGTTTCTTTGTGGCTGGAAATAAAGCCTGTTTTGCGAGTAACATAATGTCGTCCTCAATGTCTTGTTTAGTTTTGGGGGCTGAAGCGGCAGGCTCGGTCGCCAAACTTTCCCCTGTCGCTTCATCTTTCAGCAAGTCTTTCAACGGCGCCGTAATACCAAGTGCGGTCAAATTTCTTGCTAAATTCGTTTCAAATTCCGCCCACTGTTGCTTCACACGTTGATTATGATTAACCAACTGTGCCACCGTTGCAGGCGAAACGTTCATCTTCTGTGCCAACTGCCGCAAGCTCACACCTTTGTCAATCAGCACCTGTTTTAACTTCAACATAGCGTCTCCGTTCATCAAAATTTATGCCGCGCTAAGCTTCAGAATTTTGGTTTCAGGGTTCAAAATTTCAGGCAATTTTTCATCTTGTAACCAGGTTTCCAGCAACTCCGCCGGCACACCGTCCGCGAAATGTGTTGCCAGCTGCTTATAATGCTTGCCGTTCCATTGCGGAAAGCGGGCTTTAAGCTGTTTGGCGCATTCCACTAAACCGACAGGTTTTTGTTCAACCCGTCTTGCGTTGGTGGTCAGCTCGTGTTCTTGTCCACGTTTTGGTATAAACATCACATCAGGGCGTTCATCAATCGTCTTGAATGGATCAATGCGTCCGTCAAATAACGGTTTATTCGCTTTCTTAGCCGCTTTCACGCCGTCATCATCGGTTGCACCGTATGCCAAGCGTTCCACTGTTTCACGGTTGGTTTCAAGCGTGGTTTTTGCATGCGATTTGTAGCTTTCGCCAATCACCGCCGCATTCACATCCAGCCCGAATTTATCCGTTTCAATCGGTTCCACCACAAACCAATAAGGCTTCAAGCTCATCTCATTGTTTTCATCAAACACCTGTTCAAAGCATTCCACCTGAATGCAGTCGGGGCGATACGGATTTTTGCCCAACCGTAATTTGTCGCCCACATTCAAGTTCGGCACACCGCTCACATCATAGGTCAGCCCTTCAAACTTCACTTGCAACTGTCCGTCCACTTGTCGTTCCACTAATTTGGAAACCATCAGTTCGCGACAAATGTCGAGAGACGGCGCAAGTACCAACTGTTCTTTGGTAATATGTAGCCAGGCTTTATAGCGTGGCATACCGTGTCGCGAATGTTTCTTGGTGGCGTTGAACGCCCGCATCCACTCATGCGCCCGTTCGTTAAGCTCATCAAGATTGGCTACCGATTTAAACCGCAACCGGCTTTCGAACTGGCGTTCCACAATATCGTTGCCTTTTTCCACTTGCCCTTTGGCGCGCGGATTGCCGGGTTCGTTAATCTGCAATTTCACCCCCAGTTGATAGCATAAGTTATCGAACATTTTTGAGGTATTTGCCGAACCCGGGTCAAGCATCACCATTTTCGGCACGCCGCAGAACGGTTCGTCACCGTGAGGCTTGCGTTGCATAGCGTTGATAAAGGTGTTGCATAGGTTTTCCGAGGTTTCCCCGCCGTAAACATACTCCACATAAATCACACCGCTGGTATGGTCGGTAATCACATAACGCCACACCCGGTCGCTTTCCACACTCGCCACATTGGCGGGCTTGTTTTTATAAAACCGTTTGGCTTCCATCACCTGTAAACCGTTTTCCGTTTGCTTGTGATCCCGCTTTAAGTAATACAACACACATAAAGACGGGTCGATTTGCCAACAATGATTTGGGTGCAGACTGCGCATACGAATGGCGGGTTTTGGTTTTAACAACTGGTCGGGGTGCAATCTGGCGTTAATTAATGCACGGCTGACCGCACTTTCCGAATAAGGTCGGATTTCGCCCGTGGCTTTATCCACAAATTCCGCCTTAATTTCGCCGTTGGCTCGCAACATGGCAAGCAGTTCATCCAGTGGTAACATCCGCTTTTTATACTGGTTGCGCCGATTTTCCAGCCAAGCGGCGGAAATGGTTTTCAGCTCCGCAAGCTCCAACTGGTTCGTTCCTTTATCCGACCGCACTTTGCGCCCGCTGGGCGGTAAATACGGCTTTAATTGGCGAATTAACGTAGCGCGGGAAAGCTTTGTCAATTCGCAACCACGCTGATAAATCGGTTCCAGTTTGTCACCCCGCGCTTTGGCTCGCTTTACATCCAAAGCGATATTCATCAGCACTTCGGGTAAAATCGCCATGGTTCCGCCTTACATTGCTTGTTGGTCAGCAATAATTTCGTCTAACACACTGCCTAAGCTTTTATCGCTTTGATTTTCCCAGTCGTCCGCCTCCACCGACGGCACATCGTTTAGTCCGTAGGTTTCTTTCAGCTCGATTAAAATCAACTCAATTTCCGCCACCACACCGCTCATAAACTGCGTATGATCCATGCCGCTTTCTTCGGTATGTTCCAATAGTGCGTCAAATGCCGGGCGAACCTGTCCGCGTAAAATCGCTTCTGCACCATAGGCAATTTGCGAGGTTTCTTTGCGTAAATCGCCCCCTTTACGGTCAGGGCTTCGGGTTTCGATGTCTTTTTTCTTCTTCGCCAATTCCACATCCAACTCATTAATTTTGTTGTCTTTATTGGCTAATACCTTGCCCATGGCTTCTTTTTCCGCCTTCGCATTGCGTAACGCCTTACGTAATTCTTGCACGCTCATTCTGTCCACTTCATCCAGCTTTAAGCCCGCCACCGTGCCACCTTCGGCGAGTTCTTTTAAATCGTCATCATCTTGTGTCACCAGTTCTAATAACTTCGATTTACCTAACTGCACCAACTTCGGTGTGGTATCTTGCAGCCCTTCGCCGCAGAATTTCAGTGTGGCTTGCATAAATTTCTGTGCCGCTCGTGGGGTAACATCAAACTCGTGTTCTAACGTTTCTTGAAATTTACCGTGTACCATATGTTCTTTTAAGATGATTAGCACGCGTCCAAATTCAAGCATGCTTTCCACCATAGTGCGCTGGCAATGCTTACCACGATCTACAATGAGTTTTTCATCGTATGCTTCGCCGTTGCCCCATTTATCCATAATCACCATACTGTGACGTAGATAACTTTCATTTGAAAGAGCGGTCGATTTTTCGCTTGTTTCTGTCATTTTTGTGATCCTTTTCTATAAATTAATCCGTTCAAATGCGCCGATGTCGGCGCATTTAGAATGCCCCAGCGTTCACTCGCTGATCCATTTCTGCCATTCGGGCTTGCATTTTTTCCGTATCTCGCTGGTGGGTGACGGCAATCTGTAACATCTGAATACTTAAGGCAAAGCGTCCTGTTTCTTCCAATTTCACCACCAACCCTTCCGCAATTAACGCCTGTAATGAACGTGTAATGTTCACAGGGCTTTCGTTCAAACGGTCGGCTAATTCCTTGTTACTTAACCCTGTTAGGGTTCTGCCTTTCAAGGCTTTTAAAATCCGCAGGGCACGCTGTGTGCTGTTGATTTTTTCGCTCATTTTGTTTCTCCTTCTTCCGCCCAATCCACCGGTTGGATAGGTTTCACCTGTTTTTCCTGCATTCGCAATACAAAATCAGGCACTAAATTGCATTCCGCTTTGCTACGCACGATGTAGCCGTTGCGATGTAAAAACCACATCGCCAGTTTTTCTAACATTCGTTTCATTTTGTTCTCCTATAAACTTGTTCAAGCGGTCTAATTCCGCTTATTTTTTGCAAAAATATCGCTTTTTAGGATCTACCAAATTGTTAAAGAGCAATGCGTAAGGTCGCCACCTTGCGTTAAGCCGTCACTTTGGTTTCAGGGTTCGGTTTTAACCCGAGTAACACCGCTACCTTGTGCGATTTCCCCCACGTGCCTTTCAGTCGCCCACGCAGGTGGTCTGAAATTGCTTGCTGGTCAATGCCGAAATATCTTGCCCATTCGCTACGGTTAATCCCGTGCAAGTTAAAATAAGCACGAGCCGACTCAGGTGTTTGCGGATAAGGCAAGGGTTGAAAATCAGTATGGTTCATTTCTTCTCCTTGTTGTGTTGTGGTAAAATATGGCAAATGGTTTATAAAGGAACGCTAAAATGGAAAACCAACTTGCCGAATTAAAAAATGAAATTGAAGCATTGAGAACTGCACAAGAAGAATTACAACTTCTTTTGGGTGCTCAAAAACTCTTATTTAATGCTGTTGCTGCTACTCTTGATAAAGAGAAGAAACAAGCAATAAGCCAAGCTATTTATGAAATGCTGAATAGCCACGCTGTTTTCTCTGCTCAAGAACCCGTTGTATTAGCTGCTCGAGATCATTTGCTGACATTTGCAAATCTAATGGCACAGCAGGCGAATGAGCAATCTCCCGAATAACCTCAGCCACCTGTGGTTTTTTCAAAAAATAAATCAATAACCGACTAAACATAAACGCCTCCTATTTCTGTTGTTTTATGGTTCGTTTGTTGTTGATAAATATCATAAAATCACCATCCCCAATTTCACGGCTATTTCAAGCGTTTTACCACGCTGTCCTTTTGCCAAACCGTTAATTACACGGCTTACATCGGTGCGACTGTAGCCATTTTCTTTTGCCCAACTAGAAATTGTTTTACCTTGTTGATGAAATTCCAACTTAATCTGATTGGCTGTTTTAACAGTATTTGTCATATTTCTTTTTTCTCCTTGTGGTACAATGTGCTTAACTGTTGAATACATTATGAGAACTTATGTTCTCATTGTCAAGGTAAAAATATGAATTTAAGTTCTCTTTTCTCTGTTCGATTAAAAAATGAACGAAATCGTTTAGGATTAACTCAAGCTGAAATAGCCAAGAAATGCGGCGTTTCTCGTGAAATGTGGGGAAAATATGAGCGTGGAGTTGCTTTAGCCGGAAGCGAAGTTTTGTTCTCATTAGCTGCAATAGGTGTAGATATGGATTACATTTTGCTCGGCACAAGAAAAGAAGTATTCGAGGAAATAACTACGGAGGCTTTAAAAGATATGCCGAAAGCGGATTTTTCGGATAAAACAGGCTTGCTGGTGCAATTATTTATGCAATGCGATGACAACGGCCGCGCGGCGATTTTAAGTGTAGCGCAAACAATGGCGGGCATGGCAAATAAAACCGGTCATCAAAATTCAGATTCTACCGGCGGACAATCCTTCGCCGGCGATGTCCATGGCGGGCAATTTTCGACCGGCACCATTAACAATTACGGAGAGAAAAAATAGTGCAGCAGTTCCTTTCCGCAATACATGGCGGACAGTTCGGGCAAGTCATCAATAACTATTATGCGGCACCAGACTGCTGGCAAGCCTTATCCACAAACGAACTGCATAACGCCATTAAAATCACCAAACAAAAAAGACAGCTGGCGCACCGGAATAAATGGAAGAATCCGGCAGTGATTGGGGGCATGTCTTGTACTTTATTCGCCATGGTAGTGTGGGTGGGCAATTTATGGTACCTATTTTCTGATTACAGCCGTCTAAGCACCCCCAACAGCATCTTTTCTTATATTGCCGGAGGTTTATTGCTGGCATCTTTATTGTGTCTCTATTTCGCCGCCCCCCAAATCAGACGAGAAAAAATTTTTATCGACCGCTGTAACCACGTGATTGATATTTGCGAACAGCTTATTCATGAACGGAAATACGATTGACGGATTTTTTTAAACATAACCTAAGGAATAAAAATATGACAGATAAACAACAAGATAAAACAACAAAAAAGAAAGTTGAACGTAAATTTAAAGGTGTGGAACGTTTTACGCTTTCTTATGATGCGTCTGACAGCGAATATGCAGAGCATAAAATTAATGCTCATAATTTGGTTAAGGTAGTAAATGAAATGATTACTTTAATTGAGCGTTCAGATAAGCTACTTAATGGTAAACAAAAAACAGTAGAAATTTTCTTGCAGGCACCTGAATCAGGTGTGATAGTAAAAAAAGGTTCACTACAAATTCCTTTTGCTGTAGAACTATACGAATATATTTGTACGGTGAAAGACATTGTAACTACGATAGAAACAAAAGATATTTTTACTGCACTTGGTTTAGGTATTCCAAGCGCAAGTGTAGGATATGGTGTTTTTAAAGATATTTTCCGTACCAAAGGGGAACCCGTCATTGATGTGAAAACGCAAGATGGTTCCAATGAAGTAGAATTACTCACTGAGAACACTAAAATTAAAACCACCAAAGAAACTGCCATCTTAATGCAAGATGATGAAATTCGTCGGGCAATTAAAGATTTAACCGTTGCACCATTGGCAAACAAAGTTGATGCAGTATTTAAAATTAAACGTGAAGAAACAACGGAAGAACAAGGTGAAATAACGACGGAAGAAACGGTGGCAGTAGAAATTGAAAGTGGAAAAGAAATTGAAACACTAACAAAACTTTCGGAACGTATCGCACAGGAGCCTGAAGTAGAACTGAAACCAGAACAGCTGATTACGATTACACAAATTAACTTTTCATCAGGTGAAAGTGGGTGGAAGATGAGACTTGATGGAAAAGAGCGTGCCGTCGTCTTACAAGATGTTGCATTTATGGCAAGTATTAATGCAGACCAAGCGAGTTTCCGTAAAGGGGATTGGCTGAAAGTCAATTTAAAAAGAGTAAAAACATTTGGTACACAGACTAAAACAACGTATATAATAACGGAAGTTTTAGAACATTTGGTTGGTAAAGACCGCAAATTGATAGAAAAGCAAGATGAATAATTCAGAATTTTTAACTTATGCGATACTGACATTGGGATTAGTGATGGCTATCCCAATGTTCGTTCGCATGGGTGAAATTCTGAGTCAGAAAGTTCGTTTGATGTTGTTTCCAGTGAAAAAGGTCAAAATTCGTCGTTGGCATAATGACATATTTATGGGGTATGGCGAGTTAGATTTAACATCATCAGAGCCTATTATCGCTCAACTAGATCGTATTGATGCAGAACTGAAAATAAGGAAAGAGAATGAGCGATAAATTACAAACTGCCACAAGCTCTTTATCAAATAGCCCTGCCGCCTATGCTGGTGCTTTTGCGTCTATTCTAACGGCTCTTATCAGAATGTTCGTGCCAACAGAATATGTAGAAAATTCTCTAACAATTTCTGCTGCAATAAGTCCTCTTTTGGGTGTTTGGGTATTTGAAAGATTGAATAAGAGAAAACGATCTGATGCACAGATTGCTTATGAAATCCATATAAAAGAACGAATGAAATTTTTAGAAGAACAAATAGCAAGTAAAGGCTATACAAAAGAACAAAAGGATAAATTTTACGAAGAGAAAATGAGATTAACTCTCGAATATACTCAGATAAACAAAACTGTACAATAATTTCTTTAACTCAGTTTAAAATCATCTCCAACCCCTATTTTATAAACTCCAGTTACTGAACAAATCAAGTAACTGGAGTTTTTTATGTCTGCCCCCCTAACCTTTCAACAAGTCTTCGACCGGGTAGTCGGTCACGAAGGCGGCTACGTCAACGACCCGCATGATCCGGGCGGTGAAACCAATTGGGGTATCACCAAATACACCGCCCGCGAAAACGGCTACACGGGTTCGATGAAAGCCATGACCCGTGAGCAAGCCTACAAAATCTATGAAAAAGCCTTCTGGCAACGCTACCACTGCGAAAAATTACCCGAAGCGGTGGCGTTTCAATTCTTCGATGCTGCCGTCAATCACGGTGTCGGCAATGCCAGCCGTATGCTGCAACGTGCGGTGAATGTGGCGGATGACGGCATTATCGGCAAAGTCACATTAAGTGCGGTCGAAAAAATGCCGATTTCCGATTTACTGTTACGCTTTAACGCCGAACGCATCCGCTTTTATACCAAGTTAAAGAACTTCCCGCGCTACGGCAAAGGCTGGATGAATCGCATTGCCGGCAACCTGGCTTATGCGGCGATCGATAACGAAGTGTAGTTTCAACCGGTCATCAAAATTCAAGGAATCATTATGCTGAAAGAATTGTTATCCACCGACGGCAAATTATCCACGACCAGTACCGTACAGCTTATCGGTGCTTTATGTGTATTCGGCTTAACCGTGTATGCCGTCGTCACAGGTCAACCCTACGCGGAAAGCTTGTTGAACAATGTGCTGATTTATTTATTCGGCGCCACTACGGCAAAAGGCGTGGTCACCAGCTATCAAGCAAAAATTAAGGGGGCTATCAATGGACAAATTACTGGCGTTTCTGAATCTCGTAAAACTGCTTAAACGCTTTTTTAAATGGCTAAACGAATTAGGAAAACGCAAATGAAATACTTAAAAAAACTTCGCAAACGCTGGCAAGGTTGGCGTTTTGCCAAGCAAAATCCTGTGGTTGCGGAAAGCCGAAGTTATATCACCCTGGCGCTTAAATTAGGCGTGGAAAATCCCGTGATGCGTAAAAGACGGAGAAACCCATGACGATTACCGTTGAATTCTGGCATTTGGTCGGATTGCTATTGTCGTTTCTCGGCTGTTGTTTCGGGTTTGCCAAAATGCTGGTGGCGCAATTCCAGAATGCGATGGAAGAGCGCCACGCCAATCAACAACGGGTCAACGAAAAAGTGGAGGATCTGGAACGTATGGTAAACAAAATGAATAGTTCTATGCCGTTGGTTTACGTCCTGCGCGACGACTATATCCGCGGACAAACCGTACTGGAAGCCAAAATGGATGCCGTCCACAAAACCTTAAGTGATTTATACAAAATTGAGAGTGCAAAATAATGATGGAAAAAATCCGCCGTGAAGGTATGCGTTGGAATTTGCTCAACGCTTTGCATAAAGCCCGGCCCTATACCACCCATGAACAGTTCCTGCGTGAAGTCATGGCAAGCATTTATCCTAATGTCACCCCGCTTGAAATCCGTCAGCAGCTGGAATACCTCGCCGACCGTAAATTGATTGAACTCAATAAACAACCTTCCGGTGCTTGGTATGCCGACATCAACCGCTTAGGCGTGGACATTGTGGAATACACCATTGATTGCCAAGCAGGCATCGCACGCCCTGAAAAGTATTGGGAGTAACACGATGGCACCCCGTTCCAGTATTGAAAAACTGCCCGAAGATGTCCGCCGTTGGTTAGAGCGCGCTTTAACCGAGAACGGTTTTTCCGGCTATGTGGAGCTTGAAGAACTGCTGAAGGAAAAAGGTTATCAAATCAGCAAATCGGCGATTCATCGTTATGGGCAGAAAATCGAGCGCCGTTTCAAGGCAATCAAAGACAGCACCGAAGCCGCGCGCATTATCGCCGAAGGGGCGGAAGATAAAGAAGACAAACGTAGTGAAGCCTTAATGGGCTTATTGCAATCGTCACTTTTCGAAGCACTGGTGGATATTGAAGATGCTAAAGAAGATGAAAAAATGTCGCCGATGGAAAAATTCCAGGCGCTCAGTTTTGCCGGTAAAAATGTCGCGTCGCTTATCCAAGCCAGCACCAAGCTGAAAGCCTATCAGGCGGAAGTCAAACAACGGGCGGAAGCTGCGGCGAAGGAAGTCGAAAGAGTCGTGAAGAAAGGCGGATTAAGTGATGAAGTTGCTGATGAAATTCGCCGTAAGATTTTAGGTATTGCAACCAAATGAGCAAACAACAAACCGTAGAACTTGATCTCAATCCTATTATGCAGGCGCTGTCACGTACGCCGATGGTGTTGCTTGGCTATCAAAAACGATGGTGTGAAGATACTAACCCCGTCAAGGTGGTAGAAAAATCTCGTCGTATCGGTTTAACCTGGGGGGAAGCAGCCGATTGCGCCTTACTTGCTGCGAGCAACAGCGGTATGGATGTGTGGTATGTAGGCTATAACAAAGATATGGCACTCGAATTTATTCGGGATTGTGCCAACTGGGCGAAATTTTACGGGCTTGCCGCCGGTGAAATCGAAGAAACGGAAGAAGTCTTCAAAGAAGGCGATGAAAAAGAAAGCATTTTAGCCTTCACCATTCGCTTTGCCAGCGGTTGGCGTATTACCGCACTATCCAGCAGCCCGTCAAACTTACGTGGTAAACAAGGTTTAGTCATTATTGATGAAGCCGCATTCCACCCTTGCTTAAGCGAATTACTCAAAGCCGCAATGGCGCTCTTAATGTGGGGCGGTCGGGTGCATATCATCAGCACCCACGATGGTGTGGATAATCCATTCAATGAACTGATTCAAGAGATTCGAGAAGGCAAAAAACCGTACAGCTTACACACGATTACCTTCGAAGATGCCATGAAAGACGGCTTGTATGAACGTATTTGTCTACGTACCAATCGGGCTTATTCGAAAGAAGGCGAACAGCAATGGGAAGCGGAAATTAGAGCGTCATACGGCGAAGATGCCGCGGAAGAATTGGATTGCATTCCGAAAAACTCCGGCGGCAAATGGTTATCCCGTGCGCTTATCGAAAGCCAAATGCATTCGCATACGCCGCTTGTGCGTAAAGAAATGGCGCGTGATTTTGAACTCATTGACGAACCGGTGCGTGCCAAAGAAATTGCGCAATGGCTCCAAGAAGAAATTCAGCCGCTTTTAGATGATCTTGATAAAAATAGACCGCACTTTTTAGGTGAAGACTTTGCCCGCAAAGGTGATTTAACCTCGCTCGTAATTGCCGCACAACAACCGAATTTAACCAATGAAATTCAGTTTATTGTCGAGCTGGGTAATATGCCGTATGCCCAACAGGAACAGATTGTGCTTTACATTTTAAAAGCCTTGCCATTGTTCAGCGGTGCGGCATTCGACGGTGGTGGTAACGGTGGTTCATTGGCGGAAAAAGCCCGCGACGCCTTTGGCGAAAGTTTGATCCATATTATTCAGCTGAGTGAGAAATGGTACAAGGAAAATACCGCACCGTTTAAAGCAGCGTTAGAAGACGGCACATTGACCAAATTGCCGAAAAATGCCGATGTATTGGCAGACTTGCGCGCCTTCGAAATCGTGCGCGGTGTACCGCGTATCCCGGATAAACGGGCAAAAAGCGTGGACGGCGGCAAAAACAAACGCCACGGAGATACGGCAATCGCCTTATTACTCTTGCACTTTGCCACCCGGCAGGATGTACGATTGCCGGTTGTCGCGGTCACCCGCCGCGCACGGCGTAGCCAAACTATTAGTGAAGGATATTAGCCATGATTGCATTTGTAACGCTTGTTCTCTCAGGCGCATTTTTACTATTTTACGATAAGCCCTTTTGGTGGGTATTCGTTGTCTTGGCTTGCTTTGTGGATTATGAAAAATGAAAAAGAACTTAGTTAGCGAAATCGCCACCCGTGCGAGAAGTATTGATTTCTGGGCGTTTGGCTATTATCTGCCAAATCCTGACCCGATTTTGAAAAAAATGGGGAAAGACATTGCCGTTTATCGTGAATTACTTTCCGACGGACAAGTGCGTTCCGGCGTGCGTCGCCGTAAAGCGGCGGTGAAAAAGCTGGAATGGCGGATTACCACGACTAACAACGCAAAAGTGGACGAACAGCTTGAGCGGATTTTCAGCCGTTTAAAGATGAATCACATCATCACCGAAATGCTGAATGCCGCCTTATACGGTTACCAGGTCAGCGAAGTGATGTGGGGTGAACGGGACGGCTTGTTTGTGCCGTTAGAAATCATCGGCAAAAAGCCGGAATGGTTCGTGTTCGATGAAGACAATCAACTCCGTTTCCGCACCAAAGAAAATTGGGTCACCGGCGAATTATTACCGGAAGACAAGTTTTTGCTGACAACTCAGGAAGCCACCCAAGACAACCCGTACGGGCTGGGCGACTTGTCCCTTTGCTTTTGGGCGGCGACGTTCAAAAAAGGCGGTCTGAAATTCTGGTTGGAGTTTACTGAAAAATACGGTTCGCCCTGGTTGGTCGGTAAACATTCGCGCCAAGCGCAACAACCGGACAAAGACAGACTGGCGGACAGCCTGGAAGCCATGATTGGTTCGGCTATCGCCGTTATTCCGGATGACAGCAGCGTAGAGATTATCGAATCTTCCGGCAAAGCCGCCAGTGCCGATACCTATGAAAAATTCCTGAAACATTGTAAGGCGGAAATCAATATTGCTTTACTCGGACAGAATCAAACCACCGAACAGGAAAGCAATCGCGCCAGCGCACAAGCCGGGCTTGAGGTGGCGGAGGATATTTGCGCCGATGACCGCGCGATGATTGAAGAAACCTTCAATACCCTGTTGCAATGGATTGTGAAATACAATTTCAACGTAGAACAGTTGCCGCAGTTTGAATTTTTTGAACAGGCTGAAATCAATACCACCCAAGTGGAACGCGACACAAAACTGCACGGCATGGGCGTGCGGTTTTCTAAAACATATTTTCAGCGGGAATACGGTTTTGAAGACGGTGACATTGAAATTCAGCAGGCGCAAAGTGCGGTCAAAAATCCGCAGGTTTCCGAGTTTGCCGAACATAATCAGCAAGGCTTACACCCTATTGCCGACGGAATTATCGAACAACTGGAAATCGAAGGTGAAAGCCAGGTGGACGATTGGTTACAAACGGTGAAAGACCGTCTAGCTAAGGCGGACAGCCTAGAAGACTTCCGCAATCAACTGGACAGCCTGATTCCGGAATTAACGTTCGCCGAATACGGCAAATTGCTGGCGATGGCGTCCACCGTATCGGAATTAGCCGGGCGCCAATCCGTTAATGATGAACGCAAGGTAAAAGGCGATGAGTAAATTCACCTTCGAGGAGCAGGCGAAGTATTTCGAAAAGAAGCTTAACCTGAAAACCGACAACTATTTGGATGTACTTGGCGAAGAACACGACTACTTTTTTATGGTCGCCGGCGCCAATCGCAACGAAGTGCTGACCGCCTTGCGTGAAGCGGTGGATGCCGCCGTGCTGAAGGGTGAAACCCTAGATGGCTTCCGCCGGCGCTTTGATGACATTATTGCCAATACGGGTTGGGAATATAACGGCGGACGCAACTGGCGCACCCGTATTATTTACGACACCAACGTGTACGGCGCCTACAACCGCGGACGGTTGCAACAGCATTTAGATATGGCGGAAGATATGCCCTATTGGGAATATCAGCACAATGATAACGCTCATCCGCGCGAACAACACATGGCATGGGACGGTTTGGTGCTGCGCTATGACGACCCGTGGTGGCGTTATCATTACCCGATTAAAGCCTACGGCTGTCACTGTACCGTCGTGGCGCACGATGAGGCGGATTTACGTCGTTACGGCAAGAAAGTAGGCACGGCGCCGGAAATCGAATTCGAACAGAAAACCGTCGGTATCCGTTCCGGCAATCCGCGCACCGTCACCGTAGCAAAAGGCACCGACGTCGGATTCACCCCGTGGAACTTCGACCGCATTAAACAGCGGCGCAACGCATCCATCGATTCGGTGTTAATGCAAAAGCTCATCACCGCCGCACCGAAATTTGCCAGCCTGTTGGTGGAAAATATTCTGGAACGCCCGCTGGCGGTGACGATGTTAAATGCGGCGATGAAAGATATGGTGGATACGGTCGCCGCTGAGAAAGTGGCACGCGGACAGCTGAAATATGTGGGGGTGCTGGCGCCGGAAATTATTGAAAAACTGACCGCACTTGATAAAGCCCCGCAAACGGCGGTGATTGCCGTGCGTGATGAAGATGTTTTACATGCTTTGCGTGATAGCAAACAAGCAAAAGGCATCAGTTTGCCTGTTGAGTTTTGGGAAACGTTGCCTGAAAAATTGCGTAATCCACAAGCTATCTTATTACAAGCCAAAGAACAGCAACGGGATAAAAATGCAAAAGATGTGTTGTTATTTGTCTACGATACTGAGCAAGGCAAAGTAGCAATCAAAATGGATTATGAGGTGAAATTGAAAGGTCAGCTGAGTAAAAAGAAACTGAAACACAGCTTGAATATGGTAACAACGGGAAGTTTATTTAAAGACACGACAGCGTTGCATGACTTTGACGTGTTATGGGGAAGTTTAGATTAACTCGCAAGTTTGCCTGATTCGAACAGGATAATACCCCTTTTACAGCGTAACCTTTCCAGTAGGAAACCCCTTGCGAGTAGGCTTAATATAAGCCCAAACTGTTTTTTAATCAATAGGAGAAATAATGAACATTCTAGTAAACTGGACAGAAGCGGCTATTGCTATTCAAGAAAGAGAAAAACAAACTCCAAGCAAAACAGGTCAAGAAATGTTAGCACGCACACTTGAACTGCACTGCTCGGAGCTTGGCGATGAGGATTACCTCTATTTGTCTTTGCTGGCTGAATCACTGAACTCTGCTAAAAAGCGATTAACTGCAAAAGAGTACGCTTTCTTCCGTGTCGGATCTGCCGCCCATGCGCTTAATGAAGCAACATCTAGCGTTTCACCTTGACGCAGTTTTTGTTCCGCCCATTCAGCCAAAGCTAACATCAACGATGATTTGTAGCCTGCTTCTTGAACACGAGCTAAAGCCGCATTAATTTTTTCTTGTTCCATAGGAACTCCTTTTATCGGCGTGGCAACATTACCACGCTGATATTTTAACGGAGAACAGACATGATAAAAATTACCTTAGACGACACCCAAGCCGTTAAAAAACTGCAATCCGTTGCCGCCCAACTCAAAGCGCCGCGCCGCTTGTATGCCTTACTGGGCGAGGAATTAAAGAAAATCCATGACGACCGTTTCAAAACGGAGAAAGACCCGAACGGCAAACCCTGGACGCCTCTTGCCGCCAAAACTCTGGCGCGGAAACGTAAGCGCGGTAAATCGCTGAAGATTTTGCGTCAAGACGGTAATTTGGCGAACAAAACCGCCTATAATATCTTGGATGATGGCGTGGAATTCGGTTCGCCGGAAGTTTATGCGGCGTTACACCAATTCGGCGGTAAAGCCGGAAAGGGGCGTCAGGTTACTATCCCGGCACGTCCGTGGTTGGGCGTGAACAAAGAGAACGAATATTATCTACTTAAAAAAGCGGTCTCACACCTGCAAAAATCGCTGGGAAAAATCAAATAACCCGCTAAAATCAAAAATAAGCCCTAAAAACGCCGCTGTGCGTTTTTATTTTAAGTTCGATAAATTATTGCTCCAATCCGTTTATGGGTGTTTATAAACACGCATAAACGCCCTAAAACATCATTCACGCCCGATTTTCTGTCTGCACACCTCTTTTTTATTCTTTAAATGCGATTAAAAGCGCAACCCCCGTTAATTTTCTATGATTGCCCCGTAACGGAGGCAATATGACCCAAATCGAAATTTTCAAAGCAGGTAAACGCTTGGACGCCCATGGCACCGAAGTGGATATTACCGTCGAAGATCTGCAAGACACCGTCAAATTTTACAACCCCGAATTCCATGAAGCGCCCTTGGTGATCGGTCATCCCAAATTAAACAACCCGGCATGGGGCTGGGTGAAAGGCTTAAGCCTTGACGGCGATGTACTGAAAGCCGATGTGGACGAAGTGGACGCCGAATTCGCCGAAATGGTGAAAAGCGGCAAATTCAAAAAAGTTTCTGCGGCATTTTATTTGCCGAACAGCCCGAATAATCCGCACAAAGGCGTACTGTCACTGCGCCACGTGGGATTTCTGGGGGCAATGCCCCCGGCCGTTAAGGGCTTGAAACAGGTGGAATTCGCGGAAGACGACGACTTCCTGGAATTCAGCGATTGGGGGCAAGCCAGCCTGTTCAGCCGTCTGCGTGAATGGATTATCGGCAAGTTCGGCATTGAAGACGCCGATAAAGCCCTACCGCACTTTGAAGTGGAATGGTTGAAAGAAGACGCGATGCGCGACCAGATTCAAAAACAGGTGCAGTCCGAACAAGTCACACCTGAACCGATTTTTAACGAACCCCAGAAACCCGAAGGAGAAACTGGAATGACACCTGAAGAAATAGAAGCTTTAAAGGCGGAGAACGAAAAACTGAAAGCGGAAAAAGCGAAAGCGGAAGCCGCCCAGGCGGAAGCGGCGTTGGCGGCGGAAAAAGCCGGTAATGCGGAATTCGCCGAAGGCTTGGTTAAACAGGGCAAACTTGCCCCGGTCGTGAAAGACGCCTTAGTGCGCGCACTCGACAATCTTGCCGACCTGAAAGCGGGGAAAGACCCGGAATTCGGGGAAGGCGAAGAACAGGACGTATTAAGCCAATTTAAGACCGCACTTTCACAATCGCCGAAAATCATTGAGTTCGGTGAAGTGGCGACCTCGGACAAAACGAAAGACACGCCGCCGGACGAAGTGGAATATGCGGAAACGGACGACCCTACCCGCATTGAACTCGATCGCCGTATTCGTGCGTACATGAAAGAACATAATGTGGATTACGTCACCGCCTTAGGCGCCGTGAAGTAATTGACACGTTAACCCTATCAATATCAACCAAAGGAAATAAAAATGGCAGGACAAAAAGTAGCGACTCGCCTAACAGATCCCGTCTTAACCCAATATGCGTTGGGTTATCACAATAACGAATTCGTGGGCGAATTATTATTGCCAATCGCCGATGTACCGAAAGAAGGCGCACGCTTGCCTAAATTCGGTAAAGAAGCTTTCGTAACCGAAAACGACGAACGCGAATTGCATGCGGCAAGCAACAAAATTACGCCGGCGAAAGTCACCACGGAAGACATCGCATTAGGCGAAAAAGATTTAGCCTATCCGATTGACTACCGCGAAGGTAAAGAAGCGGACTTCGACTATGAACAATTCGCCGTCGATTTAGTGATGGAAAAAATGGCGCTGAATCGCGAATTGCGCATCAAAGCCTTAGTCACCAATGAAGCCGCATACGGTGCGAAAAACAAAATCGTGTTATCCGGTACCAGCCAGTTTAGTCATGCGGATTCGCAATTATTTAAAGTCTTTGATGACGCGTTCGAAGCCGTGCGCATGGCAAGCGGCAAAAGCGTGAACCGTATTGTGATTTCATCTAACGTCTGGACGGCGATTCGCAATCACAAAGAAGTGTTGGATATTTTGAAACAGCGCGGTTTGAAATCCCTTTCACCGTCATTATTCGCCGAATTAATCAAAGGTGAAGGTCAGGACGATTTGCAAATCGCTATCGGTCGTGCAAGTTACACCACCCAATTAGACCAAGATACGCAACCGGTATGGGAAAACGACATCGTGATGGCGTACGTACCGCAAAAAGCGGCGGACGGCAAACACAAAATGTATAAACCGTCCTTCGGTTATACCTTCCGTCGTCAAGGCGCCTTTGTGGTGGACAAATACGACGAAGTGGGCGGCAAGGTGTACAACGCGCGCGCCACCGACATCAACAAAGAATATTTGTTAATGACGGACGCCGGTTACTTAATCAAATCCGCGGTGTAAAACGCCCGTTCTTTTGACCGCACTTTAGGCAAAACGGTCGCTGGCGACCGTTTTCAAAACAGAAACAACATTACACATAAGGAAACAACATGGCAAAAGTGACTGCAACCGTAAAAGGCAGCCCGTTATTGCACAACGGCAAACGTTATGACATCGGCGCCACTATCGAATTGGACGAAGCGCAGGCGGAAAACCTAGGAATTTATTTGGACATCGTAAAACCGGTGGGAGACGGCAATAAGCAAACCGGCAATAAACAAACCGATGGCGCGAAAAAAACGCAACAAAAAGACGCCGGTAAAGGCGACGAATCTAAGGTTGAATAATGTACGTAACGATTGATGAGCTCACCACGGCATTTGCCCGTAAAACGCTGGTGCAGTTAAGCAATGACGAGCCGACGGCGACGGAGCCGAATTTAACCGTGCTGGACACCGCGATTAAAGTAGCGGAGGAACGGATTGATGCGGCGTTACGTTCCCGTTACACCCTGCCGCTTACGCAAGTGCCGACGCTCATCAGTCAGCATGCATTAACCCTTGCCCGCTATTGGCTGTATGCGCGCCGTCCGGAAACCAAAATGCCGGAAACCGTGAAAGAAACCTACACTCAGGCGGTGAAGGAACTGGAACAAATTGCTAACGGCAAATTGCATTTAGGCATTGCGGAAAGTGCGGTAGAAAAATCGAACGATTTACTGCCGGACAACAGCGAATACGAAGTGCGGGCGACTCAGCGCATAAATACCGACGGATATTAACGATGTCAGCCACCCAACCAATTCTGAACGATATTGCACAATATTTGAAAGAAAATTTGCCGGAATGGGATGTGGAACTCTTTCCCAACAACCCCGGGACGTATTCTTTATCGCATATTAACGGGGCGGTGCTGATTAGTTACCTGGCAAGCAAATTCGAAAAACCGCGTACCACGGAAGCGGTGCTGCAAACCCGGCATGTACAAGTCGCCCTGACGGTACTGACCCGTGATTTGCATGATGATGAAGGTGCGTTGAATTTGCTGGATAAGTTGCGCTTATTGATGGTGGGGTTCCGCCCCGTAAATTGCACCGAGTGCTGGTTGGTGGACGAATTTTTTAACGGCACCGACGAAGAAACCGGTATCTGGCAATATCAACTGATATTGCAAACGGAAACACAACAGGTGCAACAGATCCAGACGCAGGATTTGCCGAAATTTGTCACCGCACATTTACGCCGCGCAGATCAATCTGTGCGACCGGATTAGAAACCTAAGAAACCATAGGAGAAGATTATGGCTTTTCACCATGGCTCGGAAACCAAACGTGTAAACGGCGGTTCCGTAGCAGTCAGCACCGTAGACGGTGCGATTATCGGTATCGTCGGTACTGCACCCATGGGCGCAGTAAACGAATTGACCGTCTGTTTAACCAAAAAAGACTTTTCACAGTTCGGTACCATTTTAGACCAGGGCTTTACTTTGCCTGATGCCTTCGACATTTTGGCGCGCTACGCCAGCGGTCAGGTGTATGTGGTCAATGTGTTAGACCCGGCGAAACACCGCACGACAGTGACGGACGAAGTGTTAACCCAGGACAGCGACACCCTTGTGGCGACCACGGCAAAGAAAGGCTTAATTAGCGTCACTAACGTCAAATTAGGCGGTTCGCTATTAACCGAAGGCGAAACTTACAGTGTCAATCTCGAATCGGGCGAAATCACTTTAACCGTGGCGGCGGGCGAACAAGACTTAACCGCAAGCTATGTGTATGCCGACCCTGAAAAGGTCACCGAAGATGACATCAAAGGCGGTGTGGACAGCTTAACCGGTAAACGCCAGGGCTTTGAACTCTTACGTGACGGTTTTAACCTGTACGGTGCGGACGCCAAAATTCTGATTTGCCCGGAATACGACAAAACCGCCAGCTGTGCGGCTGCCCTGGCAACGCTGGCAGACCAAATGCACGCCAAGGCGTACGTTCAGTTACCGAAAGGCACGAGCCTATCCAAAGCGATTCAAGGTCGTGGTTCACTCGGTACGATTAATGCATCGGCTTCCAATGAAAACGTGCGGCATTTCTTCCCTTATGCACTGGGGTCAAGCAATAACCTAGAAAGCCTTGCTACGCATGCCGCCGGTTTGCGTATGAAAGTAGACGTGGATGAAGGTTATTGGTTCTCAACCTCGAATCACGAACTCAGCGGTGTTATCGGTATGGAAATTCCGCTGACCGCACGTGTGGACGATATTCAATCGGAAACCAACCGCTTAAATGCGGTGGGGATTACCACGATTTTCAACAGCTTCGGCACGGGTTTTCGCTTGTGGGGTAACCGCTCATCAAACTATCCGACCGAAACGCATATCAGCTGTTTTGAAGTGGCGTCCCGTACCGGTGATATTATCGACGAATCTATTCGTCAGGCGGAATTACAGTTCATTGATAAGCCGATTGATGACGCCTTAATCGATAGTTTTATTGAAACTATTGATACTTTCCTGCGCAGCCAAAAATCGCTGGTAGGTTATTCGGTGGGCTTGGATTATGACTACGATTTAGTGGATGCCTTCAGTCAGGGTCAGATTCCGTTAATTTACGATTACACGCCGAAAATTCCGGGCGAGCGGATTAGCAATAAATCCGTGATGACTCGTACTTATTTGGCGAACCTGGTATCACAACGATAAGGACAGATAAACTATGAGTATTGCGATTAATCAAATTGTGAATGCCAATGTGTACATCGACGGTAATTCACAAATCGGCAAGGCGCAACAAATCAAAATTCCCGATATTGAATTTGAAATGGTTGACCATAAGGGGCTGGGCCTTTTCGGTACCATCAAACTGCCGTCCGGCGCCAAAGCTATTGAAGGCGGCGTGAACTGGGACAGTTATTACCCGGAAGTGCGTGCGAAGCTGTACAACCCGTTCAAAAACTTCCAACTGCAATGCCGTTCAAACTTGCAAGTATTTAATGCGCAAGGGTTGGCGGCGGAAGAGCCGATGGTCACTATCATGAATGTATCCTCGGTGAAAATCGGCGGCACGGATGTGGAGAGCAAGGAAAACGCCAAATTCGACGATACCTTTGCGGTGCATTCCATCAAGCAAACCGTTGCCGGCAAAGAAATTCTGTTTATTGATGTATTTGCCAATATTTTCCGTGTCAACGGCGAAGATGTATTAAGTAAATACCGCACCAATGTCGGTCAGTAAACCTTTAAATCTCTTTAAAATCTCTCCGACGGCAGTCGGCGTAAACTCCATTGTGAAGTTAAACAATAACCCACAATGGAGTTTTTTTATGTCCCAGAAATTAGATGATTTATTGGTTTTCCGCACTATCCAGTTGGATTATCCGATTAAAGACGGCGAAGGCAATACCGTGACGGAACTGAAGATGCGCCGCGCAAAAGCCAAAGATATGCGCCGCATGAGTGCACAAAAAACCGAAGCGGAACAGGAAATCTTTATGTTTGCCCAGTTGGTCGGTTTGGTGCCGGAAGATATTGACGAATTGGATATTGCGGACTACGGCAAACTGCAAAAAGCCTTTACGGAGATGGTGCAGGGAAAGTCAGCCTAGACGGCCTGGATAACGCCTTGGCGGATCTTGCTTTTTGGTTTGGGTTTTCCCATTCGGAATTGGAAGAAATGACGCTGAATGAAATCGAACGGTGGCTTAAACAAGCCAAACGGCAGATTGATGCCAATTATACGAAAGCCGCTGTTTAGCGGCTTTGTTTGTTAATGGTGAGCTTTTTTCAATTCGGTTTCGGCTGTTCGCCATAAGGTTTGCTGAATATTGGTCAGCGCGCCATGACGGGCTTGCAACCATTTTGGCGCACTTGCCGGCATGTTGATGTTAACCAGGTATTTATCCGCTGCAATCAGCACCGGCGCAAGCAACAGCAAGCCGAATAACACGGCGGTCATTAGCGGGTAATAGTACAAGCCGACCGAAAGCATAGCCAATCCCGCCACCGTCATCAGTAACCAGGCAAATACCAGAAACAGGGTATCAATAAATTTAAGCATATCGCTTTGCCTCCGTAGGAATCTAAAGGAACTATAAAGCATGTCATCCAATTTATCAATCGCTTTAATGATTGGCGCCAGTGTCGGCAGTGCGATTGCCGGACTCAACCGGGTAAAAAGCACGATTGCCACATTGCGGGATCAGTCTGTTGCGACCTCCGCCAAGTTGAAAACGCTCGGAAAAATGACCGCACTTGGCGTAACCGGTGCCTTGACCGGCATTAAAGCCAGCGGCAATGCAGTGCTGGGTTTGGCGGAACCTGCGATGAAATTCGAATCCGCCATGGCGGATGTGCAAAAAGTCGTGGACTTTAAAACGCCGGAAGGTTTTAAAAATCTGTCCAACGATATTCTGGATATGACCCGCACCATCCCGATGGCGGCGGAAGAACTTGCCGCGATTACCGCCTCCGGCGGTCAGTTGGGCGTGGCGGAAGAAGATTTGAAAAGCTTCACCACCACTATTGCCAAGATGTCGGTGGCGTTTGATATGTCCGCCGACGCCTCCGGGGACGCCATGGCAAAAATCGCCAATGTCTACGGCATTCCGATTACCAAGTTGGGCAATTTAGGCGACGCTATTAATGAGCTGTCCAATAACTCGCCGGCAAGAGCGGCGGATATTGTCAATGCCATGAGCCGCGTCGGCGGAACGGCAAAACAGTTCGGGTTAAGCGAAAATGCGGCGGCGGCACTGACGAATTCCTTCATTAGTTTAGGTAAAGCGCCGCAAGTCGCCGGCACCGCCATTAACGGCATGCTGACTAAATTAATGACGGCGGAGAAAGGCGGCAAAGCCTTCCAGGGCGCCTTAAATCAAGTGGGCATTTCCGCTAAACAGTTAAAGCGCAATATCGCCAAAGACGGGCAAGCGGCGTTAGTGGATTTTCTAAAACGATTGGAAAAACTGCCGAAAGACAAAGCCATGGGCGTGTTGGTTGATCTGTTCGGGCGTGAATATGCCGATGATGTCGCCGTATTAGCCGGCAATGTGAATGTGCTGGATAAAAGCCTGAGAACTTTGCAGGAAACCGACGCCAACGGCAATTTAAAATATCTCGGTTCCATGGAGAAAGAATTCGCCTCCCGTTCCGCCACCACGGAAAACGGATTGAAATTATTAAGCCAAAGCACGGATGAATTCTTTAAAGTTGTCGGCGCAAGATTTTTACCGATTATTAACACGGTTTCCGGCGGTCTGGCGAAACTGATGCACCGTGTGACGGATTTTGCCAAAGAACATGAAGGCTTGGTCGATACCTTTATTTATGTCGGCGGTGCTATTGCCGGAGTGGTGACGGGATTTTCCGCATTAAGCGCGGTTATCGGCGTTTCAGGCATGGCTTGGATTGGTCTGTCTAAGCCGATAGGCATGTTCGTCAGCGTATTGGGGACGGTGTTCAAGTGGCTGAAATTAGGCGGTTTGTTGTTTGCTACCTTGGGCGTCAAAGTGCTGGATATGGCGCTCACATTCGGTAAAGCCATGTTTATGATGGGGCGTGCCCTGCTGACGAATCCTATCGGTCTGGCGATTACCGGTATTGCCCTGGGTGCATACCTGATTTGGGATAACTGGAGCTGGTTAAGCGCTAAATTCGGCAGTTTATGGCAAACCGTTACCGGATATTTCTCGGCGGCGTGGGACAATATCAAAGGGTTCTTTTCCTCCGGTATCGGTAACATCACCGCCACCATTCTGAACTGGTCACCGTTAGGATTGTTCTATCAAATTTTCCGCCCGGTAATGAGCTGGTTCGGCGTGGATTTGCCAAATAGCTTCAGCGGTTTCGGTAAAAATATCATTGACGGTTTAGTCAATGGTATTCGACGCGCCTGGAACGGTGCGAAAGATTGGGTTATTGGCTTAGGGCAATCTATTAAAGGCTGGTTTACCGGGGAAATGAAAATCCATTCTCCGAGCCGCGTCTTTATGGAATACGGCGATAATATCGCACAAGGTTTGGCAATTGGTGTAGCAAAAAATGCGGTATTGGCGGCTGACGCCGTATTGGCAATGGGCGACAAAATGAAAAATGCCGCACCGAAAAGCATTCCTTCGCCGGTTACACAGCCAATGCAGGTTAAAACCCCAGTACAGGATATGGCGGATTTTGCTGTAGATATGGCAAAAAACGCTATTACAGTCCCCATAAAACCGGTTGCGCAATCGGTAACGCCGGTAATCAAAAAATCGGCTAAGCAAGTCTCAAAACCGGCATTAATACAAAGTGCGGTCAAATCCGAACAGGTTTTGGCGCCAAGTGTTCAGACTTCTGAAATGCCAACGCCTGTAACGATGAAAAACGCACGCCTGCAATATATCCAACGAATGCAAACGCTGGATAAAATGCAAAGTACAGTCAAATCTGAGCCACTTTTTACACCGGTAAAAACTATAGCGGAACCGATTTTAAGTAAAGAAAAAGGCTTTTTCGGTTCGCTTTGGGACGATGTGAAATTTGGGGCAAATGTTGTCGGCAACTTGCTCGGCTTAAGCCAACCGAGCCTGAAAACGCCTGACTTTAACCCTAGTGCAGGCGGTCGAGATTCGTTGATTTTCAGCGATTATGAACCGCTGAACAGAAATGCCGTTTCACAACGTACAGTAAACCAAGATGCAGGCGGCATTGTCGTAAACTTTAACCCAACCATTAATGTAAACGGTAATGCTCCGCAAGGTGTGACAGAGCAAATCACGCAAGCCTTGCAAATGACCGCCCATGATTTCGAGCGATTGTTAAATCGCGTGTTAGACCAACGTCAACGGAGAGCCTATTAATGTATTTTATGTTGGGCGATATCGCCCTTGAGGCCATTGATTTAACCGAATTTAGCGAAACCTTTGCCGCTGAATTTGCCGAACATGCCGTACTCAAAGGCAAACCACGGTTGCAAGCAATGGGTGAAAAACTTAATGAATTGAGCTTTGCTATTCGTCTGCACCACAAAATCGGTGGTGTAGAAAGTCGCTATCAGGCATTACTTACTGCCAAAGCGGAACAAAATGCCCTTGCGTTGATTTGGGGGCGTGGAAAATATAAGGGTAATTATGTAATCACGCAGCTTTCTTCCACCACTCTGTTTACCGATAAATACGGCAATGCATTGTGTCGTGAAATGACGATTTCACTTAAAGAATTTGTGGGTGACAGCGAAGACAGCTTATTCGGTGATGCCTTGAATTTTGGTAGCAATTCGCTGTTAGGCTCGATATTGCCAAGCGGTGTTGTCAGCACGCTTTCCACGGTTAAAAATGCCGTTAGTCGTGGTGTAGAACTTTACAACCAAGGCAAGCGTTTAGTGGACGAAGTGCAAAATACCGTAGCCGTCATACGAAAATTTGCTGACGACCCGGCAACGGCACTCGGTTATTTGCCCCTTGCTTTGCGGAATTTGGACGGAGCGTTAGGCAGTTTTGGCGAAATCACGGGATTGAGTGATACGCTAAGTGGGTTATCGGATTTATTACCAAGTGCGGTCAAATTTAGTCATAAAATTGATGATATTTATACCGACTTACAAATATTGAAAGACAGTTTCACCAATGCGTCGGGCAATGATTGGTCGAATTGGTTCACGCCTGCGGATAATGCTTTATCGTCAGTCAATGAAAGTTTTGATTATCTCGCTAAACCTGTGGCGGAAATGACGGCTTGGATCGTGTTGCGTGCTGATGATGAACCAGATACGGAGAAAGACAATGACGACACAGACCTTGCTTAAACATATCGTCAAACAGGGCGAACGTTGGGATAACTTAAGTTATCAGTATTACGGAGATGCCTTGGAATATGGACGGATTATTGATGCCAATCCGCATATCAGCTTTTGCGAAGTGTTGCCGACGGGCGTGACCATTTATATCCCCGTGTTAAATGTGAAACCAACCAGCAATGAAAATATGCCGCCTTGGCTAAGGGGAACAAATGAGTAACGTACCAAAACCTGACTTTTCATTGTGTTATGAGAAAACCAACATCACAGCAGATATTGAACCGCGCTTAGTACAGTTTACTTACACCGACCATTTGGAAGGACAAAGCGATGAGTTAACGGTGGAATTTGAAGATATCAGCGGCAAGTGGGTGCGCCAATGGTTTCCGACCCAAGGCGATAAATTAAGAGCGGCGATTGGTTATAAAGATTCGTTGTTGGTTGATATTGGTGAGTTTGAAATTGACGAAGTGGAATACCGCTATAAACCGTCCACCATTAATTTAAAAGCACTAAGCACAGGCATAAGCAAAGCGAACCGCACACTAAAACCGAAAGCCTACGAGAACACCACACTGGCGCAAGTGGTAGCGAAAGTGGCTGATAGTTTGAAGCTGAAACTGGTCGGTAAAATCAAAGCCATTCCCATTAAGCGGATTACGCAATATCAAGAGCGTGATGTGGAATTTTTGGCACGTCTTGCTCGTGAATATCATCACAGTTTTAAAATTGTGGGTAGTCAGCTGATTTTTACCGACAAAACCGAACTGGGGAAAAGCGAGCCGGTTTTGATTTTGGAAGAACGTGACACCATTAGCTTGAGCTTGCGAGATCGCATTAAAGACACCGCAAAAGCGGTGGACATCAGCGGTTTTGATGCAAGCGGTAAAAAAGTGGTAAAAAAACGCAAAAAAGCGACCGCACTTCGCCCTAATTTAAAACAGGTAAAAGCGTCAAGTGAAGACACGCTGAAAGTGGTGACCCGTGGCGAAACCCAAGAGCAAATCGACGCTCGTGGCGAAGCCGCTTTGGCAGAACAAAATGACAACCAAACCGCAGGCAATATTACGTTAATCGGTAATCCTGAACTGGTAGCAGGAGCGACAATTTTGCTCAAAAATTTAGGCGTATTTAGTGGTAAGTATCTGATCAAATCTTCTCGCCACAGTTTCGGACGAAATTCAGGCTACACCACCGAGATTGAAGTGCGAATGTTGGAATTTATCGCTGATGATCTAATCACATTAGGAATGGAGAAAACCAATGCAAACGCATAATTTCGGCGCCACTTATCAAGAAGGTATTGTGACTGAAGTGGACGCCGCCAAGCACAAAGTGCGGTGTAAAATCCCCGCGCTTGAAGATTTGGAAACCGCGTGGCTGCCTTTTCTTACGCCCAACGCGGGCGGTAATCAGTTTTATTGCTTGCCGGATAAGGACGAATTGGTGGCACTTTTACTGGATGCCCGTGGTGAAGGCGGCTGCGTGCTGGGGGCAATTTATAACGACCAAGATCCCACGCCCGTTGCTAATGCGGAAATATGGTGTCATAAATTTAAAAACGGCACTGAAATTTCGCACAACCGCAAAACAGGCGATGTGGTTGTGAATACGAAAGGACATGTTACCGTTACCGCTGGTGCTGGCGCTACAATTAACGCGGATACAGTTGTAAATGGAAAATTGCATGCAACAGGCAAAATCACTTCAGGCGAAGAAGTATCTGCACCGAAAGTGAAACAAGGCACTGTTGAGTTAGGCACGCATACGCACGGTAGCAGTCCACAGCCGAATAAATAATTCTTTAACTTGGTTTAAAATCCAAAATTCCTTCCGCCCCCGATAATGGGGGCTATGAATACACAAATCCAATCTACTCACTGGCAATTAGCCCCTGAAACCGACGGTGTTTCCGTTGTTTCAGGCGTTGATGATATTCATCTTTGCATTGCGAATATTCTTTCTACCCAGAAAGGCACGGACATTCTACGCCCCGAATTTGGCAGTGATCATTTCAAATTTATTGATTACCCCGAAGATGTAGCTGTGCCAAATTTTGTGCGTGAAATCACGCAAGCCTTGCAGAAATGGGAAAACCGTATTGTGATTGATGAAGTGTTAGTGGACGGAGAAGCACCGCATTTTACCTTTACGGTGTCCTGGTCTTTAACCGATGACGTTTACCGTGAAATTTATCGAACACAAGTGCAGCAGTAAGGTTTAGTAATGACAGAAGCAATCAAAATTATCAATGATGACGTGAAAATCGTGTTGGCGGAAACCATTGCGGACTACGAAAAACGCACAGGCAAAACCTTGCGACCTGCTCATATTGAACGCTCAATTATTCAATCCTACGCCTACCGTGAACAACTGGTTCGTCAAGGGATTAACCACGCTTTTTTACAAACCTTTCCGCAATTCGCCACAGGCTTGGCGTTGGATTTATGCGGCGAGCCGATGGGCTGTTACCGCTTATCTGACCTACCTGCGGAAGTGACCTTGCGTTTTTCCGTGGAAGGCGATCACGACGCAGTGGTTATTCCCGAAGGCACTCTGGTTGCGGCGACCGATAACGTGGTGTTTGCCACCGATACGGAAGTCCGCATCAGCTCAACGGAGTCTTATGTGGATGTGGTTGGCATTTGCCAAATCACTGGCGCGGTGGGCAACGGTTGGCAATTAGGGCAAGTAAAAACGCTAAAAAGCACACTCGATGCCAAGGTTACCGTCAGCAATATTGATGTGTCGGATAACGGCATTGATACCGAAAGCGATGACGATTATCGCAAACGGATTTTACTCGCCCCTGAAGCTTTTACCACCTGTGGTTCGGTGGCGGCTTACGAATATCACACTCGTAGCGTGTCGCAATATATCGCCGATGTAGATATTGCCACGCCCGTTGGAGGTACGGTGCAAGTGACGATACTCACTAAGCAAGGTCTGCCGTCGTCGATTCTGCTCAACAAGGTTAAAGACCATATCAGTGGCGAAAAACTCAGACCTTTGTGTGACACGGTTGTAGTGAGTTCGCCTGAACGTGTGGCTTATTCCGTGGTCGCCAATTTGGATTTACTCGAAACCGTGGCAGAAAGCGACGTGAAAGTTCAAGCTGAAGCCGCTTTGCGTGCCTTTATTTCATCTCGCACGCAGCTACTTGGGGCAGATATTGTGCCGTTAGATATTCAAGCTGCCTTAAAAGTGGCTGGTGTCTATAACGTCACGCTGGCCAGCCCAACACTTACCAAACTCACCAAACAACAATGGGCGGAATGTGAAAGCATCACAATAAACATCAATGGGGAACGGCAAGATGGCTAAGTTGCAATACCCTGCGATTATCGAAACGGACAAAAAATTCACCGCACTTGCCGACCTTGGCAAGCGGTTAAATTCGCTCGATAAATCGCAAATAATGACCAGTTTCACCTACCTTGTGCCAACGGCATTTTTAGAATTGCTGGCTGAAAAATGGAGTGTAACAGGTTATGACGGCTGGCTTTTGGCTGAAAGTGAAGATGCCAAACGTAAGCTGATTAAACGTGCGGTGGAATTGCACCGTTATAAAGGCACGCCGTGGGCAATTCGAGAAATTATTCGCCAACTTGGCTTTGGTGAAGTGGAATTTTTAGAAGGACTGTTTGACAAGCGTCGTGATGGCTCTTTCGTGCGTGACGGCGCTTACTTCCACGGCGACCGAAGCAAATGGGCGCATTATCGTGTGATTTTAAAAACAGCAATTACTAATGAACAAGCGGCACTATTACGCAAAACATTACGTGTTTTTGCACCAGCTCGGTGTGTGTTAGCAAGTTTGGATTATCGCACGGTAGCCCTACAACACAATGGCAAAGCAACTCGCAATGGGCAGTACAACCGTGGTACGGCTTAATCAATTTAAGGAGAGTAAATGGCAAGTTTAATTTTAACCCCTGAATGGGCAGAAGAAATTTATCAGTTAGAAACATCTGACCCTGTAATGGGTGGACCTGACGGCATTGACAATCGTCAAGCTATTCAGCTTGGAAAACGCACGGAGTATTTAAAGCAAGATGTCGAAAAACGTGCGCCCATCGCCAGCCCAACGTTCACAGGCACACCGAAAGCGCCCACAGCGAAAACTGGCACTGCTACCGAACAGCTTGCGACAACGCAATTTGTGTCGAATGCGATTTCTGCCTTAGTTGGCAGCGCACCAGAAACATTGGATACGCTTGCCGAAATTGCGCAAGCCATGGGCGAAGACGAAAGCCTCAAAGAAACGCTTCTAGCCGAAATTGGCAAAAAAGCCACAAATGAGGCATTTTCTACACTCAAAAATCTGCTCATCGGCATTCCTTTCCCTTATCCGCTCTCTGCCGTGCCTGATGGCTGCTTGGCGTTTAATGGGCAAACCTTCAGCACCACCACTTACCCAGAGCTGGCGAAGAAATACCCGTCTGGCAGGCTGCCTGATTTGCGAGGCGAATTTATTCGAGGTTGGGATAATGGGCGAGGCGTGGATAGTTCACGAGAGTTGTTGCGTTCGCAGGGTGCGGAACTCTCAGCACACACTCATTATGTAACTGTTACTCGATATGCTAATAGTTCGGGAGAATTCGGTGCGAAGATCTCCACTTTTTCAGCTATCAATAACTCTGGCTGGTTATTGAGTGGCGCTGACGGTCTGTTACTTGCAGCAAACAAATCAGGTGAGATTGTCAGTGAAAAAAATAGTGTAGCTAACTTAATCTCAAATACAGGCGGGAACGAAACTCGCCCTCGAAACGTGGCATTTCAATATATCTGCTTGGCGAAATAAGGAAGTGAACAATGACAGTACAATTTGATAATCAAGGCTTTGCGATTGAGAGCGGTTTTATGACCGTTCATGTGATTGATGCACAAGGCGTTTATGTGCACAGCGAAGAACAATACATCAGCGAAGGTGGTAGCTTGAGCGCTAATGCCGTATTGAGTGAACCGAAAGCCGCTAGACAAGGCTTTGCGGTGCAATGGACAGGCAAAGTGTGGCAATACGTCGAAGACCACCGTGGCGAAGTTTATTACAACACGCAAACCAAAGCAGAAGTCACCATCTCGGAATTGGGAAAAATTCCCGAAAATCTGACCGCTTTACAGCCATCAGACCCGAATTGCGAATGGAACGGCGAGGTATGGGTATTGAGGGCGGAGAAACAAGCTGAGTTGAAAGCGCAAAAGTTACAGCAATTTATTGATGGTGTGGATAATAAAGCTTCTAGAATTTACAGCATTTGGACACGGTTTGAAATCGAATACGCCCAACGTGAAGCGGCTGCGGTAGCCTTTAAAGCAGCAAACTATCAAGGCGAAGTAAGCCGTTTTATTGCTGATTTTGCTACTAAGGCTGGTATTGATAATGTCACGGCAACCAATTTAATTTTGGTGCAGGCAGAAGGCTTGCGTAAATTATTGGTGGAACTGGCTAATCAGCGCATGCGTAAGTACGAATTGAAAAAGCCGAACTTAACCGAAGATGAAATGCAGACAATTTATGACGACATTATTCAGCAAATGGACAACCTAGCGGAGGCATACAACAATGGCTAATCAAGTGTATTTGGCGTTATATAAAAATAAGCGTTCGTGGGCAAAAGAACCGTGGAAAGCTTTTGCCGATGCAATCACTCGTAACTTCACTAAAGGTGATTTTAGCCATTGTGAATTAGTCGTTGAACGCCGTCAATTTACGAGCGGCTCACACTATGAACATGAAGTGATATACGACTGCTATTCATCATCAGTGCAAGATAAAGGTGTGCGTTGCAAACAAATCAATGTGCGTGATGGAAAATGGGTTCTTATTCCTCTACAAAATGTTACTGAGGAACAGATTAAGCACTATTTCGAGCAAACTAAAGGCAAACATTACGACTGGTGGGGCGCATTAGGTGTAGTACTCGGTATTAAGCAAAAACGCTCAAAATACTTCTGTTCCGAGTGGTGCTTTAATGCAATCTTCGCGACCGAAGAAGGCTGGCGTTTCAGCCCTAATCAATTAGCTGTGATGTTTAAAAAAGGATATTAAATGAAGAAAAATCTAGTGGCATTAGCCGTTGTAGCAATGGCAGCACAAGCACATAATCCTAAAAGCAAGCAAGCAAGCAAGCAAGCAAGCAAGCAAGCAAGCAAGCAAGCAAGCAAGCAAGCAAGGTAAGTGTAAAGGAGTCCGCAATGTTTAAGCAAGCTCCTTTACCATTTATTGGGCAAAAAAGAATGTTTTTAAAACATTTCGAACGTTTGCTTGAAGACATCCCGAACGACGGCGAAGGCTGGACAATTATTGATGCTTTCGGAGGTTCAGGTTTACTAAGTCACGTAGCAAAACACCTAAAACCGGAAGCGACGGTAATTTACAACGATTTTGACGGCTATGCAGAACGCTTGGCACATATCGACGATATCAACCGCTTACGCCAAGCAATTTATCCTCTGTTAGCGAATTGTGCAAAATCCAAGAAAGTGCCGAATGATATTAAAACTCAAATTATCGACGTGATTAAAGGCTTTGACGGCTATATCAACGAACATATTTTATGTTCGTGGCTATGTTTCAGCGGTCAGCAAGTGAAAACTCTCGATGAGCTATTTAAAGAAGATTTTTGGAATTGCATTAGAAAGTCTGATTATCCAAGTGCAGATGGCTATTTAGATGGTATCGAAGTAGTGAGCGAGAGCTTCCATACATTGCTGCCAAAATACCAAACAGACCCGAAAGCATTGTTTGTATTAGATCCGCCATATTTATGCACACAACAGGCAAGCTACAAGCAGGAAAACTATTTTGACTTGATAGATTTCTTGCGTTTAGTTCATCTAACACGTCCTCCTTATGTATTCTTCAGTTCTTCTAAGTCTGAGTTTGTGCGCTTCATCGAGGCAATGATTGAAGATAAATGGGATAATTGGCAGGCGTTCGAAAATTATGAGCGTGTTATCGTGAAAACTTCTTCGAGTTACTCAGGAAAATATGAAGACAATATGGTGTTTAAGTTTTAGAAAATAGTAATACCGTTTCAATATATGAAAAAAAAGCGAGATGGTGAATTATCTCGCTTTTTTTGTGCAGTTATGTCGGCGCGCTTTAGAAGATAAGCGGGATTCCGATGCGGAATAATAGCAAAGCCCGTTAATTTAAAACTAGCGGGCTTTGTTCAATAATAAAAATTAATAACTAGGCAAACGCCACCGAGAGATCCAGCTCATTAAGCGCTTTTTGAGCGCTTTGCGGTAAATTATGATCAGTAATAATATCGGTAAGTCGATTTAGCTCGATCACCTTAAACAAAGAGCATTTACCATATTTACTGCTATCCGCCACTAGCACCTTTCTGCGCGAATTTTGTAACAAACATTTCTTCAGGTTCGCTTTATCTTCCGTCGGTGCCGTAATTCCCCGTTCGATAGACCAGGAATTACAACTCACAAAAGCAAAATCCGGGTTAATGTTCTGCAACAAATCCAATCCGTGTTGCCCAATGCAGGATTGACTGCTTTTATCAATTGCTCCGCCGGTCATCACAATATCAATTTGTTTATATTCCGAAAGCAGCAAGGCGATATGTAAATCACTTGTAATCACTCTTAAAGGAATATTGACTAATTTTTTGGCAATACATAGTGTCGTGGTCCCCGCATCCAATAATACGGAATCCCCTGGTGAGATTAGCGATACCACATAATCGGCGATATTCTCTTTTTCCGTCACATGCTGATATTGCTTTTCATTGGTTGTGGGTTGGTATGGGAAGGAATCCCTTAAACTCACTCCGCCATGAGTTCGATTGATAATGCCGGCATCATCTAGTTTGATTAGGTCGCGACGGATAGTCGCAGGCGATGAATTAGTGATTTTAACTAATTGTTCAACTGTCGCCATATTGTGGCTTCTAAGAAATAATTTTATAGCGTTTTGTCTATCCACAGACATAACAGATTCTCCTTTAAGTATTTAATACCCTTAAAGAAATCCCCTTTGAAAACATCTTCAAAGGGGATTATTTTCTGTTTAATTATTCACTAAATCTTTATTAGTTTCAAATTCTTTTAACGCACTATCAAGATGATTGAGTAAGTCCTTAGTTCCTACAAATGTTGGAGAGACACTGTAAGCATCTTCTGTTTTCTTACGAAAATCCGGATTATCCACAACAGTTTTTATTGCCTGTTCCATTTTTGATATGATTTTCTCATCAGTACCTTTAGGGAAGCTTAAGAAATAATAACGTTCTGCATTCCAGTCAAATCCTTGTTCTTTTGCGGTCGGTACATTCGGAAATAATTTATTACGTTCATTATTTATTGTCGCTAATGCAATAAAATCACCGGAATCAAAATAAGATTTCATTACACCATAAGGATTCACATTAACATCAATTTTGCCCGCCAATAACGCCGCATTACGATCACTACCACCACCGGCATCAACAATATTAAAATCAATACCTGTTTTTTGTTCTAATACACGTCCTAAATAATATGAATACCCACCGACAGATGAAGCATAGATTAATTTTCCGGGTTCTGATTTCGCTTTATTTATAAGATCCGTTAAATTTTTAAGACCACTTTTTGCATTAGCTGCGATTACATAAGAATCATCAACAATAGTTGCCGCTACTGGAGACAATGCTTCATGTGCTTGCTGCGCTAAACCAACAACTTTATTTGTTAACATTGACTCATGGAAAAATAAAGCGGTATATCCATCAGGTTTTGCACTCACAACTTGCTTCATCCCGGCATTACCATTTGCACCGGAAACATTATTTACTATAATTCGCGCACCCAATTCTTTTTCCAAATGGCTGGCTAAATTTCGGGCATGGAAATCCGTATCTCCACCGGCACCAAACGGAACTATCAATGTAATGGTCTTTTGAGGCCAACTATCGTCAGATTGAGCAACATTTGTTGAATCTATTTTTTTATCACATCCAACAATACCTAAACTCAGAATGCTTGCGCAAATTAAGCTAATTACTTTTTTCATAGAAAGACTCCTTGAGAACTTTAGTTATGTTTCTTAATTCTTGATTTCACTGCAAATACAATTACTAACCCGGTTAAAATAAAAAATGTTAAGGCTATTGGCGCTTTAAAGAATGCGGTAAAATCACCTTGTGAGAACATTAAACCTCGTCTTAAATTAATTTCCGCTAAAGGACCAATAATAAAACCTAAAATGAACGGCGCGGCAGGAATTGATAGTTTATAGAAACTAAAACCTATGATGCCGAATAAGACTGTCGCCCATACATCAAAGAAATTATTTCTTACCCCAAAGGCACCTATAATGCAGAAAAGAAAAATTGCCGGTAATAAGAAATGTTTAGGGATAGATAAAATTTTGGTAAATAGTCTTAATCCGTAAAATTCCATAATAAACATTACAACAGAACCAAACAGCATGGCAGTAAAAATTGCATAAACTGTTCCAACATTTTCAGTAAACATTAATGGGCCGGGAATAATGCCATGTAATGTTAATCCGCCTAATAAAATTGCGGTTACCGTATCACCGGGAATGCCCAGGGCTAATAATGGAACTAATGCACCACCAACTGCGGCGTTATTAGAAGATTCGGAGGCAACAACACCGTCAATAATACCGGTTCCATATTTTTCAGGATGTTTAGATATTGATTTGGATACCGTATATGCCATTACATTGGCAGCACCACCGCCAATACCAGGTAAAATACCAATACCAGTTCCTAAAGATGAGCAAACAAAAAAGTTTTTTATTTGTCCAAAAAATTCTTTAAGAGAAAAACCTAACCCTTTTTCCATTCTAATTGCTGTAATAACCTGCATATTTTGATGTTCAGTTTTAACCGTATCAGCCTTCGCAATAATTTCATTAATAGCAAATAATCCGATTAATACAGGTAGTACATCAAATCCATAGGCAATTTCTTCGGAACCAAATGTAAAACGATTCACAGAAGCAATACTATCCATACCGACAGTAGCAAACATACAACCCATTAATCCGGAAATCAGACCTTTCCAAATATTTTCACCAGACAAACCAACTAACATACTTAATGAGAAAAGTGCAACGGCAAAGTATTCATAAGCACCAAATTTAATCGCAATTTTTGCCAGAATCGGAGATAGAAAAATTAAAACAATCGTCGAGAAAATCGTCCCTAAAAAGGAAAACGTTACGCCAACGCCTAAAGCTTTAAATGCTTGATTCCTCTTTGTCATTGGATAACCATCAAAACAAGTTGCTATGGATGACGGCGTACCCGGGATACCCGTTAAGATAGCGGTAATCAAACCGCCGGAAATTCCCCCGATATATAATGCAATTAATAAAATAACTGCCATATTAGGATCTAAAGCATAAGTAATAGGCAAAAATAATGCCAATGCCATGGTTGCTGATAAACCGGGTACAGAACCAAAAATAATACCTATAAATACACCGCCTAACAAACAACTTAAACCAGTTATTGTAAATAAAGAAGATATTCCTTGTAGTAATAGTTCAAACATAAATTGTCTCCTTTAAAATAAAAACCCGGATGGCATTGTTAAATTCAGATAATAACTAAATAAGAAGTATGCAAGAATCGGTAAGACAATAGAAAAAATACTATAAACGATGTAATTCTTCTTAATATATAGAGGGGTTAACAATACGGATAAACAGAATAAAAATGGAATGGACGTTACAATAAAACCTATATATTGCATTAATAAAACATATACAAATACCAAACCAATTACAGAAAAAATTCTTTTCCAATCAGTTTCCTTATTCTCTTTATTAACTACTGTATTTCTGATTTTAAAAAATGAGGTTATCATCAATACAATAGATGTTGTTAGCAGTAAAGAACCATAAATTATTGGCATAAAATCAGCCTCTACACTAACTAAATTTTTAGTTTCTATCTGAAATGCACTAATTAAATAAAATGCAGAAACAAAGAAAAATATAAAACCGGCAAGAAAATTCTTATCTGAAATATATTTCTTCATATTAATTTCTCCCACAACTCTAAACATAATATTAACCGTCTTACCTGTGATTAATAAAAATCACTTTGAGATAATATATAATATTATTCTATTGAAAAATGTGATCTAGTTATCAAATTCGTAAAATTTGATTAAAATAAATCATTTTTGATTTTAAAGTTTCAACAAGTAAAAAAATAGCGATGAAAACCATCGCTATTAGGATAAACAAATCAGAGTATTTTTTTATAAATACCTCTAATATCTTGTTTTGTCATTTCTTTTGGATTGTTATCTAACAATCGTCTTACAGAATATCCGGCGTCAACCAGTTCATCTAATATATCTTCTGTGATACCCACTGTTTTAAGATCACATTTAATATTCAAATCCCTAATTAATGCATAAAGTTCTTCAATCATTGCTTCGGCCGCCTCTTGTTCCGTTAAGCCCGCAATATTTAAGTCCATTGCCTTAGCTATTCGAGCAAATTTCTCAACACAGGCATCCAGATTAAATTTCATCACATCTGGCAATAAAATTGCATTAGATAAGCCATGAGGAATATGATATTTCCCTCCTAATGGGTAAGATAAAGCATGAACAGCTACCGTACTTGACGTAGCAATACTTACACCACCTAAATAAGAGCCTAATAGCATATTTTCACGAGCCTGCAGATTATGACCGTCTTCATAAGCAATACGAATACTTTTAGCTATAAGCTCAATTGATTTTAAAGCAAACATCTCGGTAAACGGGCTACACTTTTTAGAAATATAACATTCAATGGCATGACATAAAGCATCAATACCCGTATTTGCAGTGATATGTTTTGGTAACCCCGTTGTCATTTTAGGATCTAAAATAACGCAGTTTGGCAACATTTTTTCATCTACAATACCGACTTTAAGTTCTCTTTCAGGTACTAATACAATAGAATTTTGTGTCGCTTCTGAACCGGTGCCGGATGTAGTCGGAATCATTAATGTAGGAATACCGCGATTCTTAAATTTTACTTTACCATCAACTACATCTCGTAATGCTACATGATTATTTAATAAAATCGCCACCAGTTTAGCGGTATCCATCGCACTACCTCCCCCGATACCGATTACCATTTCGACATTGAATTGCATAGCAACCTTATAAATATCATTCACTTTATCTACAGGTGGTTCCGGAGGTGTATCACTAATTACATGAACATTGACTCCAGCTTGTTCCAACAACATTTTAGGTTCATTGATAAGCCCTGCATTAAAAACTCCTTGATCCGTAATGATCACCACATTAGTCGCATCAAAACTATTCACAACATCTGTTATTTGAGCAACACAACCAGCTCCTGCAATAACTTTGTTTGTATGAAGTAAAGAATATGTCATTTTATTAAGTCCTTATTTGTTCCATCTTGGATGATTATATGCTTCAGGATTACACACATAAGGCCATTTTTCGCCATTAATTACTGCAACAACACCTTCGGCAGCCATTGTGGCTACGCCAGATGCAGCTTCTTTAGTTTGTCCTGCCATGTGAGGAGAAACAATTACATTATCCAGCTGAAATAGAGGAGAATTAATGTCAACAGGCTCACAGGCAAACACATCTAATCCTGCACTATGAATTTTTCCTTCCTGCAATACTTTGGTGAGAACGGGCTCATCAATTACTTCACCTCTGGCACAATTAATCAGAATGGTATGTTCATTCATTAAGGAAAACTCATGTTCGCCAATAAGATTTCTAGTTTCATTTGTTAATGGCACATGAATAGAAATCACATGAGAATCACGAATAACATCATCTAATTCGGTGCAATAGATATACCCTTCCTGTTCTATGGTTCCTTGTTTTACAAATGGATCATAAACTTTAACGTTCATACCTATTGCTTTCGACATTTGAGCCAAAATAGAACCAATTCGTCCATAACCAATTAATGCTAAAGTTTTATGATTCAATTCATAGGCTTTATAACTGCTACGAATGGCAAAATTACCTTTCCGCATTTCATTATCTGACCGTACAATATCTTTTGCGCAAGCAAACATTAGAGCAAAAGCATGTTCTGCTACAGAACGGGTGTTAGATCCAGGAGCAATAACAACTGGAATACCTAATTCTGTCGCTGTTTTCACATCAACGTCATCTACACCAACCCCGGGACGGCCAATTACTTTCAAATTTTTAGCTTGTAACATTGTTTCTCTATCAATAGAACCAATGCGAATTATTAAACCTTCAGCATCTAATAATTCGGGTAACATGATTTTTGGATTACCATCGTTAGTAATAGCGACCTGAGCATTAGCATCTTCTAACACTTTCATTCCGTTATCATGCAATCGATGGGAAATAACTACTTTCATGATCATTCCCTCTTAGTCATATAATTTAAAAACATCTTGTAGCGCTTTATCAATTACGGGGTTATTCGCACAGTTAGATGGCTCTTTCGCAGGTCCGGTACCTAATCCGCGTAATTGTGCGGCACGTTTTACTACGGAATTTGGATTACCCATTTGCATCACATTACGGAAATCACGGATTTTTTTCTGCGCTTCGTTTGCTTTTTCAAAGTCACCTTGTTTCCAATATTCATATATGGAAACCATTAATTCAGGGAACACATTTGAACAACCGCTGATAGCGCCTGTACCACCAGCTAATAAAGTCCAAAGAATTAAGGAGTCGCTACCCGCCATGATACTTAAACGAGAATCGGTATTTTCAATATATTTCAATGTATTATCAAAATTACCACTACTATCTTTTACACCAATAATATTTTCATATTGGGCTAATTTCTTAATGGTTTTGTAATCAATATTGTTACCAGTTCTTGCAGGAATGTTATACATCAAAATCGGAGCAGTAACATTTTCGGCAATTGTAGCGTAGTGACGATAAAGGTCATCCTGAGTGACCGCAATATAATAAGGTGAAACAATAGAAAGTACGTCAACACCTAAATCTACAACTTTCTTAGAAAACTCAACTGTTTCTTTCGTGGTTACACAACCTGTCCCAGCATAAACCGGTACACAACCATCAGCAGCTTCAATTGCGGTTTTAATTATTTCTAATTTTTCAGCTTCGTTAAATCCATAGAATTCACCATTAGTACCTAATGGAAAAATACCGTGAATACCCGCCTTAATTAGATAATTGATATAGTTTTTATATACTTCAGGATTAAATTTTTCGTTATCATCTAATGCGGTAAGAACCGGAGCGATAATACCTTGAGGTTTAAACATAATAATCTCCTAATTAACTTATTGATTTGAATATTTAATATTTGCCATTTTGGCACCAAGGTATAAAGCTTCAGTCATACTACGACTATCGGCAATACCTTGACCTGCAATCTGGAATGCGGTACCGTGGTCAACCGAAGTTCGGATAAAAGGCAAACCTGTAGTGACATTTACACCGCTATCAAAACCGATGAGTTTTAATGGGATATGACCTTGATCGTGATACATCACAACCACCATATCAAACTCATCTAAATTTGCTGCGCGATGGAATACCGTATCCGGAGGAATTGGACCGATAACATTAATACCTTTGGCTTGCGCTTCTTTTACGGCAGGTAGAATTTCTTCTTCGTCTTCCGTACCGAATAAACCATGTTCTCCCGCATGCGCATTAAACCCCGCCACCGCAATACGAGGCTCTTTAAAACCAAGCATTTTGGTATATTCTTGAGCGAGTTCAATCACAGTTAATACGCGTTCTTTTTTAATTAAATCGCAGGCTTGGCGCATTGAAACATGTGTAGTGACATGAATAACATTCAATTTTTCACTTGTTAGCATCATCGAAAAATCTTCCGTATTACTCAGTTTCGCCAAAATTTCAGTATGTCCCGGAAACATTTTACCGCCTGCATGAAGCGCTTCTTTGTTTAAAGGTGCGGTCACAATTGCGTGAATTTTTCCTTTTAATGTGAGATCTACTGCCCGCTCAATAAATTCATAAGCCGCTTTCCCCGCACGAGCATCTACTTTTGCAAAGGGAAGATCAGCAGGTAAATTATCTAAGTCGATTACATCAATATAGCCAAACTCGCTTTGGTAATGATCGACATCATCTACTTTACGCAGTTTGAGATTGGATTTAACAATAGGCAACGCCCGTTGCATAATTTTAAAATCACCCACAACAACAGGATGAGCCAAGTCATAAATCCGTTTGTCTTCTAATGCTTTAATAATCACCTCAGGGCCAATACCAGCCGCATCGCCCATCGTAATACCTAAAATAGGTTTCATACTACTCCTCTCCTTTAACTAAGATTTTTAATAACTTCAATTGTATTCTTCAACACTGCATCGGATCCAAAACCACCCGCTTTAGTAATCACAGGAATCCGGCTTAACGGGGAATTCAGGAAATAACCAAAAGGAACACCATTCTCAACTTCACCGGCAATATGATAAGAATCCGCATTAAGGGCTTTTGCCACAGCTATTGCTATATCGCCTCCCGTCAAAAAAATAGCGGAAAGTTGATAAAAATTTTTAATTAGTATTTCCTTAGTCAATGCAGATAATTTCATACAAATATGATCACCCAGTTCAGCTCTTGTAAGAGCTAATTTCTCACTTAAATTATCTACGTTGTTACGGGCTTCAATAGAACTATCGGTTTTTATAATTACATTTTTACCCAGTTCAAATTGCGCTAGTGCCTGCTTAATAACGGAATCATTATATTGATTGGAAGAAAGCAGTAATTCCGTATCTAAATCAATGACAAAATTTGTTTCATCATGACGAATATAATTTACTTGTTGCGTCGTTTTTTCACTCATAGACGCAACAACAAATAACATTGGTAAAATTGCTTTCCGCATAGTCATACAACCCGCTAAGCCGGAAGAACCGATTAACAATACGGACTCATCTAAACTATTGGATAAATTTATAATGCGTACTAAGTCCTGATTTGTCGTCGCATCAAATGAAAAAATAACTTTCTGATTATGAGCAATCGCTTGTTTGATTTTCGCATTCACAACCATTGGTCGGCATAACTCATCATGCATAACTTCAATCACCGGGATATCCGTTTGAGAAGTAATAATCTCCTTAACACTGGATGAAATAATGGGCGTTTTCGGATCTGTTGCAAACTCAGTCTCAAGCAAAGGCACATCATTCACATAACAAATTCCATTTTTGATAATGCGTCCCGCATCCGGTAGTGCCGAACAAATAAAAGCAATCAATGTATTTGTCGCGTCCATACAGGCTTCTATTTCAGCACCGATATTACCCCTTAAGGTCGAATCAATCTTTTTATAAACCGACATTCCCTCATATAGAGACAAAACCCTAGTAACGCGTTCTTTAGCCTCTTGTATAGAAACCGCCCGACTATCGGTGTTGAATACCAAAACGTCCGATTTTCCCGAGTAACCTTTTGATATATCAAGCAATATATCTACTTTAATGTTATTTTTTACGAACTGAATACCAGTATCATTAGCCCCGGTAAAGTCATCTGCCAAAATTAACTTTTGCATATCTAACCTACTCAACTAAAAGTTAGGTAAAGTATAATTAATGTACTTTTTTAAAACTGTGATATAAATCACATTATGATTAATTAAAATCATTTTAGATTAATTAAAATCATATTAAGAGATAAGTTTTTATAAAACCGGGCAGGTTATTTTTATAAATGTAGGATAGATCAAATAACCGTTCTGCGATTTGTTTTACAATGCGCCGTTAGGAAAATACCCTCACCTTAATTTTTATTTATTCAATTAATGCCGGAGTAAAAAATGGAAAGACGTAGATTTATTCAACTTGGTGCAAGTGCAATGCTTGTGTTGGGAACCAGTCGATATGTTTGGGCACTAGGGGATAACAAAGCCCAACTACGCATTATTGCAACCACGGACGTGCATAGTTTTTTAACAGACTTCGATTATTATAAAGATGCACCCACAGAAAAATTCGGATTCACACGTGCCGCCTCCTTGATAGAACAAGCTCGCAAGGAAGTCAGCAATTCGATATTGGTAGATAACGGCGATTTAATTCAAGGCAATCCTATTGCTGATTATCAGGCGGCGGTCGGGGCAAAACAAGGTAAACCTCATCCGGCAATTCAGGTTTACAATGCCATGAAATACGATATGGGTACCTTAGGAAATCATGAGTTTAATTATGGTTTGGATTATCTCAATGAAGTGATTAAACAAGCGGATTATCCGATTATCAACGCCAATGTGGTGAAAATAGGTACCAATGAGCCGATGTTCCGGCCTTATGTTATTCAGGAAAAAGATATCCTGGACCAAGCCGGCAACAAACAAAAAATAAAAATCGCCTATATCGGTTTCACGCCGCCGCAAGTTACGGTTTGGGATAAAGCGAATCTTGCCGGCAAAGCGGAAAGCCGCGACATTATAAAAACCGCACAAAAATACATACCGATGTTGAAGGGAAAAGGCGCGGATATTGTTATCGCTCTCGCCCATACAGGACCTTCCGATGAACCCTACCATGAAGGCATGGAAAATGCCGCCTTCCATTTAGCCGATGTAAAAGGGATTGATGCGGTGATTTTCGGGCATTCGCACCGCTTATTCCCGAATAAAGAATTTGAGAAATCGGCTAATACGGATATTGCCAAAGGCACGGTGAAAAACGTGCCTGAAAGTATGGCGGGTTACTGGGCGAATAATATCAGTGTTATTGATTTAGCCTTGGTGGAAAAAAATGGTAAATGGATGGTGGTAGACGGTTCTGCCGCGCTTCGCCCGATTTATGATGTGACCGCCAAAAAAGCTACCGTAGAAAATCATGAAAAAATTACCGCACTTTTACAGCCGGTGCATGAAGCGACACGTAAATTTGTAGCGCAACCTATCGGTCAAGCCAACGATAATATGTACAGCTACCTTGCCTTAGTACAAGATGATCCGACAATTCAAATCGTTAATCAGGCACAAAAAGCTTATACCGAAAACGTGGTGAAAAACCTACCTGAATTAGCCGGTTTACCGGTTTTAAGTGCGGGTGCGCCATTTAAGGCGGGCGGGCGCAAAAATGATCCTACCGGTTTCACCGAGGTGGATAAAGGGCGGTTAACCTTCCGTAACGCCTCCGATTTATATCTTTATCCGAATACGCTGGTAGTGTTGAAAGTTAACGGTGCCGAATTGAAAGAATGGCTGGAATGCAGTGCCGGAATGTTCAAGCAAATTGATATAAACAGCGACAAACCGCAATTTTTATTGGACTGGGAAGGTTTCCGCACTTATAACTACGATGTTATCGACGGCGTAAGTTACCAGTTCGATATTACTCAACCCGCCCGTTACGACGGCGAATGTAAACTCATCAATAAAAATGCTAATCGGGTGGTAAATCTCACCTTTAACGGCAAACCTGTTGATCCGAAAGCGGAATTTTTAATCGCCACTAACAATTATCGCGCCTACGGCAACAAATTCCCCGGTACCGGAGATGCCCATATTGTCTTCGCCTCACCTGATGAAAACCGCCAGATTTTAGCCAATTATATTTCGGCGGAAAGTAAATCTAAAGGCGAGGTTACACCAACCGCCGATAAAAATTGGCGTATTGCTCCGATTCACAGTAAGGTGAAATTAGATATCCGTTTTGAAACCTCACCTACGGAAAAAGCCGCTGCATTTATCAAACAAAATGCGCAATATCCAATGCAATTGGTCGGTAAAGATGAAATCGGTTTTGCTGTTTATCAAATTGATTTAAGTAAATAAACATCTCTTATGAGAAAATCCCTAGCCTGAACACTAGGGATTTTTTTGCCTGTTTTAAACTAGGGGAAATTAGCTGAATATATGGATTATTAGGTCATGAATCTGTAATGTGATCTAGATCGATGTTTTTAGTTGACAAACTATCTAATATCTGAATGCTACCTAGAAGGCGTGACTATCAATGTGTCTATTTCATTGATAAATATGAAAATAATATATAGAAGGACAGAACTATGAAATTAAGCAAAAGAACATTTCTTAAATCTCTAGTTGCAGTATCTATTCTGGCGGTAACCGGATTGAATTCTAATCCTGTATATTCCAGCTCGGCCGAACCTATTAAATTGGGCTTTTTGGTCAAACAGCCTGAAGAGCCTTGGTTCCAAACGGAATGGGCGTTTGCCGACAAAGCCGCGCAGGCGTTAGGTAACGTTCAAATAATCAAAATAGCCATTCCCGATGGTGAAAAAACCTTAAATGCTATTGATAATTTAGCTGCTAACGGGGCGAAAGGTTTTGTTATTTGTACTCCGGACCCGAAATTAGGTCCTGCCATTATGGCGAAAGCCCGTGCTTATGACTTAAAGGTTATCGCGGTGGATGACCAGTTCTTAAATGCCGCCGGCGAACCGATGACCAATGTGCCGTTAATTATGATGGCGGCAAGTGAAATCGGCCAACGTCAGGGCGAAGAACTTTACAAAGAAATGCAAAACCGGAAATGGGATGTGAAAGATACCGCGGTTTTAGCCATTACCGCCGATGAACTGGATACCGCCCGGCGCCGTACCGAAGGTTCTATTGAGGCATTAATCAAAGCGGGTTTCCCAAAAGAAAAAATTTATAAATCACCGACTAAAAGTAACGACATCCCGGGCGCTCTTGACGCCGCCAACTCTATGTTAGTGCAACATCCGGAAGTAAAAAACTGGCTTATCGTGGGTATGAACGATAACACCGTATTAGGCGGTGTACGCGCAACCGAAGGACAAGGCTTTAAACCGGAAAATGTCGTGGCTATCGGTATCAATGGTGTGGATGCGGTTAATGAACTTTCAAAACCAAGAGCCACCGGATTCTTAGGTTCATTATTACCAAGCCCGGATATCCACGGCTATCGCAGCGTAGAACTTCTTACCAAATGGATCAGAGAAGGTGTGGAACCGGAAAAATATATTGCCGTTCAGGACGTTGTGTTCTTAAAACGAGACAATTTTAAAGAAGAACTCTCCAAGAAAGGCCTTTAATATTTGAAATCAAGGTCTGTTTATTGCCCATAAACAGACCTCAATAAGGAGGACGAGATGCAAGTTCCATATTTAGAATTTGATAATGTGAGCAAAAGCTTTCCCGGCGTTAAAGCATTGCAAAATATTTCCTTTAAATGCTATGAGGGCAAAGTTCATGCGTTAATGGGTGAGAATGGTGCGGGCAAGTCCACCTTGTTAAAAATTTTAAGCGGCAACTATCTGCCTAGCGAGGGCAAATTAAGTATCGGCGGTCGCCAACTGGTTTTCCGTAATACTAAAGAAGCCTTATTAGCCGGTGTCGCCATTATTTACCAGGAATTAAATATTGTGCCGGAAATGACCGTTGCGGAGAATTTATGCTTAGGTCAGTTACCCCATTCTTTCGGCATTGTAGATAAAGCGGAATTAATTGAGAGAACACAACAATACCTGGATAAACTGGATCTCAATATTTCGCCTAATACCCCTTTAAAAGAATTATCTATCGGTCAATGGCAAATGATCGAGATTGCCAAAGCCTTAAGCCGGGGCGCAAAAATCATTGCATTTGACGAACCCACCAGCAGCCTTTCCGCTCCTGAAATTGAGAAATTATTCAGCGTAATTAACGAGTTACGGGATGAAGGCAAGGTGATTTTATATGTATCTCACCGAATGGAAGAAATTTTCCGTATCAGTGATGAAATTACCGTGCTGAAAGACGGGCAATTTGTGGAGACTTTCTCCGATCTTTCAAAAATCACCAATGACGATTTAGTACGCAGCATGGTCGGACGCAATTTGGGTGATATTTACCATTATCGTCCCCGTGAAGTGGGTGATGTCCGTTTGAAAATTGCACATTTATCCGGTGAAAAACTGCAAGGTGATTTTAGTTTAACGGTTCGGGCCGGTGAGGTTTTAGGCTTATTCGGCCTGGTCGGCGCAGGGCGTTCGGAATTATTAAAAGTGATTTTCGGTGCGGATCCTTGTGTGTCGGGAAGCATTGAATTAGACGGTAAAACCTTGTCTATCCGCAGCCCTAAAGACGCTATTGAACAAGGTATCGTCCTTTGTCCGGAAGACCGTAAAAAAGAAGGCATTGTCCCCACTGCCAGCGTAGGGGAAAATATTAATATCAGCGCCCGCAGATTACATAATTTTTTTAAATTTATTATTAATGATAAATGGGAAAAGAAAAACGCTGAAAAACAACGCCAACAAATGAATGTGAAAACCCCGTCTATCGAGCAATTAATTGTCAATCTTTCCGGTGGTAATCAACAAAAAGCGATTTTAGGCCGTTGGCTTTCCGAAGATATTAAAGTGTTATTGCTGGACGAACCGACCCGGGGTATCGACGTGGGGGCGAAGTCCGAAATTTACGATTTAATTTTTAAGCTGGCCGACCAAAAATTAGCCATTATTGTGGTTTCCAGTGATTTACCCGAAGTTATCGGCGTATCCGATAGAATTATGGTAATGCGCGCCCATCAAATTACCGGTGTGGTAGAACGCGCGGATGCAACGGAAGAAAAAGTATTAAAACTTGCTATGGTAGAAAGCCTTAATGTAGGAGATTGATTATGACTTCAACAACTCAAGAAAAAAGTGCGGGTTCATTCAGCAAAATCTGGAACGCTTATGGCATGCTGTTAATTTTTGCAGTCATTTTTGTCTGCTCTTGTGTATTTATCCCGAATTTTGCCACTGTGGTGAATATGAAAGGGCTGGGTTTGGCCATTTCTATGAGCGGGATTGTTGCCTGCGGTATGTTGTTCTGCTTAGCCGCCGGCGAAATTGATCTTTCCGTCGCTTCCGTTATTGCTTGCGCGGGGGTTGTTACGGCGGTGGTCATTAATATGACGCAAAGCGTGACAATCGGTATTCTTGCCGGTCTCGGCCTGGGTATTGCCGTAGGGTTAATTAACGGTTTCGTAATTGCGAAATTAAAAATCAACTCATTAATCACCACCCTCGCCACCATGCAGATTGCCCGCGGTTTCGGTTATATTATTTCTGACGGTAAAGCGGTGGGTATTACCAAAGAAGAATTCTTCGAATTAGGTTATCAGGATATTTTCGGCGTGCCGTTACCGATTATTTTTACCGTTATCTGTATGGTCGTCTTCGGTTTCTTACTCAGTAAAACCACTTACGGACGCAATACCCTGGCTATCGGCGGTAATCAGGAAGCTTCCCGTTTAGCCGGTATCAATGTGGACAGAACAAAATTAATTATTTTTGTGGTATCGGGTTTTGTTTCCGCACTTGCCGGCGTGATTCTGGCCGCCCGTATGACCAGCGGTCAACCGATGACTTCCGTGGGTTTTGAACTGGTGGCCATTTCGGCCTGTGTATTGGGCGGCGTTTCATTGAACGGCGGGGTGGCAAAAATTTCATTTATTATCGCCGGGGTGTTAATTCTCGGTACCATCGAAAATGCCATGAACCTACTGAATATTTCACCTTTTGCCCAATATGTAGTGCGCGGTTTAATCTTGCTGATTGCGGTAATTTTTGATAAATATAAACAGAAATTTATCAAATCTTAAGGTCAGAGGAAATGAAATATCAGCGTGAGGTTCAACAGGAAACCAATCCCTTATTGCCCGGTTATCAGTTCGGCTCGTATTTAGTGGCGGGCTGTACCCCCATCGAAAAAGGCAATGAAGTGGATTTTGCCATTCGTCGTCCCAACGGCATGAAAGGCTATATCATTAATCTCACCACCAAAGGCGAAGGCACGGTATTCGAAGGCGACCGTGCCTTTACTTGTTGTAAAGGGGATTTATTGCTTTTTCCGCCCAATGCCGAACATTTGTATTATCGTTCGCAATCCTCCGAATCCTGGCATCACCAATGGATCTATTTCAGACCCCGCTCCTTTTGGGCAAATTGGCTGCAGTGGAGCCACATATCGGATCATGTGGGCCGTCTTACCATTACTGATCCGACAACTTATGAGGAAATTCTGGCATTATTTAAAAAAATAGAACGGGAATACAACGCTAAAGATATCTTCTCCGAGGCCATGTCCATGTGTTTATTGGAGCAGCTGCTCATAAAATGTATCAAATTAGATCCCGTCAACAGCCAAAGAATGCTGGATCCCCGGATTCTGGAAACCTGCCATTTTATTTCCGCCAATCTGCATATTAACCACAAAATTACTGAAATCGCCGAGCATATTCATATGTCCCCTTCCCGCCTTACTCATCTTTTCGCGCAGCAAACGGGTTCCAGTATTATCAAATGGCGGGAAGAACAACGTATGATTAAGGCTCAACATTTACTCCATACGTCGGGTGCGCCCATTTATGCCATTGCAAGACAATTAGGCTACGACGACCAACTCTATTTTTCCCGCCTGTTTAAACGTTATTCCGGCCTAAGTCCGTCCGATTACCGCAATTCCCGTTAAATTCCGGCGGCAAAAGTGCGGTCGGAATTTCCCGTTTTTTTAAAAAAGTGATCCGGCTCGCATCTTATTTTTAGCAGCCGTATTCTCCATATATATAGCGTATTCCGCTCTAACTTTTTCCCTTCGGAAGTCCTACTCTATGGCATATTGATTAATAGAAGTTTTGTAACCACAAACAAGGTCAGGAGTAATGAATATGCAAGATGCAAAAAATCTGATTGCTTCAGGCGGGGCATCCGTTGGAATCGAATTCGGTTCCACGCGGATTAAAGCCGTATTAATTAGCACGGACGGAACTATTTTAGCCAGCGGCGGCTTTACCTGGGAAAATCATTTCATTGACGGAATCTGGACCTATCCGCAAAGCGAAATCTGGCAAGGATTGCAACAAGCTTACCGGGATCTGGCAAATCAGGTGCAAGAACAATACGGCATTACGCTCACCCGCGCCAAAGCTATCGGCATCAGCGGCATGATGCACGGTTATATTCCTTTTGATAAACAGGGTAACCAGCTGGTTGCGTTCAGAACCTGGCGCAATAATATTACGGCAAAATCTTCGCAAAAACTGACCGCACTTTTTAACTACAATATTCCTCAACGCTGGAGTATTTCTCATTTATATCAAGCGATTCTGAACCAAGAAGAACATGTCGGCGAAATTGATTATTTAACCACACTGGCGGGTTATGTGCACTGGCAATTAACCGGCGAAAAAGTGCTCGGCGTGGGCGAAGCCTCCGGTATGTTCCCTATTGATCCGCAAACCGGTAGTTATTATCAAATTATGCTTAATCAGTTTGACGGCTTAATTGCGGCGCAATCCTATCCCTGGAAAATCGCCAACATTCTGCCGCAGGTATTAACGGCTGGACAACCCGCCGGTCACTTAACGGAACAGGGGGCAAAATTGCTCGATCCGACCGGCCGATTACAGGCGGGAATCCCGTTTTGTCCGCCGGAAGGCGATGCGGGGACCGGCATGGTAGCCACCAACAGTATTAAAACGAATACCGGAAATATTTCCGCCGGTACCTCGGCTTTTGCCATGATTGTATTGGAAAAAGAACTGTCCAAAGTCTATGAACAATTGGATATGGTCACCACCCCGACAGGTAAGCTTGTAGCCATGGCGCATGCCAATAACTGCAGTTCGGATATTAACGCCTGGATCCGCCTTTTCGGTGAAACCTTAAAAGCCTTTGGCGCGGAAGTCGAAACGGATAAATTATACGAAACCCTTTTCCGTAAAGCCTTGGAAGGGGATGCTGACTGCGGCGGTTTATTGGCTTACGGTTTTTATTCCGGCGAACACAGCGTAGGCTTAGCCGAAGGTTGCCCGACCTTCATGCATCCGGCCAATTCCCGTTTTACCCTGGCTAATTTTATCCGCACCCATTTATACAGTGCATTCGGCGCCATGAAATTAGGGGTCGATATTCTTATTCAACAGGAAAAAGTCAATATCGCGCAAATTCTCGGTCACGGCGGTATTTTTAAAACCCCAAATGTCGCTTCGAAGATTCTTGCCTCGGCGATTAATGTCCCCATAGCTGTGATGAAAACCGCAAACGAAGGCGGTGCCTGGGGGATTGCATTATTAGCAAATTATCTGGACGCCCACAAAAATGGGCAATCTTTAGATGATTATTTAGAGCAATGTATTTTTTCTCAAGCTGAAGTTTCTGTTTCTTATCCTGATAGTGAAACGTCTAAAGGATATGAAGAGTTTATTGAATATTACAAACGCGGAATATCGGTTGTTCAGGCAGCTGTTAATACATTTAACGAATAAGTTTAAAATCTACTTAGGAGAAATATTATGGAATTTCTTAAAAAACTTGAAGTTTGGTTTGTGGTCGGTAGCCAAGATTTATACGGCGATGAAGCGCTTAAACAAGTGAATGCCAATGCGGAACAAATCACCCGTTATTTAAATGACCAAAATCCTTTTATCCAAATCAAGTTAAAACCGCTTGCCACCACACCGGAAGATATTCTGTCTCTCTGTCAGGCGGCGAATTATGAAGAAAACTGTGTGGGCGTGATTGCCTGGATGCACACCTTCTCCCCGGCAAAAATGTGGATTGGCGGCTTAACCCGTTTAAACAAACCCTTATTACAATTCCATACTCAATTAAATAAGAACATTCCTTGGAATGAAATTGATATGGATTATATGAATTTACATCAAACCGCCCACGGTGACCGTGAATTCGGCTTCATGGTGTCCCGTTTTCGTAAACCGCGTACCATTGTGGTCGGACATTGGCAAAGCGAGTCCGTCAAACAAAAACTCGACCGCTGGATGCGTGTGCTGGCGGCCATTTATGACCAACAACACCTGAAAGTGGCGCGTTTCGGCGATAATATGCGTGAAGTGGCGGTAACCGAAGGGGATAAAGTGGAAGCGCAAATCAAATTCGGTTACAGCGTGAACGGTTACGGTCTGTACCAATTGGTGAACAGCATAAATACGGTCAATGACGAAGATATTACGGCGCTGGTTAAAGAATATGAAGCCAGTTATCAACTGGCGGACAGCTTAAAGGACGGCGGCGAAAAACGTCAATCTCTGATTGATTCCGCCCGCATTGAATTAGGTTTAAAAGCATTCTTAGACAAGGGCGGATTTAAAGCCTTTACCGATACTTTCCAAAATTTAGCCGGCATAAAACAGTTACCGGGTCTGCCTGTGCAGCGTTTAATGGCTCAAGGCTATGGTTTTGGTGCCGAAGGCGACTGGAAAACAGCGGCATTAGTGCGCGCAATTAAAGTAATGAGCTACGGTTTACCTAACGGATGTTCGTTTATGGAAGATTATACCTATAACTTAGACGATAATAATGAAATTGTGCTTGGCGCTCATATGTTGGAAGTTTGTCCGTCTATCGCAAATAATAAACCGATTTTAGATATTAAACCGCTCGGTATCGGTGGAAAAGAAGATCCTGCGCGATTAATTTTTACATCTAAATCGGGCAAGGCAACAGCATCGACAATTGTTGATTTAGGCAACCGCTTTCGTATGATTACCGCAGATATGCAAGCGGTAGACAAGCCTCAGGATATGCCAAATTTACCTGTCGGTCACGCATTCTGGAAACTGGAACCTAATTTTGATATAGGTACTCAAGCCTGGATTTTATCCGGCGGGGCTCATCATAACGTATTCAGTTTAGATATTGACGCAGATATGTTAAGAACCTTTGCGGAATATTTCGACATTGAATTTATCCATATTAACGTCAAAACGGAACTACCGAATCTGAAAAATGAATTACGTTGGAACGAGGCGGCTTATAAATAATATAAGCACTATCTTCTACTAAAAACGCCATAAATAGATAGACCCGACTTAAAGTCGGGTTTATTTTTATAGGCAGCAACAAAAGTGCGGTCAAAAATTCAAAAATTTCGAAAAAACGACCGCACTTTTAACAATTAAAGAATCTCTTTTGCTTTTGCCACTACATTTTCAACGGTAAAACCGAAGAGTTTAAATAATTGATCTGCCGGAGCGGATTCACCGAAGCGATTCATGCCTACGATGCGGCCCTCTAAACCCACGTATTTATACCAGAAATCGGCAATTTGCGCTTCAATGGCAACACGTTTGGTTACTGAACTCGGTAACACGGATTCGCGGTAGGCTTCATCCTGTTTGTCGAACACGTTAGTGCTCGGCATAGAAACCACGCGAACTGCTTTACCTTCCGCAGTTAACGCTTCCGCCGCTTTTACCGCTAATTCCACTTCCGAACCGGTAGCAATTAAAATAAGCTCAGGCGTGCCGGCGCAATCCTTTAAGATATAACCGCCGCGCGCTACGTTTGCTAATTGTTCGGAAGTACGATCTTGTTGCGCCAGGTTTTGGCGGGTGAAGATTAATGCGCTCGGACCGTCTTTACGTTCAACCGCGGCTTTCCATGCAATGGCGGATTCCACTTGATCCGCCGGACGCCAGGTTTCCAGGTTAGGAATTAAACGTAATGAAGCGGTTTGTTCTACCGGTTGGTGAGTCGGACCGTCTTCGCCCAAACCGATGGAGTCATGAGTGTAGACGAATAATGAGCGTTGTTTCATTAATGCCGCCATGCGAACCGCATTGTGGGCGTATTCGTAGAACATTAAGAAGGTAGCGCCGTAAGGAATGAAACCGCCGTGCAAGGCGATACCGTTCATAATAGCGGACATACCGAATTCACGCACGCCGTAGTTGATGTAGTTACCGTCTACGTTTTGTTTAGCACGAATCGGTTTTGAACCTGACCACAGGGTTAAGTTTGAGCTTGCCAGGTCGGCGGAACCACCCAAGAATTCAGGTAAAATATGGGCGTAAGCTTCAATAGCGTTTTGTGAGGCTTTACGGCTGGCAATTGAAGCCGGATTTGCCTGTAATTTTTCAATGAATGCCTGAGATTCTGCCGCCCAGTTTGCCGGCAATTCACCGTTTACTCGGCGTTTAAATTCTTTCGCTAATTCAGGATAGGCTTTTTCATAAGCGGCGAATTTTTCATTCCATACCGCTTCTGCGCTTTGACCTGCCGATTTTGCATCCCATGCGGCGTAAATATCCGCCGGAATTTCAAAAGGTGCGTATTCCCAATTTAACGCTTTACGGGTTAAAGCGATTTCTTCATCGCCTAATGGCGCGCCGTGACAATCATGAGAGGCGGATTTGTTCGGCGAACCGTAACCGATAATGGTTTTGCAGATAATGATAGACGGTTTTTCCGTTTCCGCCCGGGCTAATTTCACCGCCGCAGCAATTTGTTCCGGATTATGACCGTCGATATTATCAATTACTTGCCAGCCGTAAGCTTCAAAACGGCCTTTGGTGTTGTCGCTGAACCAACCGTCAACATGACCGTCGATGGAAATGTTGTTGTCATCATAGAACGCGATTAATTTGCCTAAACCTAAGGTTCCCGCTAATGAACAGGCTTCATGGGAAATCCCTTCCATTAAACAGCCGTCGCCTAAAAATACGTAAGTGTGATGGTCAACAATATCGTGACCTTCGCGGTTAAATTGCGCCGCCAAGGTTTTTTCCGCAATCGCCATACCTACGGCATTGGTGATACCTTGACCAAGCGGACCTGTGGTGGTTTCTACGCCTGGTGCGTAGCCGTATTCTGGGTGACCCGGCGTTTTAGAATGAAGTTGACGGAAGTTTTTTAAATCTTCGATAGAAAGGTCATAGCCCGTCAAATGTAAAAGGCTGTAAATCAACATGGAGCCGTGACCGTTTGAAAGCACAAAACGGTCACGATCCGCCCATTTAGGATTGGTCGGATTGTGCTTCATAAAACCGCGCCATAAAACCTCTGCAATATCCGCCATGCCCATAGGTGCGCCGGGGTGACCGGATTTTGCTTTTTGCACCGCATCCATACTTAAGAAACGGATCGCATTGGCTAGTTTTTTATGATCTGTCATTTTTTTCTCCTAATCATAATTTGAAATAGATTGATATATCTGTTTTTTATTTTACTCTATTTTTTTATAAAAAAGGTCTATTGATTCCATTACTCTTCAAGACCATTATAACTTATGTGATCAATATCACATTTTATTAAATGTTCGCATTACCACGTAGTGCAAATCCATTTGACAGCTCAGGACATTAATTCCAATACTCATTAATTTTATCTCGGATGGCGGCTGCGGTCTGCCGACCTTTTTCCCCAACCAAGGCACGACCGGCGATAAAAGCTTTCGCATTTTTAATCTCTTTAAATAAATGAATATCTTCAGGCACAATACCGCCCGTAATGGAAATCTCCATGCCTAAGGCGGAAAGCCGCTTCATTAATTCTAAATCTTCTTCCGTCCAGCCTTTACCCGCTAATTCGGCATCTCTTGAACGGTGATAAATCACCTGTTTTATGCCCGATTCCAACCAGCTTTCGGCATCCTCTAACGTCCAGTTGCCATATAATTCTATTTGGATTTCTTTTTTGACGTTTAAATCCGGATTGGCCGCATTAAAATCATCCGCCACTTTTTTACAACCAGCTTTGGTTGCCGGGTGAGCTGCGGCGGAAACAGTCAGCCAGTCGGCACCGGCTTCGAATGCCATTTTAGCCAGAACGGTTCCCGCATCGGTGGTTTTTAGATCGCACACTAAAATATGCTGCGGATGTAATGCGCGTAATACGGACACCGCCTTCATCCCTTCGGCACAAGCTAAAATCGTACCGCACTCTATGATATCTACTGAGGATTCGGCCTGCTTTGCATCGGCAACCGCCTTTTCTAAAGTGGTTGAGTCTAATGCGATTTGTAACAACGGTTTTGACATAATATCTCCTTTTGAGAAAATTGATTAAATCGGGAATTAATTTTGAACGGACTCAGGTAACCAACCTAATTCAAGGGATATTGCTTCCGCCGTGAGCTTTATTTTTTCAAGCAAATGTTCGATGCCGTATTGATTCAGCTTAGATGTGGAAATGGAAACGGACATTGCATACTCTACCTTGTTCTGAAAATTAAAAATGGGGCAGGCAATACAAGAAATACCGATTTCGTTTTCTTCTTTATCTACGGCAAATCCCTGCTTTTTAATTTCGTCTAATTCTTTTTCCATGACCGGCAATTCAGTAATCGTATTACAGGTTAAGGTTTGAATATTATCGTTGTTTGTCTGCCAGTATTCCTTTAAATAGGCAGGTCTATCATAAGCTAAATAGAGTTTTCCCATGGCGGAACAATACAATTGCAGATGTTGACCGATATAGGCCCGGGTTCTCATCATGCCGGTGGTGGGTTCAAGCTTATAGATCATAATTGCGTGATCGTTTTCTCTCATTGAGAAATTGATGGTTTCGCCTAAGTCCAGATTTAAGTTTTCTAAATGGGGAGAGATAATATTGATGATATTTAATGAGGAAAATATTTTGTGACCGATAGATAAGCATTTGCTGGTTAATCTATAACTGCCGACGGTTATTGCCGGTTGAACGAACCCTTCTTGTTGTAATCCCTGTAACAATCTATGTACCGTACTTTTATTTAATTCGGAAATATTCGCCAATTGCACTAAAGGACAGCCATTAGGAAACCGGCTTAATATTTCGATTAAACGTAATCCTCGAATAAGACTTTGGTTACCGCTATTTTTTTCCATTTCCTTGAGTCTTCTTACTATAAAAAACAACTGAGATAAGTTTATATCATAAAAATGAGATCTAGTTCACAAATTAAACAATTTATTCTTAACTTTATCTCTCTTGAAACATATCATAATGAATATGGAATCCAATTTCAATATATGAAACGCATAAGCGGGAGAGCAAAAATGAAAGTATCTTATGAAGAATTAAAATCAGAGTTTAAAAGAGTTTTATTATCACGTAACGTCCGCGAAGACATTGCGGAAGAATGTGCAACGGTATTTGCCGATACCACACAGGCGGGGGCTTATTCGCACGGCGTGAACCGTTTTCCCCGTTTTATCCAGCAATTGGAAAACGGCGATATTAAACCTGAAGCTCAACCGACCAAAGTACTTTCATTAGGTGCGATTGAACAATGGGACGCTCATCAGGCAATCGGTAACCTAACCGCCAAAAAAATGATGGACCGAGCTATGGAATTGGCTTCTCAAAACGGTGTGGGAATTGTAGCGCTACGTAATGCCAACCACTGGATGCGCGGCGGTTCATACGGCTGGCAAGCGGCCGAAAAAGGTTATATCGGTATCTGCTGGACAAATGCGCTTGCGGTTATGCCGCCTTGGGGAGCAAAAGAATGCCGTATCGGTACCAACCCGCTAATCGTTGCGGTGCCGACAACCCCAATCACCATGGTGGATATGTCTTGTTCTATGTATTCCTACGGGATGTTGGAAGTTCACCGTTTGCAAGGTCGCCAAACATTCGTGGATGCGGGTTTTGACGATAATAATAATCCGACCCGTGATCCGGCAACCGTTGAGAAAAACCGTCGCTTAATGCCGATGGGATTCTGGAAAGGTTCCGGTTTATCCATCGTATTGGATATGATCGCAACCCTGCTTTCTAACGGTGAGTCAACAGCCGCCGTCACCGAAGATAAAGATGACGAATATTGCGTATCGCAAGTGTTCATTGCCATCGAAGTGGATCGTTTAATCGACGGCAAAACAAAAGATGAAAAACTTAACCGCATTATGGATTATGTAAAAACCGCCGAACCGGTGGATCCGAATCAACCGGTACGTTTGCCGGGCCATGAATTCACCACAATCCTGGCGGATAATAAAGCGAACGGTATCCCTGTGGACGATACGGTTTGGGCTAAGTTGAAATCTCTTTAATATTTTCGTTCCTTTCCCGTTTACGGGAAGGGAACGATATGTTTTCGGAATAACACATTTTTTCTTTACCTGATACGGTAATTTCATAGTTCAGAGGTATTCAATGATTTTCGGTCATATTGCAAAGGTCAATCCCAAACAGTATCCGCAAGCGATTCGGTTCGCATTGGATTATTTAGCCAAAACGGATTTCGATTCCATGGAAGCGGGGCGCTATCCGTTAAAAGACGATAAAATTTACGTTCAAGTTTTAGATTTGGAAACCAAGCCAAAAGCCGAATATTTGCCGGAAGTGCACCGCAATTATCTTGACGTCCAATATTTACATTCTGGTACGGAGATTATGGGGGTGTCAACAGACTTAGGCAACAATGCCGTCGCCGTTGAATACAATCCGGAACGGGATATTTTATATTATGCCGAGGCTGAAAATGAGCAGGAATTACATTGTCAGCCGGGAAATTTTGCGGTGTTTTTTCCGGAAGACGCACATAGAGCGGCTATTTATAACGGTTCTGAAAAGATACGTAAAATAGTGGTAAAAATTGCCATGAGCGAAATTTAGGAGTTATCTATGAAAGCCTTAGCTCAATTTGTCGGGAAAGCTATTGAGACCATTTGCGTCATCATTTTAGCAACAATGTCCGTCTTGGTTTTCCTGAATGTCGTATTACGTTACGGATTCAATAGCAGTATCAATATTACCGAAGAAGTCTCCCGCTATATGTTTGTATGGCTGGCTTTTTTAGGCGCCATTCTTGCTTTTAATGAAAATCAACATGTTAGCGTTACGGTGTTTGTTGAAAAACTTTCTCCGTCAGCTAAAAAGTTACTCCATCTTATTACGGATGTAATCATGCTGTTTTGTTGCTACCTCATCGTAGACGGCAGCTGGATCCAGTTTAATTTAAATCTGAATAATCTTGCACCTATATCCGGTTTACCTCAGGGCATTACCTATCTTGCCAGTACGGTAGCCGGTTTTTCTATCGGAATCTTAATTTTGGCCCGTATTGCAACCAATATTGCAGCCTTGGTTAAAGGAGAAACAAAATGACGGTCGTAATTTTTCTTGCTGTTTTATTAGGTGCGATTATTTTAGGTATTCCTGTCGCCTTCTCATTGCTTGTGTGCGGTGTGGCGTTAATGGTTCACCTGGATTTATTCGATTCGCAAATTTTAGCCCAACAAATCGTTAGCGGTGCGGACAGTTTCTCCCTGATGGCGATTCCGTTCTTTATTCTTGCCGGCGAGCTGATGAATGAAGGGGGCTTATCCAAACGAATTATTGATTTACCGATGAAGCTTGTCGGTCATAAACGCGGCGGATTAGGCTTCGTTGCCATCCTTGCCGCCATGATTATGGCGAGTCTTTCCGGTTCTGCGGTGGCGGATACGGCAGCGGTTGCCGCTATGTTGTTGCCGATGATGAAAACCACCGGTTATCCGGAAGCCCGTTCCGCCGGCTTAATCGGTACCGCAGGGATTATTGCGCCGATTATTCCGCCGTCCATTCCTTTTATCGTTTTCGGGGTGGCCAGCGGCGTATCTATCACCAAATTATTCATGGCCGGTATTTTCCCGGGCATTATGATGGGTATTTGCTTAGGCATGCTTTGGTGGTGGCAGGCAAAACGCTTAAATTTAATGACCTTTTCCAAAGCCACCAGACAAGATCTTTGTATCTCCTTTAAAAACAGTATTTGGGCATTGTTATTACCGGTTATTATCATCGGCGGATTCCGTACCGGTATCTTTACTCCGACGGAAGCCGGTGCCGTGGCGACTTTCTATGCTTTGGTCGTTTCAATGTTTATTTATCGCGAATTAAAATTCAAAGATCTTTATAAAGTGCTGTTGGCCGCTGCTAAAACAACCGCAGTGGTAATGTTCTTGGTTGCCGCCGCCAACGTTACCGGTTGGTTAATCACCGTTGCCGAATTACCGGCCATGTTAACCGAGTTACTCGAACCTTTACTTGGTAATCCGACAGTCTTATTGCTTGTTGTGATGTTAGCGGTATTTGTTATCGGTATGGTAATGGACTTAACCCCGACCGTGTTGATCTTAACCCCGGTATTAATGCCGTTAATTGAAGAAGCGGGAATCGACCCGGTATATTTCGGCGTACTATTTATCCTAAATACATCCATCGGCTTAATTACACCGCCTGTGGGCAACGTATTAAACGTGATTACGGGTGTGTCTAAACTTCCGTTTGACCAAGCGGCGAAAGGCATCTTCCCGTATTTAATCATGATGATTTTATTGCTTTTATTATTTGTATTCGTTCCTTCACTTATTCTCGTTCCATTAAGTTGGATGTTGTAAAAAATACTCGGGTATAGGGCAGCCTATACCCACAATAAACAATTTAAATTTACCCACAACTCTAGGAGAATCCTATGAAACTTTTTAATTTAAAAACTTTAGCTACATTAGTCGCAGGTGTTGCCCTTATGTCTGCCACTGCGCAAGCTGAAATTTCATTACGTTTCGGTTATGAAGCGCCTCGCTCGGATACTCAACATATCGCGGCGAAAAAATTTGCAGAGTTACTTAAAGACAAAACTAAGGATGAAATCAAATTAAAACTTTTCCCTGACAGCACCTTAGGTAACGCCCAAACCATGATCAGCGGCGTTCGCGGCGGTACCATCGACCTTGAAATGTCCGGTTCGCCGAACTTTACGGGTTTAGAACCTAAATTAAACGTTATCGATATTCCGTTTATCTTTAAAGATCGTGAGCATGCTTTCAAAGTGTTAGACGGTGAAATCGGTCAAGGGTTGTTGAAAGACCTAGAATCTCAGGGCTTAAAAGGCTTGGCTTATTGGGATGTCGGTTTCCGTGCTTTCTCTAACTCAAAACATACGGTGACCAAACCGGAAGACATCAAAGGCTTAAAAGTGCGTACCAACCAAAACCCAATGTACATTGAAGCCTTCTCATTATTAGGCGGTAACCCGGTGCCAATGCCGTTATCCGAACTATACACCGCATTGGAAACCCGCGCGGTGGATGCGCAAGAACATCCGATCGGTATTTTCTGGTCGTCAAAACTGTATGAAGTACAAAAATTCTTAAGTTTGACCAATCACGGTTACACCCCATTAATTGTGGTGATGAACAAAGCAAAATTTGATGGGTTATCACCGGAATTACAACAAGCCGTGTTAGATTCCGCGAAAGAAGCCGGTGCTTTCCAACGTCAATTAAATATCGACAATGAAAAAGAAATTATCGGCAAAGTGCGTAAAGAAGGCGTAGAGGTCACCGAACAAATTGATCAGGCACCGTTCAAAGCCGTGATTGAAGAAAAAGTGCGTAAAACCTTTATTGATAAATACGGTAAAGATTTAGTTGAAAAAATCGACGCTTTAGCGCAATAACCTGCCTGAATAAGCGGTGACGGAATGTCGCCGCTTTTCCGCCTTATGAATGTAGGAGTATGTAATGAAATTATTCTCTCTTAATAAATTATCCGCACTTATCGCAGGCGTCGCTTTATTATCCGCCGTGACGGCGCAAGCGGAAACCTCTTTACGCTTTGGTTATGAAGCGCCGCGTAGCGATACGCAGCATATCGCCGCCAAAAAGTTTAACGACTTATTAAAAGAAAAAACCAACGGCGAAATCAAATTGAATTTATTTCCCGACAGCACCCTGGGCAATGCGCAAACCATGATCAGCGCAGTACGCGGCGGGACGGTGGATTTGGAAATGTCCAGTTCCTCTAACTTCACCGGATTGGTTTCCGAATTAAACGTTATCGATATTCCGTTTATCTTTAAAGATCGCACTCACGCTTACCAGGTATTGGACGGCGAAATCGGCCAAAAATTATTATCTCAGCTGGATGCGCACGGGCTGAAAGGTATTGCGTTCTGGGAAGTGGGCTTCAGAGGCTTCACCAATTCCAAACATCCGGTGACTAAACCGGAAGATATTAAAGGATTAAAGGTCCGCACCAACCAAAATCCGATGTACATCAAAGCGTTCAGTATTTTAGGCGCTAATCCGGTACCAATGCCGTTGTCCGAACTTTATACCGCCTTAGAAACCAAAGCGGTAGATGCACAGGAACACCCGATCGGTATTGTTTGGTCGTCAAAACTGTATGAAGTACAAAAATATTTCAGCTTTACCAACCATGGCTACACCCCGTTAATCGTGGTGATGAACAAAGCGAAATTCGACGGACTTTCGCCGGAACTGCAAAAAGCCATTGTGGATGCCGCGCAGGAAGCGGGCAAATATCAACGCCAGCTTAATTTAGACAACGAGCAGGGCATCGTCGAAAAAATGAAAAAAGCCGGCATTGAATTTGTGGATAATTTGGATACCGCACCTTTTAAAGCAGCGGTGGAACAGGAAACCCGTAAAGCCTTTATTGATGCGAACGGCGACAGCTTAATCAAACAAATTGACGCCTTAGGCAAATAATAACCCCAAAAAAGTGCGGTTAAAAAATTTCGAATTTTTGACCGCACTTTTTGAGTCTGTTTATCTTTCATAACCTATAGCAACGAAGTTTATGAAAGATAAACAGACCCTAATGACAGAAGGATAAGATCATGAATTACTACCTTGGTATAGATTGCGGCGGCACCTTTGTCAAAGCCGCTTTATTTGATGAAACGGGCAATTTGCAGGGTATCGCCCGCGAAAACGTGCCTGTGATTAGCGATAAAGCCGGTTATGCGGAACGGGATATGCCGCAGCTTTGGCAGGTATGTGCCGAAGTGGTACGCAAAACTATTGCCGAGAGTAAAATTTCTCCCGATTTAATCAAAGGGGTCGGCATTTCGGCACAAGGCAAAGGCGCGTTTCTGTTGGATCAAAACCAACAGCCCTTAGGCCGTGCAATTTTATCTTCCGACCAGCGTTCCTTAGACATTGTGAAACAATGGCAAAAAGAGGGCATTCCCGAAAAACTCTATCCGCTTACCCGCCAAACTTTGTGGACGGGGCATCCCGTTTCTATTTTGCGCTGGGTAAAAGAGCACGAACCCGAGCGTTACGCCCGCATCGGCTCGGTGCTAATGTCCCACGATTATCTTCGTTTTTGTCTGACCGGCGAATTGCATTGTGAAGAAACCAATATTTCCGAATCCAATCTCTATAATATGGAAAAAGGGGAATACGATCCGGTTTTAGCGGATTTATTGGGATTGAAAGGCATCATTGAAAAATTGCCGCCGGTGATTCAATCAAACCGGATTGCCGGCTATGTCACGGAACAAGCCGCCAAGGTTTCCGGTTTAGCGGTGGGAACACCGGTGGTCGGCGGTTTATTTGACGTGGTTTCTACCGCACTTTGTGCCGGTTTGGAAGACGAAACCAAACTGAATACGGTTTTCGGCACCTGGTGTGTAGTCAGCGGTATTACCGATCATATCGACCCGAACCAATCTCTGCCTTTCGTTTATGGCCGTTATGCGGAAGAAAACAAATTTATCGTACACGAGGCCAGCCCGACCTCCGCCGGAAATTTAGAATGGTTCGTCAAACAATGGAATCTGGATTATCAACGGATTAACGAAGAAATTGCCTCCCTACCGCCGGCCGCCAGTTCCGTATTATTCGTACCGTTTTTATACGGCTCGAATGCCGGCTTAGGCATGCAGGCGGGCTTTTACGGCATTCAATCGCATCATTGCCAGGCGCACTTATTGCAGGCCATTTATGAAGGCGTATTGTTCAGTTTGATGTATCATTTGGAACGTATGCTCAAGCGTTTCCCTGCAACCAAAGTGTTGAGAGTAACCGGCGGTTCGGCAAAATCAGAAATATGGATGCAAATGTTAGCGGACTTTACCGGCATGACTCTAGAAATTCCCGAAATTGAAGAAACCGGCTGTTTAGGCGCCGCCGTAATTGCTATGCAGGCATTGAATAACAATTTGACGGTTACGGAAATTTTAAACAAAGGTATTAAAGTCGTTCGTCCTAATCCGGATAACTTTGACCTTTATCAAAAAAAATATCAGCGTTATGTGACATTAACCGCAGCATTAAAAGCAATGCTTTAGTATAATTTATAAACAATATTCATTTAAAAAGACCGAAGGAGTCTATTAATGAGAAAACACAAATTAGGTATTTATGAAAAAGCGTTACCGAAAGGAATCAGCTGGCAGGATCGGTTATCTATCGCCAAAGCCTGCGGTTTTGATTTTGTCGAAATTTCAATTGATGAGACCGACGAGCGACTTGCCCGTTTAGACTGGACGCCGGAACAGCGTATCGAGTTAGTGTCCGCCATCATTAAAACCGGCGTTACCATTCCTTCCATGTGTTTATCCGGACATCGCCGTTTCCCCTTTGGCAGCCATGACGAAGCCACACGCCAAAAAGCTTATGAAATTATGGAAAAAGCCATTAAATTAGCGGTGGATTTAGGTATTCGAACCATTCAACTGGCCGGTTACGACGTCTATTACGAAGAACAGGACGAAGGCACATTACAACGTTTCCGCGAAGGTATGGAATGGGCGACGGAATTAGCCGCCAGCAATGAAGTCACCCTGGCGATGGAAATTATGGATACCAAATTCATGAGCTCTATCAGCCGCTGGAAAAAATGGGATGAAATCATTAAATCGCCGTGGTTTACGGTTTATCCGGATGTGGGCAATCTGTCCGCCTGGAATGACAATGTGGAAGAAGAGCTGACCCTCGGCATGGATAAAATTTCCAAAATCCATTTAAAAGATACTTACAAAGTGACGGAAAGCTGTAAAGGACAGTTCCGTGACGTACCTTTCGGCGAAGGTTGTGTGGATTTTGTTAATGTATTCCGCATTTTGGATAAACTGAATTATCGCGGAGCATTTTTAATCGAAATGTGGACGGAAAAATCAGACGAGCCGATTGCCGAAATCATCAATGCTCGTCGCTGGATTGAACAAAAAATGAAAGAAGGTGGTTTTCAATGTTAAAAGAGTTAAGAGAACGTGTACTGCAAGCTAATCTTGAGTTGCCGAAACACAAATTAATTACCTTTACCTGGGGTAATGTGAGCGAAATTGACCGCGAAAAAGGTTTAGTCGCCATCAAACCTTCAGGGGTGGATTACGATGTGATGACCGTTGATGATATCGTGATTGTGGATTTGGACGGCAATCACGTTTGGGGCGATAAAAAGCCTTCGTCAGATACGGCGACCCATTTAGAACTTTATCGCCAATTCCCTGAAATCGGCGGCATCGTACATACCCATTCCCGTCATGCCACCGCCTGGGCGCAAGCGGGTGAAGATCTGATTGCCTTAGGTACCACCCACGGCGACTATTTCTACGGCGCAATTCCTTGTACCCGCAAAATGACAGCGGAGGAAATTGCCGGCGAATACGAACTGGAAACGGGAAAAGTGATTGTGGAAACTTTCCGTAAACGCGGCATTAACCCGACGGATATTCCGGCGGTATTGGTGAATTCCCACGGTCCGTTCGTATGGGGCAAAGACGGCTTCAATGCCGTACATAATTCGGTGGTATTGGAAGAAATCGCTTATATGAACGCATTCAGTAAGCTTATCCGCCCGAATGTGCAGTCAATGCAACAGGAATTGCTGGATAAACATTATCTGCGTAAACACGGCAAGAATGCCTATTACGGTCAGTAATCCGTAATCATAGATAAAAAAACACCGTTTGCGGTTAAACCTGCAAACGGTGTTTTCTTATTTAAAAATTATTAATTAACCTTGAGATGAAATACGTTTCATATCCGTCATATAACCGCGTAATTCCTGACCGATTAATTCAACCGGGTGGTTACGGATTGTGTCGTTGATATCACGTAAATAAACATTATCTATTTCAGCCGCCGGAGTCGGTTCGCCTAAGTCGCCGCGTTTTAATTGAGACACGATTTCTTTAGCAAGAATAGGTGTCGCCACGTTAGAGAATAAGTAGTTACCGTATTCCGCCGTATCTGAAATTACTACGTTCATTTCGTATAAACGTTTACGGGCGATAGTGTTTGCAATTAACGGTAATTCGTGTAACGACTCATAATAAGCGGATTCTTCGTAAATACCGCTTGCAACCATCGCATCAAACGCCATTTCAACGCCGGCTTTAACCATAGCTACCATTACGACGCCGTTATCAAAATATTCTTGTTCGGAAATTTTGATGCCGTCCGCTTTTGGTGCGTTTTCGAAAGCGGTTTTACCTGTCGCTTCACGCCATGCGAACAAATCTTTATCGCCGTTTGCCCAGTCTGCCATCATAGTTGCGGAGAACTCACCGCTGATGATGTCATCCATATGTTTTAAATATAAGAAGTTCAAATGTTCTTTGATTTCTTCCGCTAATTCAAACGCACGGATTTTCGCACTGTTTGACAGGCGATCCATCATTAAAGTGATACCGCCTTGTTTTAAGGCCTCGGTAATAGTTTCCCAACCGTATTGGATTAATTTACCTGCGTAGGCCGGATCTTTACCGTCCGCTACCAATTTGTCGTAACAAACAATTGAACCCGCTTGTAACATACCGCAAAGAATGGTTTGTTCACCCATTAAGTCGGATTTCACTTCCGCTACGAACGAAGATTCCAATACGCCGGCACGGTCGCCGCCGGTAGCGCTTGCCCATGCTTTGGCAATCGCCATACCCTCGCCTTTAGGATCGTTTGCCGGGTGAACCGCGATTAATGTCGGCACACCGAAACCGCGTTTGTATTCTTCACGCACTTCGGTACCCGGACATTTCGGCGCCACCATTACCACAGTGATATCTTCACGAATTTGTTCGCCTACTTCAACAATGTTAAAACCGTGCGAGTAACCGAATGAAGCGCCTTGTTTCATTAACGGCATGACATCCGCCACCACTTTGCTGTGTTGTTTATCCGGCGTTAAATTAACCACCAAATCCGCAGTCGGAATTAATTCTTGATAAGTACCTACTTTAAAACCGTTTTCCGTTGCGCGTTGGAATGAAGCGCGTTTTTCAGTAATAGCTTCAGGGCGTAATGCATAGCTGATATCCAGCCCTGAATCACGCATATTTAAACCTTGGTTTAAGCCTTGCGCACCGCAACCGACAATTACGATTTTCTTGCCTTTTAAGAAATTGCAACCGTCAGCGAATTCGCTGCGTTCCATAAAACGGCAACGACCTAATTGATCTAATTTTTGACGTAAGTTTAATGTATTGAAATAGTTAGACATTTTTTAATCCTTTAGTCAGGTTGTTAAATGAATTGTATTATGTTTTGTTTGCATACTGCGTTGTTATATTGTTATGGCAAACGATTATACGCTTTTTTAATGTTGCGTAAATTGATATTATTGAAACCTAATATTGCATATACCGCAATAAATTACCGCTAGGGAAAACCGTTAATTCATCAAAAATCAAGCACATGAGAAAAAAGCCCATGGAATTTAATGAACTCAAATTATTTCTGCATCTGGCGGAGTCGCAAAATTTCAGCCGTAGCGCCGCACAAAACCATATGTCCACCTCAACGCTTTCCCGCCAGATTCAGCGTATGGAAGACGAATTGGGCGAGCCGTTGTTTTTACGGGATAACCGCAGAGTTCAGCTTACGGAGTGCGGTGAAAAATTTAAGATTTTTGCCCAACAAAGCTGGAATCAATGGCAACATTTCAAACAACAAATTCATCATAATGAAAACGAATTAAACGGTGAATTAAAAGTATTTTGCTCGGTAACGGCGGCGTACAGCCACCTTCCTCAGGTGTTAGAAAAATTCCGCCTTCGTTATCCTAAAGTGGAAATTAAATTAATGACCGGCGATCCCGCCCTTGCTTTACATCAAGTGCAAAGCCAACAGGTTGATCTATCCCTTTCCGGGCGCCCGCTGCATTTACCGAACAGCATAAAATTTCATTATATTGACGATATCAGCCTTTCCTTAATTGCGCCGCGAATCGCCTGCCCGGCAACTCAGTTATTACAACATTCGCCCATTGACTGGCAACGGATTCCGTTTATCTTGCCGGTGGAAGGGCCCGCGCGCCAACGCATTGACCAGTGGTTCCGCCAGCAGAAAATCAAACACCCGAAAATTTATGCCACCGTAGCCGGGCATGAAGGTATCGTTTCTATGGTGGCGTTAGGTTGCGGTTTAGCCCTACTGCCCGATGTCGTAATAAAAAACAGCCCGATGAATTCTCAGGTTTCCTCATTAACGCTGGATATTCCGGTATACCCCTTTGAACTTGGTGTCTGCGTGCAGAAAAAAAGCCTGGAACTACCTTTAATAAAGGCCTTCTGGGATAGTTTGCAAACGGAAAATGCCGGATAAATTTCATAATTTTTCGAGCCGTATCGTAAAATTCGTTTTTATTTACAACAAAAACTTAGTAAAAAATGACCGCACTTTATAATTTCATTCAGGCAATTAGGCTAAAAAGTGCGGTCATTTTATGGATAATTTTACTCAAACCCTATTACGTTTATACCAAGTACCGAAATTGGGCGCTGCGACAATTCAGCAATTATTGGCACAATATTCTGCAGAACAATTGAGCGAATTTGATGCCGCCGAATGGCGTAAAATCGGTTGGAACGATCAACAAATCCAAACTTGGCTTAACCCGAATATGCGTTATTTAGAACCGGCGTTGCGCTGGAATGAACAGCCCGAACAACACATTCTGCATTACCGGCAAGAAAATTATCCCGAATTATTAAAGCAAATCCACAGCGCACCACCACTGTTATTTATTAAAGGCAACCCGGAACTTTTAACACAGCCGCAAATTGCCATCGTAGGTAGCCGGAATTGCTCGGATTACGGCGAATATTGGGCAAAACATTTTGCTTCGGAACTTTCAGCGACCGGGTTTGTTATTACCAGCGGGCTGGCATTAGGCATTGACGGATTCTGCCACCAAGCGACAGTTGAGCAACAAGGGCAAACTATTGCGGTATTAGGCAGCGGCTTACAGCACATTTATCCTGCCAGACATAAAAAACTCGCCCGCCGTATTATTGAAACGAACGGTGCTCTCGTATCCGAGTTTTTCCCGACTCATCCGCCGATAGCGGAAAATTTCCCGCGCCGCAACCGCATTATAAGCGGTCTCTCTCTTGCCACTCTTATTGTAGAAGCCACGGAACGCAGCGGTTCATTGATTACCGCACGCTACGCCTTAGAACAGAACCGAGAAGTGTTTGCCATTCCCGGCAATATTCAAAATCAATACAGCCAAGGTTGCCACACATTAATAAAGCAAGGGGCAATGCTTGTAGAGCGAATCTCGGATATTCTCGAAAATCTACCGCACTTTTCAATAAATTACCGTCCGCCGGCAAAAGTACGCTCGCAGGTACAAACCGCTCAACTGGCAGCCCCCGAGGTGCAGGTCAGTTATCCCGAATTATATAAACATATTTCGTCTTTGCCGATAAGTATTGATGACTTAATAAATGCTACAGGATTAAACGTCAATGAATTACTAGTACAATTACTGGAATTAGAATTGCAGAATTTGATTTGCCAACAAAACGGGCTATACCAACGGAATTAGTATAATTATTAATCAATAATTTCATGAAATAACACAATTTAAAAAATTTATCACCTTTAATATTAATAAATTTTGATTAAATCGCTCACTCTGTGATCTATTTCACCTTTTTGTTACTTAAAAATAGGTAATATATGTAAGCTTGTTTTAAGAGAGGTACCACATGACAGAAACAGAGCTTTTTAAAGAAGGGTTAAACCTTATGTTTTCGGGGATGGGATTTGTAATTATATTTTTACTTATTCTTATCTGGGCAATTGGAATCGTTTCAAAACTAATCAATACGTTCTTCCCAGAACCTATCCCAGTCGCACAAGCGAAAAAAACCGTTACCCCAACCCAATCCGCTGTAGTCGATGATATCGAGAGACTTCGTCCCGTTATCGTAGCGGCAATAGCACATCATCGCCGTACTCAAGGCTTAAATTAATTAGAAATATAGGATTTTGTTATGACTAAAAAAATTAAATTTACAGATGTTGTTCTTCGTGATGCACACCAATCTCTTTTTGCAACACGCTTACGTCTTGATGATATGCTCCCGATTGCCGCCGAGCTTGATAAAATCGGTTATTGGTCTTTAGAAGCCTGGGGAGGCGCAACTTTTGACTCCTGTATCCGTTTCTTAGGTGAAGATCCTTGGGTACGTTTGCGTGAGTTGAAAAAAGCAATGCCGAAAACTCCGCTGCAAATGTTATTACGCGGTCAAAACTTACTAGGTTATCGTCATTATGCCGATGACGTAGTGGATAAATTCGTAGAACGTTGCGTTGCAAACGGTATGAGCGTATTCCGCGTATTCGACGCCTTAAATGACCCCCGCAATATGCAACAAGCCTTAACCGCAGTGAAAAAACAAGGTGGTCACGCACAAGGTACCTTAAGTTATACAACAAGCCCCGTTCATACTTTAGATACGTGGTTAAACGTCACCGAGCAATTGCTTGAGATAGGTATTGACAGCTTAGTCATTAAAGACATGTCCGGTATTTTAAATCCAATGGCGGCCGGCGAATTGGTCGGTGCGATTAAAGGCAAATTCGGCGATGATGTTGAACTCCACTTACATTGCCACTCTACGACAGGTATGGCGGAAATGGCATTATTAAAAGCCATTGAAGCGGGTGCCGACGGTATTGATACTTCTATTTCTTCTATGTCCGGCACTTACGGTCATCCGGCAACCGAATCTTTAGTAGCGACATTGCAAGGTACCGAATACGATTCAGGTTTGGATATTCCTAGCCTTGAGAAAATTGCCGCATATTTCCGCGACGTGCGTAAAAAATATGCCAAATTCGAAGGTCAATTACGCGGTATCGACAGCCGTATTCTGGTCGCTCAAGTACCGGGCGGTATGCTGACTAATCTTGAAAGCCAATTAAAACAACAAAATGCGGCGGACAAGTTAGATGCGGTATTACAAGAAATTCCACGTGTTCGTGAAGATCTCGGTTATATTCCGTTGGTTACGCCAACCTCTCAAATCGTGGGTACTCAATCCGTTATCAACGTGTTAATGGGCGAACGTTACAAAACTATCGCAAAAGAAACCGCAGGTATTCTCAAAGGCGAATACGGTCGCACGCCGGCTCCGGTTAATGCCGAATTACAGGCCCGCGTATTGGAAGGTAATCAACCGATTACCGACCGCCCGGCTAATCATATTGCACCGGAAATGGATAAATTAGCGGCGGAAGTAAAACAACAAGCGGCGGAAAAAGGCATTAAATTGGCTGAAAATGAAATTGACGATGTATTAATCGTTGCTCTGTTCCCGCAAATCGGCCTTAAATTCTTAGAAAATCGCGGCAACCCGGCTGCATTCGAACCGGTTCCGACCGCTGAACAGGCTCCGGCTAAAGCTGCCGCTCCGGTCGCGCCAAAAGCACAATCCGGAGCGGCGGTTTATACCGTCGAACTTGAAGGTAAAGCCTTTGTGGTGAAAGTAAGCGAAGGCGGCGATATCACTAATATTGCGCCGACCCAAACATCTAACGCTGTTCCTGCACCGCAAGCGGCTCCGGTTGCGGCACCTGCATCAGGCGGCACACCGGTCACCGCGCCTATGGCGGGTAACATCTGGAAAGTGGTTGCTACCGAAGGTCAAAAAGTGGCGGAAGGCGATGTATTGTTAATTCTTGAAGCAATGAAAATGGAAACTGAAATTAAAGCGGCTCAAGCAGGTACGGTACAAGGTATCGCAGTCAAAGCAGGTGATGCTGTTGCAGTAGGCGATACATTAATGACTTTAGCTTAAGAAGGTGGTAAGTAGTATGGAAAGCATTATTTCTTTGCTGAAAGGTACGGGCGTTATGCACATGGAGTGGGGACAAGCGGTGATGATTCTCATCAGTTTGTTGTTACTCTGGCTTGCAATCGCACGTAAATTCGAGCCACTTTTACTCTTGCCTATCGGTTTTGGCGGATTACTGTCTAATATTCCTGAAGCGGGTCTTGCCATGACCGCTTTAGATAATTTATTACACTTAGGTTCTCCCGACCAAATTGCCGCTATCGCGGCAAAAGTGGGGGCGATTGCCGATCCTGCCGCCATAAAAGCGGCGGTAAGCGGCATCTCCGCCTCCGAACATGCACAACTTGAAGCAATGGCTGTGGATATGGGCTATAGCGCAGGTATATTGGCATTATTTTATAATGTCGCTATTGGTTACGGTGTTGCGCCACTCATCATTTTTATGGGTGTCGGCGCAATGACTGACTTCGGACCGTTAATTGCTAACCCGAAAACCTTGTTATTAGGAGCGGCGGCACAATTCGGTATTTTCTCTACCGTATTGGGAGCGCTCACCTTAAACTATTTCGGGTTAATCAGCTTCAACTTAGCTCAAGCGGCATCAATCGGTATTATCGGCGGTGCTGACGGTCCTACAGCCATTTACCTAACTAGCCGCTTAGCACCGGAATTATTAGGCGCTATTGCGGTAGCGGCTTATTCCTACATGGCGTTAGTGCCGTTAATCCAACCGCCGATTATGAAAGCCTTAACTACAGAACAGGAACGTAAAATCCGCATGGTTCAATTACGTACGGTAAGCAACCGTGAGAAAATTATTTTCCCGATCGTGTTATTGCTTTTAGTCGCTCTGTTACTTCCGGATGCGGCGCCGTTACTCGGTATGTTCTGCTTTGGTAACTTGATGAAAGTCAGCGGCGTGGTTGACCGTTTAAGCGACACCACACAAAATGCGTTAATTAATATCGTCACTATTATTCTGGGTTTATCCGTAGGTTCTAAACTAATTGCAGACAAATTCCTGCAACCGCAAACTTTAGGGATTTTAATCCTGGGCGTTATAGCCTTCTGCATAGGTACCGGCAGCGGTGTGTTAATGGCGAAATTGATGAACAAGTTCAGCAAAAACAAAATTAATCCGCTTATCGGTTCAGCCGGGGTTTCTGCCGTACCGATGGCAGCGCGCGTATCGAATAAAGTGGGACTGGAAGCGGATAATCAAAACTTCCTGTTAATGCATGCAATGGGTCCGAATGTGGCGGGTGTAATCGGTTCGGCTATCGCCGCCGGTGTAATGCTGAAATATGTTAGTGCGATGATTAACTAGTTTCTAAAAATTATTCACAATCCGAATAAAGGATTTGTTCTCTCTTGCCAAGAACATTGGCAGAGTATTTTGAACTATTGATCAGTTTATAATAAAAACGTCCTCGTTTGAGGACGTTTTCTTTGCCGGATTAAAAGTGCGGTCATAAAATGATTATTTTTGAACATTGGCTTCAATAACAACCGGCTGTACTTAAAATTGTATAAAAAAATTAAAGCGCCTTTTCAGACGCTTTAATCAGGAGGTTCCGTAATGGTTTAAAGAATATTTTCGTATTGTTCCATAACCGCTTTCGGCCATACGCTTGACTGTACTTCGCCGATATGGCGTTTTTGTAATAATAACATTGCTAAACGAGACTGACCGATGCCGCCACCGATTGAAAGCGGCATACGGCCGTTAATTAAATCCTGATGCCAATCGAATTTTAAGCGATCTTCATCACCGGTAATTGAAAGCTGTTTGCGTAACGCTGTTTCATCCACGCGAATACCCATGGAAGAAACCTCAAAAGCGCGGTTTAGAATCGGGTTCCAAACTAAAATATCGCCGTTCAATCCTTTATATTCGCCTTCCGATGTGGTTGTCCAGTCATCATAATCCGGCGCGCGACCGTCATGAGGTTTGCCGTCAGGCAATACTCCGCCGATACCGATTAAAAAAACCGCACCGTATTTTTTACAAAGTTCGTTTTCACGTTCTTTATCCGTCATACCCGGATAATCTTTAACTAAATCTTCGGAATGAATAAAAGTAATTTCTTTTGGTAAAAATGATTTCAAACCGTATTTTTTATCTACCGCCGCTTCCGTTTCTAAAATCGCCGCATAAATTTCACGCACGGTTTCTTTTAAATAATCCAAATTGCGGCGACCTTCAGGGATCACTTTTTCCCAGTCCCATTGATCCACATAAACGGAATGCGTTTGATCCAGACTATCTTCATCCGGACGTAGCGCTTTCATATGTACGAATAACCCTTCGCCTTCCGCGAAACCAAAACGAGCCAAGGTGTGACGTTTCCATTTTGCTAAAGAGTGCACGACTTCAAAAGCCGCATCTGTGATCATCTTCACATTTACTTGAACAGCTTTCTCCGTTCCCGAAAGATTATCTTGAATACCATTACCAACTTGACTTAGGATAGGACCTTGAACTTCAACCAAACCTAAATGTTCGGCTAATTTTTCCGTAAACGTATTCTTTGTAAAGCTAATTTCTTGCTGCTGTAAAATGAATGATTTTTTCATCGAGTAAACCTTTTTTATATATTTTTTAATCTGTTATGCGCCCTGTCTACGCTTGTTGCATATTATTCAACATAAAAAGCATAAAATTCAATACTTTTAATTAAATATTCGTTATAATACAAACAAATCGCAAATAATTACTAATTTATTTAAATAAAATCTAAAACAGGATAAAATTATGTACGCAATTGATAGCTTAGATCAGCAAATTCTCCGAGTTCTTACCAAGGATGCAAGAACTCCCTATGCAGAAATGGCAAAGAATTTCGGCGTTAGCCCGGGAACAATCCATGTGCGTGTAGAAAAAATGCGTCAATCCGGCATTATTGAAGGAACAAAAGTACGAATTGACGAACGTAAACTGGGTTATGACGTATGTTGTTTTATCGGCATTATCTTAAAAAGCGCGAAAGATTATGACAAAGTCATAAAACAGCTTGAAGGTTTTGATGAAGTGGTTGAGGCTTATTATACGACTGGCAACTACTCTATTTTTATTAAAGTAATGACCCATACTATTGCCGAATTGCATTCCGTATTGGCAACAAAAATTCAATTGATTGAAGAAATTCAATCCACTGAAACCTTGATTTCGATGCAAAACCCGATTTTACGAGACATTAAACCTTAATCGGATTATCCCGTAGAACAATGCCTTTCATTAACGAAAGGCATTGTTTCACAACCGGGCGGTCTGCCTATTTTTTATTTCTTCGTAATGGCGCCCAGAATCCCACGCAGAATCTGCTTGGTAACCTGGTTGCGTAAGTTCCGTCCTACTTGATGCGCGACGGAACTTACCATTTGTTCGGCAACAGTTTGCCGGCTTTTCTTTTTCGTACCGAAAATAGAAGAAATCATGCCGCTGAAAAAGTCGCTATTTTCTTCATCCTGCACCTGTTGTTGTACTTGAGCCTGAACCGATTGGTCGTTCAATATTTCATAAGCGGACTCATTATCCACTAAATCGCGATAATGAGGATAAAGCTCATCGTCTTTCACCCAATCCGTACGCTGTTCATTCGTCAATGGCGTTAATTGGCTTTTCGGCGGGAAAATCCCTACGATTTCCACCGGTGTCGGCATACCTTTTTCATCTAAAAACGAAACCAACGCCTGCCCTACCCCGAGTGTTGAAATGGTCTCAACCACATCCACCTGCGGATTGGCACGAAATGTTTCCGCAGCAGATTTTACGGCTTTTTGATCTCTAGGAGTAAAGGCGCGTAATGCGTGCTGTACCCGATTGCCAAGCTGACCTAACACCGTATCAGGCAAATCCAGCGGGTTTTGAGTGACAAAATAAATCCCTACGCCTTTTGAACGAATCAAACGCACAACCTGCTCGACTTTATCTACCAACGCGGAAGGCACACCGTCAAATAAAAGATGCGCTTCGTCAAAAAACATGACGAATTTCGGTTTTTCAGGATCGCCCACTTCAGGCAACCGCTCGAATAATTCCGCCATTAACCACAATAAAAATGCGCTATACATACGCGGCGAATTAATTAGTTTTTCTGAATTTAAAATATTAATTACCCCTCGCCCGTCCCGGGTTTGCAGCCAATCTTCAAGATTCAGTGCGGGCTCTCCGAATAAATTTGTCGCACCTTCGTTTTCCAGCGTTAATAACGCTCGTTGAACGGCGCCCACACTTGCCGCCGATACGTTGCCGTATTCCACCTGAAATTCTTTTGCATTTTCCGCCACAAATTTCAGCATGGCGCGCAAATCTTTCAGATCGATAAGCAACAGTCCTTTATCATCGGCAACACGGAAAACCAGATTGAGTAATCCTTCCTGCGTAGCGTTTAAATTTAATAAACGAGAAAGCAACATCGGCCCCATTTCCGAAATAGTGGTTCGAAGCGGAATGCCCGTTTCGCCGAACACATCCCAAAATGAAACGGGATAACCGCTCAAATAGTTCTCGCCGCCTAAATTAAACTGTTCGACGCGTTCGGCGATTTTGCCTTGCAGAGTGCCTTTCACCGTAAGCCCGGAAAGATCACCTTTTACATCAACTAAAAAAACGGGCACGCCGTCATCACTGAAAGCTTCGGCAAGTTTACGTAATGTCACGGTTTTACCGGTTCCCGTCGCACCTGCGATTAAACCGTGGCGGTTTGCCATTTTAGCCGTAATGCCTAATTGAACGCCTTTATTTGTTTGAGCAATGATATATTGGGTCATAAGAGTCCTTAGAATGCAGAAAAATCCGCTTTTTTCCGTTAGAGGTTTATAGTTAAGCATAATAAGGAAAAATCAAAGTGCGGTCAAAAAATACAATAATTTATGTTATTCTTAAACAAAATATTAAGGAACAAAAAAATTGGAAAAACCGACCGCACTTTTAACACAACCCTGTCTTTGTCAATCCGGCAAACAATATACGGATTGCTGTGCGCCTTTGCATACCCGTCAGACCCTGCCGGCGAACGCCGAACAGCTTATGCGCTCCCGTTATTGCGCCTATGTGTTACAACTGATTGATTACATAGTGGAAACAACCGTGCCGAGCCAGCAGCAGCTTTTAGATCGGACTATATTGCAACAATGGGCGAAAACCACAAATTGGATTGGGCTGGAGATTGTTTCCCATAGGGAAAAACTGTCAAAAATTCATAGTGCGGTAGAATTTAACGCTTTTTTTGCCACGGATGAAGGTAAGCAAGTACATAACGAGCGTTCTTTATTTGTGCAAATTAACGGACGTTGGTATTTTGTTGATCCGACCGTGCCGCTGCCAAACAATAAACAGCCTTGTGTTTGCGGTTCGGGAAAGAAATTTAAAGCCTGTTGCGGAGGGTTGTTATGACACAACTAAAATTATTATTTGCCGTTTTCTATTGCCGCTTCCAACAGAACAAACTCACCCAGGCGGCAGGCGCGCTGACTTACAGCACAATGCTTGCCATTGTTCCCTTGGTGATGGTGGTCTTCGCTATTTTTTCCGCATTCCCGATGTTCAATGAGGCGGCTGCGGAATTAAAAACCTTTATTTTTGATAATTTCTCACCCTCTGCCGGCGACACTGTCGGGCAATATATTGATGAATTTGTCGTTAACTCAAAAAGCATGAGTGCGGTGGGTATTATCAGTTTAATCGCCGTGGCACTTTTACTTATAAATCAAATAGACAGAACAATTAACGATATTTGGAACAGTAAAAACCGTAATTTTATTTTTTCCATGACCATTTATTGGACGCTGCTTACCCTCGGTCCGATTTTTATCGGCATGAGCTTTGCCATCAATACCTATATCCGTTCTATTATCGCTTTTGAAGGTGATTTAGGGCTGCCTTTCGGCTTAAAATTATTAAGTTTTGTGCCGTTTTTACTGACATGGCTGAGTTTCAGTCTGATTTACACTTTGGTACCGAATACAAAAGTGAATTTCCGCTATGCCGCTGTCGGCGCATTAGTCGCCGCTATCTTTTTTACTCTGGGTAAAAAAGCCTTTGCCTGGTATATGGCGACTTTCCCTTCTTACCAGTTAATTTACGGCGCTATGGCGACCTTGCCAATTACCTTATTATGGATTCAATTAAGCTGGCTTTTTATCCTGTTAGGGGCGCAACTTACCGCCGTTTTAGGAGATATGCGCCTGATAAAATCAGGTGATCTGAATTTAACCGCTATTAAGGAAAAAACAGAATGATTGCATTGATCCAACGCGTCAGCCAAGCGAAAGTGGACGTAAACGGACAAACCGTCGGTCAAATTGGTGGCGGGCTATTGGTTTTACTTGGCGTCGAAAAAGAAGACTCAAAGGAAAAAGCCGATAAACTTGCCGAAAAAGTACTGAATTATCGCATTTTCGGCGATAAAAACGACAAAATGAATTTGAATGTACAACAAACCGACGGAGAATTATTGGTGGTGTCGCAATTTACTTTAGCCGCCGATACGGGGCGGGGTTTGCGCCCTAGCTTCTCCAAAGGTGCACCGCCGCAACTGGCGAATGAACTTTATCAATATTTTGTACAAAAATGCGGAGAAAAAGTGCGGGTTGAAACGGGTAAATTTGCGGAAAATATGCAAGTAAGCCTCACAAATGACGGACCGGTAACATTTTGGTTAAAGGTATAACCGCCTGAATTGAACTGCCCCACAAACGTTTTCCTTTCATAAAAAGCGGGTTTCCCTGGCGAAAAAACCGCTTTTCTGATAAATTATCGGACTTTCATTACATCAAATCAGCTATTAATTAAATAAAAAGAATGCAAATTTTCTCTCTCGATTTGATGTTTTTTTGCATTTTTCAGCCTAGAGGATAATTATGACTTTTGATACTTACGAGACGTTAGCGCTCGCTTGTTTGGTTTTATTATTGGGTTATTTCTTAGTTAAACGCGTTAAATTGTTAAGTAATTTTAATATTCCCGAACCTGTTGTCGGCGGCTTTATTGTTGCAATTGTTTTAACCGTCGTGCATGAAATCTGGGGATTAAGTTTTAGTTTTGACAGCAACTTACAGCGTACTATGATGTTGGTATTCTTCAGTTCAATCGGACTAAGCGCAAACTTTGCCCGCTTAATCAAAGGCGGCAAACCCTTAGTGATGTTCTTAGTAGTGGCGGCAATGTTAATCGCCATTCAGGATACCGTGGGAATTTTCGGTTCAATGGCATTAGGTTTAGACCCGGCTTACGGTTTGATTGCCGGTTCGGTAACCTTAACCGGCGGTCATGGTACGGGCGCGGCTTGGGCGGAAACCTTAACCAATGATTTCGGCATTTCGGGCGCGATGGAATTAGCTATGGCGTGCGCCACTTTCGGTTTGGTATTCGGCGGTATTATCGGCGGCCCGGTGGCAAGATTTTTGTTAACCCGCTTACATAAAGAAGAGGTGCCGGAAGATGAAAACGTTGACGACGTACAAGAAGTATTTGAAAAACCGGTTTATCGCCGTAAAGTAAATTCCCGCGCTATTATCGAAACCATCAGCATGATGGCGGTTTGTTTGCTGGTGGGGCAATTTCTTGACGAATTGGCAAAAGGCACCGCATTCCAATTACCGACTTTCGTATGGTGTTTGTTTACCGGCGTAATTTTGCGTAATACCTTAACCTTAGTCTTTAAATTCACCGCGCCGGATCAAACTATCGACGTATTGGGTACGGTCGGTTTATCTATTTTCTTAGCCATTGCTTTAATGTCGTTAAAATTATGGGAACTGGCGGGCTTGGCATTACCGGTATTTGTGATTTTAACGCTTCAAGTGGTGGTAATGGCGACCTTTGCTATTTTAGTGACTTACAGAGTAATGGGCTCGGACTATGATGCGGTAGTGTTAAGTGCCGGTCACTGCGGATTCGGTTTAGGCGCGACACCAACCGCCGTTGCTAATATGCAGGCGGTCACCGCCCATTTCGGTCATTCTCATAAAGCGTTCTTAATCGTACCTATGGTCGGCGCGTTCTTTATTGATTTATTAAACGCCTCTTTATTAAAATTCTTCGTTGAAGTCGCCGCCTACTTTCATTAATTTTATATCATCAAATAAAATACCGCATAAAAGTGCGGTATTTTTTTCATAAATTTGCTCAAACACATAACAAAAGCTAAACTAACCGCAAAATAATCATAAGGATAATTTATGCAAAGTTTAAAACCCTTTCATACCTTCGCCGTTCCCGCTCAGGCAAAAAATATCGTCGAAATTACCGCACTTGAACAACTACAACAGGTTTGGGATGGTTGCCGACAAGAAAATCAGCCCGTTTTGTTCTTAGGACAAGGCAGCAATGTGTTATTTTTAAAAGATTTTGCCGGCACGGTATTAATCAACCGTTTAATGGGTATTGAACACAATGAAGATGAGCAATTTCATTATTTACATGTAAACAGCGGCGAAAACTGGCACAACTTGGTGGAATGGTCGTTATCTCAGAGTATCGGCGGTTTAGAAAATCTTGCGCTCATTCCGGGCTGCGCCGGCTCCGCTCCGGTACAAAATATCGGCGCTTACGGCGTTGAATTTAAAGATGTGTGCGATTATGTGGATGTTTTGGATTTAAATCAGGGCAAGCAATTCCGCCTGACCAATGCGGAATGCGAATTCGGTTATCGCGAAAGCGTATTCAAACACAAATACGCGCAAGGTTTTATTGTAACTGCGGTTGGATTAAAATTAGCCAAAGCATGGCAACCGGTATTAAAGTACGGCACGCTTGCCAATTTCGATAAAAGTGCGGTCGGTTTTCAGCAAATTTTCGACGAAGTTTGCGCCGTTCGCCGAGCTAAACTGCCGGATCCAAAAGAATTCGGCAATGCGGGCAGTTTCTTTAAAAATCCGGTGATTAGCGCCGGGCATTTCGCCTTACTGCAACAAGAATACCCGAATATACCGAATTTCCCGCAGGATGACGGCTCGGTGAAACTTGCGGCAGGCTGGCTCATCGATCAATGCCAATTAAAAGGCTATCAAATCGGTGGTGCGGCGGTCCATCAGAATCAGGCATTGGTACTGGTGAATAAAGGCGACGCCACCGCCTCCGACATCGTAGAATTAGCCCATCATGTACGCCAGTCTGTAGCGGCAAAATTCGATGTTTATTTATCACCTGAAGTTCGCTTTATCGGCGAGCTGGGCGAAGTGAACGCAGAACAGGCAATCAGTTAATTTTTGAGGTATTTATGGATTTCAAAACCAATTTAGACGCATTACCCGCCATCGACCGCTTATCGGGCTTGGATGTAATCAAAGATAACGAGGTAATTCATCACATTCCGGCAGTAGCGGGTAAATTAGGCTCATTGCGCGTTTATAATGCGCTTGCCGCACAATTTAACGGAAAATTAGACCGCACTTCCGCACAAAAAGGCGTGGAGATTTTTGCCGAACATAGTGCGGATGCAAAACAAAATCCGAATAAACATCCGAATATTGATTTGTTGTTTGACGTAATTAATAACGATCTGACTTATAAATTACAACCCATTGAAAAATAATGTCCGATACAAAACCGTTTCCGATTCCCGTTAACTATTTCAGCATGGTATTAGGATTGGCGGGGCTTGGGCTTGCCTGGCGTTATGCCGCTATAATTCTGCCTTTACCTGCGATCATCGGGGAGAGCGTTCTAACAGTCGCAACGGCAATCTGGCTTGCCTTAATCGTTATTTATATTTACAAATGGAAAGCTTATCCCGAACAGGCGAAAGCGGAATTATATCACCCGATTCTCGGTTGTTTTGTCAGCTTAATTCCTATTACTACGATTCTGGTTGCCATGGGCGCATTGCCTTACAGCCGCGAAACGGCGGTTGTATTAACCGCGTCCGGCATTATCGGGCAACTTGGTTTTGCTATGTTTCGTTCGGCGGGATTATGGCGCAGTGGTCATCCTCAGGAAGCCGCCACACCGGTTTTGTATCTTCCAACCGTCGCCACTAATTTTGTCAGCGCTAATGCGTTAGGTTCATTAGGTTATAGTGAAATCGGCGCATTGTTTTTAGGCGGCGGTATGCTTGCCTGGTTCTTTCTTGAACCCGCCGTACAGCAACGATTACGCAATTTAACCGCTTTGCCCGAAAATATTCGCCCGATTATCGGTATTCAACTGGCACCCGCTTTTGTTTGCTGTTCGGCTTATTTGGCGATTAACGACGGCGAAATCGATTTATTGGCGAAAGGATTAGTCGGTTACGGATTATTGCAATTATTTTTCTTACTGCGCCTAATGCCCTGGATTGCTACAAAAGGTTTTACCATGCCGTTTTGGGCATTTTCATTCGGTTTAGCCTCCATGGCGGGAGTCGGCTTGCATACCGCTCATAGCAGTTCAAGCCCGTATCTTGAATTACTCGGTTTAGCCATGTTCGGTTTCGCCTCATGTTGCATTACGTTATTAACTTTGGGTACCTTAAGCTTAATAAGAAAAGAAAAATTTTTAATAAAAAACTGAGTAAAACAATCAGATTTATTGAACTTTATTTGGTAAAGTGCGGTCTTATTTAACATAAAATTGAAAGGAGTTGATCTTCTTTCGATTTATGCAATAATTAATCGGTAAACCTATTGTTTACTAAGAAGGAAGACAATGACTAAAGAAACACAAACTATGATGTTAGTTCCGCAAGGCAGTATCGAAGCGTACATTCGTGCCGCGAACGAATATCCTATGCTTAGCGCAGAGGAAGAAAAGGAATTGGCGGAACGTTTGTATTATCAAGAAGATTTAGAGGCGGCAAAAAAACTAATTTTGTCTCATCTTCGTTTTGTTATTCACGTAGCGCGCGGTTATTCCGGCTACGGGCTTCCGCAAGCTGATTTAATCCAGGAAGGCAATATCGGTTTAATGAAAGCGGTTAAACGTTTTAATCCGGAAGTCGGCGTACGTCTGGTTTCCTTCGCCGTACATTGGATTAAGGCTGAAATTCATGAATATGTGCTCCGCAACTGGCGTATCGTTAAAGTTGCTACTACCAAAGCACAACGTAAATTATTTTTCAATCTGCGCAAAACCAAACAACGTTTAGGCTGGTTCAGCGATAATGAACTGGATTTAGTCGCTAATGAATTAGGCGTAACCAAAGAAGACGTGATTGAAATGGAAAGCCGCATGACAGGCGCCGATGTCGGCTTTGATTTGCCGACGGATGACAGCGAAGAAGAAACTTTTGCGCCTTCAATGTATCTTGAAGATAAAAGCTCCAACTTTGCGGCGGAACTTGAAAGCGAAAATTTTGAAACGCAAGCCATTGATCAGCTCAGCAATGCGATGGAAAACTTAGACGAACGCAGCAAAGATATTATTCAGGCTCGTTGGTTAGATGATACCAAAGCTACGTTGCACGAACTCGCGGCAAAATATAACATCTCCGCAGAACGCGTCCGTCAACTGGAAACCAATGCACTCAAAAAATTAAAAAGTGCGGTCAGTTTTTAGGAAATTTTATGGAACATTCCAAATAAAAACCTCCGGTTCAATGCCGGAGGTTTTTTATCGGTAGAATTTCTGAAAATCGCCCTTTATAACTATCTTTTCAACAATCAGGCACTACGCCAACATCACATCGACGCCTTTTTCTCGGAGCGTACGAATAAAATCCGGATCCGCTTCCTGCCCGGTAATAATAAGGTCAATATTTTTTAATTCGGTAAACAGCATTCCCACCGTTTTGTCCAACTTGCTACTATCCACTAACACAATCAGTTTTTGCGCTCGTTTCAGCAGCCGCTGTTCTGAAGAAGCGATAACCATATCGGTTTTATATAAACCTTGTGCGGTAAGCCCTTTTCCGCTGGTAAACATAATATCGGCGGCAAAAGCTTCATTGTGCTCGCTTAACGAAAGCGTAATCGCCTGGCTTTTATTATATTGCCCGCCCATAATAACAACCCGTTCGTGATCGTTTTCAATAAGCTGATTTGCCAACGGAAGATAATTGGTGATAATTTGAACGTTACGATTGCACAACGCATTGCCCAGCAAAAGCATTGTAGAACCACAAGTTAAAATAGCGCTACTGTCATTCTGACACAGGCTTGCAGCAAGTGCCGCAATGCGTTGTTTTTCATCTAAGTTCTTTATTTCATTTTGTTTTTTTTGCGGTTGAAAGGTAGATTGAATAACCGCCTCTGCGCCGTTTCTTAATTTTTTCAGGCGGCCTTGCTCATTCAATTTGGTGATATCCCGACGTGCCGTTGCCGGTGAGATATTAAGTGCAGTCATGATTTCCTGCACGGAAAGGAATCCATTTTCTCCTAACAGAGTCAATAACTTATTGTGTCTGATTTGTTCATTCATTATATTACTCCGAACCAACTATGATTAACTCAAATATATAAAAATGAACATAAAACTACCGCACTTTTTATTAGTGCGGTAGTTATGCGTTTTATAAAATTGATTTAAACGGAACGTTTGGTTCTTGTTCAAAACAATCATCAAACCCGCGAGGATGATGATATTCGATTAAATCCTTATCACGCGGATAGACATATTTACCGCCGACTTCCCAAATAAACGGATGGAACTGATATTGTAAACGATCTTTACGCATGCGATAAAGCTCAAGAATTTCATTTGTGCTTGCCATAAAGTTAGTCCAAATATCATGATGAACCGGAATAACCACTTTGGCTCTTAAACATTCTGCCATACGAAGAATATCAATTGAAGTCATTTTATCCTGAATACCTAACGGATTTTCACCATAGCTGCCTAACGCGACATCAATATCGTAATCTTTACCGTGTTTTGCATAGTAAATTGAATAATGGGAATCGCCGGAATGATAAATATTACCGCCCGGGGTTTTAATCAGGTAGTTAACCGCTTTCAGCCCCATTTCTTCGTCGCTCGGGCAGATGCCGTTAAGTTCGCCGCCGTTGTCTTCCGCACCCCGTGCAGGCAATGTGACCAGACAAGTGCGGTCAAAAGAATCAAGGGCTACAAGTTCCAAGTCTTTGATTTTAACCGTATCGCCCGGTTTTACTACTACGCAACGTTCAGCCGGTACGCCCCATTTGGTCCACATATCGACACAATATTGCGGCCCGATAAATTTAACATGATCAAGTTTAGGATTATTCACCACCGCCGCAGCAACGTTTACATCAATATGATCGTTATGATAATGGGTTGCAACAATCGCATCCACTTCATTAATCGCAAAAGGATCCAATACACCCACAGAATTACGCAGATTCGGCTGAAGTTTACGCACACCCGCCATATTCGCCATTTGATGGCCACGCACCATATCTTTAACCTGTTTGGTCGCTTTACCTCTGCCGCACCATAAGTCAATACAGATATTCGCGCTTTGCGGGGTTTTAACCCATAAACCGACACAACCTAACCACCACATGGCAAAATTGTTTGCCGGCACTTGTTCCAGTTCGATTTCTTCATTCAACCATGTTCCCCACTCCGGAAATGTCGAAAGAATCCAGCTTTCTCTGGTAATTTCACTTACTTTGCTCATATTTTGCTCCTTATCCTTTAAAAATCGGCACAATAAAAAATCTAAAACAATCATAAATAATCACAAATAAAAAATAAACATATTTTTATACTTTTTGTGATGGAGATCTCAAATATAAATTTGATTATTTAGAATATTATGATGGAAATTCATATAAAAAATAAGCAAAAAAAGATAAGCGTGGTTAGTTTTGATTAAAATAAATTGTGATAAAGCTCACAAATAATCAAATTTAATCTTTTTACTTGTCGTTATGGTGCTATTATCCCTAGTGGTAGATGTTTAGACTGAGTTTTGAATTATTTATTCTAAAGTTAGCAGAGAGCATCCCATAAGAATATTGAAAAATAAAGAGGTTTACATGGAGACTTTATATAATCTATTTCTTGGCTTTAATGCCCAAGTCCTCTCAAAAGCGCCTTTCTTACTTGGGATAGTCGCCTGTTTCGGTTATATCCTATTAAAAAAAGATACCACCACAATCATTAAAGGGACCATTAAAACCATTGTCGGTTTTATGATGGTTCAAGTCGGTTCCGGCGTATTAACGACAAGTTTTAAACCGATTATTGAAAAATTATCGGAATTTCATCATTTAGCAGGTGCGGTTATCGACCCTTATACCAGTATGCAGTCCACCATCGAAACCATGGGTGAAAATTACGGCTGGGTGGGTTATGCCGTATTGCTTGCACTGGCGTTAAATATTTTACTGGTTGTATGCAGACGAATTACCGGTATCCGCACCATTATGTTAACCGGGCATATCATGTTCCAGCAAGCGGGTCTGGTCGCCGTATTTTATATGATTATCGGCGCTTCCATGTGGGAAACCGTTATCTACACCGCCGTTTTAATGGCATTATATTGGGGTATTTCGTCCAATATAATGTACAAGCCAACCCAAGCCGTCACCGGCGGGGCGGGTTTTTCTATCGGTCACCAACAACAAATCGCCTCTTGGGTGGCTACCAAATTAGCGCCTAAATTAGGTGATCGCAACGACAGCGTAGATAACATGAAATTGCCTAAATGGCTGCATATTTTCCATGACAGTATCTCCGCCACCGCACTTGTTATGACCGTATTCTTCGGCATTATTCTGCTTTCTTTCGGTCTTGATAACCTGCAAACCATGGCGGGCAAAACCCACTGGTTTATGTATATTCTCGAAACCGGCTTAAAATTTGCCGTTGCCATTCAAGTTATCGTAACCGGCGTACGTATGTTCGTCGCGGAATTATCCGAAGCGTTCAAAGGTATTTCGGAACGCGTTATTCCTAATTCGGTATTAGCTATCGACTGTGCCGCAATTTATGCCTTCTCGCCAAATGCAATGGTATTCGGTTTTATGTGGGGTGCAATCGGTCAATTCTTTGCCGTCGGCGTCTTACTTATGGTCGGCGCACCCGTCTTAATTATCCCCGGCTTTATTCCGATGTTCTTCTCTAACGCGACTATCGGCGTGTTCTCAAATCAATTCGGCGGTTGGAAAGCGGTAATGAAGATCTGCTTCGTCATGGGGATTATTGAAGTGCTCGGTTCCGCCTGGGTTATTCAATTACTTGCAAGCCAGGGTACAACCTTTAACGGCTGGATGGGCATGGCTGACTGGGCGTTATTCTTCCCGCCGGTTTTACAGGGTATCGTGAGTATTCCGGGCTTCTTCTTCATCATTCTCGCCCTTGCAATGGTCTATATGTATTTTGCCTCCAAAAAATTACGTGCCGATGAAGCGGCGGCAGCGGCGGCAGGTAAAACGCTCGAACAAATGGACGGTTACGGTTTAGATGATATTGACGAACCTGAAGCAGAAACGGTTGAACAATCCGATAACGAAACCGTAACGCAAAGTGCGGTCAAACCCGTACGAATTTTAGCGGTATGCGGCTCCGGGCAAGGTTCTTCAATGATGATGAAAATGAAAATCAAAGGTTATCTCGATAAACGAGGCATCCCGAATATCATGGATTCCTGCGCCGTTACCGATCATAAGGGTAAACTGGACAGCACCGACATTATTGTCTGCTCAAAACACCTTGCCGACGAAATCTCGGCAAACGACAAAATTTCCGTATTGGGCGTTCAAAATATGTTAAATCCGAATTCCTTCGGCGACGAGTTATTAGCGCTGATAAAAAAATATCAAAACTAATTCACCCGAAGACAGCAATATTCAACTTAATTATGGTGGAGAAATAATATGCTTAAACAATCTCTTATTGATAATAATTCCATTAAATTGCACCAAAAGGCGGCAAACTGGCAAGAAGCAATCAAAATCGCCATTGATTTATTGGTTAAATCCGGCGCGGTAGAAGCCCGTTATTACGACAGAATCGTCGAATGTATCAAAGAAATGGGGCCTTATATTATTTTAGCCCCGGGTCTGGCAATGCCTCACGCCAGACCGGAAGACGGCGTAATCAGAACCGCCTTTTCATTAGTAACTTTCGATACGCCGATTCATTTTGAGGGAGAAGATGACCCCATCCGAATGATGGTAGCTCTGGCGGGCAGCGATTCCGACAAACATATGGAAGGTTTAATGGAAATTACCCAAATACTGGAAGATGAAGACAGCGAAACCGGTGTGAATATTCAAAAATTCTTAGACTGTAACACCGAAGCGGAAGTCTTCGCCGTAATTGATGCGGCGCTGAGCGAATAAAATTTCGAAAAAAATGACCGCACTTTTGCGGAAAATACACAAGGAGATACTTTTATGTCAAAACCTTTACTACAAATCGCATTAGACTCATTAAGCTTAGAAAAAGCGGTAGCCGATGCAAAAAAAGCGGAAAATTCCGTCGATATTATTGAAATCGGCACAATTCTGGCCTGCGCGGAAGGGATGAAGGCGGTTTCGACATTACGGGCATTGCATCCGAACCATATTTTAGTTTGCGACTTAAAAACCACCGACGGCGGCGCTATTTTAGCTAAAATGGCATTCGAGGCCGGTGCGGACTGGTTAACCGTCTCGGCGGCGGCTCACCCGGCAACAAAAGCCGCCTGTAAAAAAGTGGCGGACGAATTCAACGCAGCCCATCCCGAATTAAAAGTAAAAAAAGAAATCCAGATTGAAATTTATGGTAACTGGACATTAGAAGATGCCAAACAATGGGTAGAATTAGGCGTTACCCAGGCAATTTATCACCGCTCCCGCGATGCGGAACTGGCAGGTAAAGGCTGGATGCCGGAAGATATCGAGAAAATGAAACAACTGGAATCGCTGGGGCTGGAACTGTCTATCACAGGCGGTATCGTGCCGGAAGAAATCCATTTGTTTAAGGACATCAAAAAGGCAAAAGTTTTTATTGCCGGTCGCGCCTTAGTGGGTGAAAAAGGCCAACAAACGGCGGCGGCTATCCGCAGTGAAATTGATAAATATTGGGTGTAACGGCTAGCGATTAAATAAGTCGTTTCGTTTTATAATAAAAACCTACGAAAGCCGGTTTCAATAATAGAAGCCGGTTTTTTATTACGGTTCCGACAAAACAGAGCTTGAAACCTTTAAATAACGCTGTCTAAATCTGTACTTTATGGTATGTTAATGCTCTGTTTTATAAAAAAGAGATAACGATGAACCTATTGCAAAAACCGGAAATCCTGGGCATTTCTGTCGCAGCGAAATCCCGCATATTCGAAATTCAGGCGGTGGAATTGAAATTTTCCAACGGCGAACTTCGTACTTATGAACGTTTCAAACCCAGCAGCCGTTGCGCCGTTATGGTGTTGCCTATCGACGGTGAAGATTTACTGATGGTACGGGAATACGCGGTAGGCACCGAACGGTATGAATTAGGCTTTACCAAAGGTTTAATGGAAGCCGGCGAAACGCCGGAACAAAGCGCAAATCGCGAAATGCAGGAAGAAATCGGCTTGGGCGCAAAGCAATTTATGCTATTGCGCACGGTAAATTCCTCGCCTAGTTTTATGAACAACCCAATGCACATTTTAATCGCGCAGGATTTCTACCCATCAAAACTGCCCGGTGATGAGCCGGAACCGCTTCAGTTAGTACGCGTTCCCTTAGCCAATATCAACGAACTGATTGAAGATCCCGGCTTCTCCGAAGCAAGAAATTTAGTAGCGCTTTATACGCTGCGGGATTATTTACGTAAACTAAAATAAATACGCGTATCTCTTTACAGGCCTTAAAGTGCGGTGCATTTTCGTTAATTTTTAGCTAAATATTATGCGATTTGTTTAGAAAGAAAGCATTTAATGGCTTTTTATGATTCATATTGGATCCATCTTATGCAAATTCGTGTAGGATACCTGGGATTTTTCTACAATAAAAAGGGTATCTACAATGAATAATCAGAAAGCTTTGCGCGAACTCACCCTCAGAGGAATGATTCTCGGCGCACTTATTACGGTAATTTTTACCGCCTCCAATGTATATCTCGGTCTAAAAGTAGGGATGACTTTTGCCTCTTCTATTCCCGCCGCAGTGATTTCTATGGCCGTACTTAAAATGTTCAAGGGGTCGAACATTCTTGAAAACAATATGGTGCAAACTCAGGCTTCGTCAGCCGGTACGTTATCTTCCGTTATTTTCGTACTACCGGCCTTGTTAATGATGGGTTACTGGCAGGATTTTCCTTTCTGGCAAACCTTATTAATCTGTGTTTCCGGCGGTATTTTAGGGGTGATTTTTACCGTGCCGCTACGAAATGTTATGGTGGTCAAAAGTGATCTGCCTTATCCGGAAGGTGTTGCCGCGGCAGAAATCTTAAAAGCGGGTGATGAGGCTGGAAAAGAAAGCGGTGTCAAAGAAATTATGGCAGGCGGTATTATCGCTGCCGTAGTGAGTTTTTTAACGAACGGGTTACGCATTATCACCGATGGTGCGAGCCTTTGGTTTAAAGGTGGTGCCGCTATCTTCCAGATTCCGATGGGATTCTCCTTCGCCTTATTGGGAGCCGGTTACTTAGTGGGTATGATGGGCGGTATTGCTATGCTCGTCGGTACCTTATTCACTTGGGGGGCGGCGGTACCTTATTTCACCGCAACAACGCCAATGCCGGCAGATATGGGAATTGCCGACTTTGCTATGAGTCTTTGGAAAAGCAAAGTTCGTTTCATCGGTGTGGGCGTTATCGGTATCGCGGCAATTTGGACATTATTAGTGTTGATGAAACCGATGATTCAAGGTATGAGCCAATCTTTCCGGGCGTTAAAAGATAAAAATAACATCAATTTAGACCGCACTTCGCAAGATCTCTCGCCGAAAGCAATGATTTATACCATTCTCGGCAGTACCGTTCTTATCATTATTGCGCTGGTGAGTTTCTTACAACCAGTAGGGCTACCGACTTCCACCACCTTCTTATTTGTAGTGCTTTGCACCCTGCTTGCCGTATTAATCGGCTTTTTGGTCGCCGCCGCATCAGGTTATATGGCAGGTTTGGTCGGTTCGTCTTCCAGCCCGATTTCAGGTATCGGTATTATTTCTATTGTATTGATTTCACTGGTACTAATTGTTGTCGGTCATTCATTGGGCTTAATGGACAGCAAAGACGGCCAGCGTTTCTTAACGGCATTAACCATTTTTACCTCTGCGATTGTATTCTGTGTCGCCACCATTTCAAACGACAACCTACAAGACTTAAAAACCGGTTATTTAGTGCATGCCACACCTTGGCGCCAACAATTTGCCTTAATTATCGGCTGTATCGTCGGCGCATTGGTTATTACGTCGGTGCTTGAAATTCTGTATCACGCATACGGTTTTGCCGGTGCCATGCCGCGCGAAGGTATGGATGTCAGTCAGGCGTTATCCGCGCCGCAAGCAACTTTGATGATGACCATTTCCAACGGAATTTTCTCCGACAATCTTGAATGGACTTACATTTTTGTCGGCATCGGTTTCGGCTTATCGCTTATCATCATTGATACTTTATTGAAAAAATCAAGCCAGGGGCGTCTTGCCTTACCAACTCTTGCCGTGGGTATAGGTATTTACTTACCGCCGGTGGTGAACGTTCCGCTGATTATCGGCGCACTGCTTTCCTGGTTAATTCAACGTCATCTCCGCCATTACGCAAAACGCAGCGGAAAAGATATAAGCGAATTAAATAAAAAAGCGGAACGTTTCGGCACATTATTCGCGGCGGGTTTAATCGTGGGCGAAAGTTTAATCGGCGTTATTATGGCGTTTATCATTGCGGCATCCGTCACTTCAGGCGGCTCGGACGCACCGTTAGCCTTAGAATTAGCCGACTGGGATTCCATGGCTGAAATCTTAGGTTTAGTGGCATTTATCATCGGTATCGCGATTTTCACCCGTCGTGTACTGAAAGCGAAAAAAGCTTAATTTAAACCCTAAAAGTGCGGTCAAAAAAAGGAAAATTTCCACCGCACTTTTCCTTTCTTTTACCCCACTAATTATCTCAACTACTTCCTCGTAAAGATCACAAATTTTTGTTAGAATCTTACTAACCTATTCCTCTATAAAACGGTTCGCTATGCAAATAACTCAACAACTTCTCGATGACGTATTGAAAATCGCCTCATTAGCGGGCGAACATCTAAAAACATTCTATGCAAAATCCGTGAACGTAGAAATAAAGACGGACAATACACCCGTTACGGAAGCCGATTTATTTTTGAGCCAATTTCTAATCGAAAAATTAACCGTACTAACGCCGGATATTCCCGTGCTCTCGGAGGAAAACTGCAACATTCCGCTGGCCGAACGTCAAAAATGGCAGTCTTACTGGTTAATTGATCCGGTGGACGGTACACAACAATTTATCAATCATACCGGGCAATTTTCCATTATGATTTGCCTGGTTCAGGATAATCAACCGCAACTCGGCATTATCCATGCCCCAATCATAGGAAAAACCTATTATGCCCGTCGGGGACTAGGCGCTTTTCTGATTGAAAACGGCTGTTGCCGAAAACTTCCGCCGCTTCAACCACACAATCATCAGCACATCAAAATTACCATCGGTTCGTCTAATCCGGAAAAAATCCGCCAATCCGTACAACCGCCTTATAAGGCGGATCTGTTATTGTACGGATCCAGCAGTTTGAAATCCGGCCTTGTTGCCGAAGGCGTGGCGGACTGTTACGTTCGTTTGGGCAATACGGGTGAATGGGATACCGCAGCGGCAGAAGTATTGCTGAATGAAGTGGGCGGCAAAATTTTTAATTTACAATACCGGCCTCTCACTTATAATCAGCGAGAAACATTAGTGAATCCCCATTTTGTCATGGCTAATGCACAATTGGATTGGAAAAAAATCTTTCGATTTGATTTGTAATAGCTATTAGCAAATTCATTGAAAATATTGCATATTAAGCAAACTCGTAATGTTAATAATTTTTAGGAAATAAAATGAAAGCAGAAAATAACTGTATCGTGATTTTCGGTGCCTCAGGCGACTTGACCCACCGAAAACTCATTCCGGCTCTGTACAATCTCTATAAAATCGGTCGTTTAAGTGAAAACTTCTCAGTTTTAGGTGTTGCCCGCACAGAATTAAGCAATGAAAAATTTCGTGAAAAAATGCGCAGCGCCTTAATTGAACATGAAAAAGCCGACGGCGACGAATTAAATAATTTCTGCTCGCATCTTTATTACCAAGCAGTTAACACATCGGATGCGGCGGATTACGTGAAACTCATCCCTCGCCTAGACGAGTTACATGATAAATACAAAACCTGTGGTAATACGCTTTACTACCTTTCCACCCCGCCAAGCCTGTACGGCGTAATCCCCGAATGTCTGGCGGCGCACGGATTAAATACCGAAGAATTCGGCTGGAAACGCATTATCGTGGAAAAACCTTTCGGCTATGATATGAAAACGGCAAAAGAATTAGACGTGCAAATTCACCGATTCTTTGACGAACACCAAATTTACCGTATCGATCATTATTTAGGCAAAGAAACCGTACAAAACCTGTTAGTACTTCGCTTCTCCAACGGTTTATTCGAGCCGCTTTGGAACCGTAACTATATTGATTACATTGAAATCACCGGCGCGGAAGAATTAGGCGTTGAACAACGCGGCGGCTATTACGACGGTTCCGGCGCCATGCGCGATATGTTCCAAAACCATTTATTACAAGTGCTGGCGATGGTAGCAATGGAACCGCCGGCAATTATTAATGCGGATTCCATGCGTGACGAAGTGGCAAAAGTGCTTTATTGCCTACATCCGTTAGAACCGAATGATTTACAACATAATCTGGTTTTAGGTCAATACGCCGCCACACAACTAAACGGTGAGCGGGTGAAAGGTTATTTAGAAGAAAAAGGCGTTCCGCCGGATTCAAACACCGAAACCTACATGGCATTACGTTGCAAAATAGACAACTGGCGTTGGGCTGGCGTGCCTTTTTATGTACGCACGGGTAAACGGCTGGCGGCACGGGTTACAGAAGTGGTTATTCACTTCAAGAAAACACCACATCCGGTATTCAGTCAGGAAGCGCCTGAAAATAAATTAATTCTACGCATTCAGCCTGACGAAGGTATTTCTATGCGCTTCGGTTTGAAAAAACCCGGCGCCGGCTTTGAAGCGAAGGAGGTCTCCATGGACTTCCGCTATTCGGATTTAAACGGCGCAAGCTTACTCACCGCTTACGAACGTTTATTATTAGACGCCATGAAAGGTGATGCCACCCTGTTTGCACGTACCGATGCCGTGCATGCTTGCTGGAAATTCGTGCAACCTATTCTCGACTATAAAGCGAACGGCGGACGGGTTTATGAATATGAAGCCGGTTCATGGGGGCCGGTGGAAGCCGACAAATTAATCGCCCAACACGGTCGCGTATGGCGCAAACCTTCCGGTCAAATGAAGAAAAAGGTTTAAGAATTGTAGGGCGTATCGCATATATACGCCCCATAACACCATAATTTACTATCCGGGCGTTATACGATACGCCCTCTACGAGAAAAATATGAACTACATTACATTCCCGACGGCACAGGCCGCGGTAGAAAAAATCGCCCAGGAGTTTGTGTTATACAGTCAATTAGACCGTCCCGTACATATTTCCCTTTCCGGCGGTTCCACGCCGAAATTGTTATTTAAAACCTTAGCGACACCACCGTTTAATACAAAAGTGCGGTGGGAAAATCTGCATTTTTGGTGGGGGGACGATCGCATGGTTGTACCGAGTGATCCGGAAAGCAACTACGGCGAAGTACAAAAATTATTGTTCGATCACATTCGGATTCCTGTGGAAAATATCCATCGTATTCGCGGCGAAGAAAATCCGGATCAAGAGCTTGCAAGATTTTCGGCGGAACTCACCGCCTGCGTACCGAATCTGGAATTTGATTGGATAATTCTCGGCATGGGTAGCGACGGCCACACCGCCTCTCTTTTCCCCCATCAAACCAATTTTGCTGACGAAAATGTAGCCCTGATTGCCAAACATCCGGAAAGCGGTCAAATCCGGATTTCCAAAAGCGCAAAATTAATCGAACAAGCAAAACGCATTACCTATTTAGTCACGGGTTCGGCAAAAGCGGAAATCTTAAAACAAATCAAAACCACACCAGCGGAACAACTGCCTTACCCCGCAGCCCGTATCCGGGCAAAAAACGGCATCACGGAATGGTATTTAGACGCGGATGCGGCAAAATTATTGTAATAACCTGATTGATAGAGATGCCATGCTTACATCCGTAATATGGTATCCATCACCGGGATAATAGAAATAATCCATATTATCAACGATAAAGTTAAGGATTTTGAAATGAAAACAATCGGCATTTTAGGCGGAATGAGCCCCGAGAGTACCGCCTCCTATTATTTGGAGATTAATCGTGCGGTGAATCTTGCATTAGGCGGCAATGCCAGCGCTAAATTACTTATATCCAGTGTGGATTTTGAAGAAATCGTACAATGTCAAAAAGCCGGTGACTGGCAAAAAGCGGGGAAAATTCTTGCCGAACAGGCGAAATTGCTGGAACAGGCGGGAGCCGACGGCATTCTGCTTGCCACCAACACTATGCACAAAGTCGCTCGGCCGATTATTGATAATATTTCCGTGCCTTTTTTACATATTTTGGATGCGGTAGCCGATAGCATTAAAGCCAAAGGATTAAATAAGGTAGCATTATTAGGTACTGCGTTTACTATGAGCGATAATTTTTATCGTGATGGTTTAATTGAACGCGGCATTACACCCGTTGTGCCGGACGAAGAAACACAAAAAGAAATCCATCGAATCATTTTTGAAGAACTTTGCATAGGCAAAATACTCCCGCAATCAAAAACTTTTTATTTAAAAACTATCGAAAAATTAACCGCACTTGGCGCAGAAGGTGTAATCTTAGGTTGTACGGAAATCGGTTTATTGATTAATCAAGCGGATTCAACACTACCGTTTTTCGATACCGCGCTTTTACACAGCGAAATGGCGGTGGATTTTGTGTTGGAAAAATAATATGTATCAGAATATATATCTATACCCAGCATCCGCAATATAAATAAAGACTCGTAGGGTGGGCTTGCCAGCCCACCAGTTAAAACCAATAAAAGTGCGGTCAAAATTCCCGGAATTTTCCGTGTAATAAATTCAATAAAACAGGAGAAAACAATGTCAACAAAAGGTGATATCGGCGTTATCGGTTTAGCGGTAATGGGTCAGAACTTAATTTTAAATATGAACGACAACGGCTTTAAAGTGGTGGCGTTTAACCGTACCACGACCAAAGTAGATGAGTTTTTACAGGGTGCGGCGAAAGGCACCAATATTATCGGCGCTTATTCACTGGAAGATCTCGCCGCTAAATTAGAAAAACCGCGCAAAGTGATGTTAATGGTGCGTGCCGGTGATGTGGTGGATCAATTTATTGATGCCTTACTACCCCATTTAGAACAAGGCGATATCATTATCGACGGTGGTAACTCAAATTACCCGGATACCAACCGCCGTACCAAAGCCTTAGCGGAAAAAGGCATTCGCTTTATCGGTACCGGCGTTTCCGGCGGCGAAGAAGGCGCACGCCACGGACCTTCCATCATGCCGGGCGGTAATCCTGAAGCCTGGCCTTATGTGAAACCGATTTTGCAGGCGATTTCCGCCAAAACCGACAAAGGCGAACCTTGTTGCGACTGGGTGGGCGCCGAAGGTGCGGGACATTTCGTGAAAATGGTACATAACGGTATTGAATACGGCGATATGCAGTTAATCTGCGAAGCTTACCAATTCTTAAAAGAAGGCTTAGGTTTAAGCTATGAAGAAATGCACGAAATTTTCCAACAATGGAAACAAACCGAGTTAGACAGTTATCTGGTGGACATTACAACGGATATTTTGGCCTATAAAGATACGGACGGTCAGCCGTTGGTAGAAAAAATCTTAGATACCGCCGGCCAAAAAGGTACCGGTAAATGGACGGGTATCAACGCCCTGGATTTCGGTATTCCGTTAACCCTGATCACCGAATCCGTCTTTGCCCGTTGTGTCTCTTCTTTCAAAGAGCAACGTGTTGCCGCGGCAAAATTATTCAATAAAACCGTTAGCCCGGTGGAAGGAGACAAAAAAGTCTGGATTGAAGCGGTTCGCAAAGCTTTGCTTGCCTCAAAAATTATCTCTTATGCACAAGGTTTTATGCTGATTCGCGAAGCTTCCGAACAGTTCGGCTGGAATATCAACTACGGTGCCACTGCGTTACTATGGCGTGAAGGCTGTATTATTCGTTCCGCATTCTTAGGCAATATTCGTGATGCCTATGAGACGAATCCTGATTTGGTGTTCTTAGGTTCCGACCCGTATTTCAAAGGTATTTTGCAAAATGCCCTGGCAGACTGGCGTAAAGTGGTGGCGAAATCTATTGAAGCGGGTATTCCGATGCCTTGTATGGCGTCTGCCATTACCTTCTTAGACGGTTATACTTCCGAGCGTGTGCCGGCCAACTTATTACAGGCGCAACGCGACTACTTCGGCGCGCATACTTACGAACGTACCGACAAACCGCGCGGCGAATTCTTCCACACCAACTGGACCGGTCGCGGCGGTAATACGGCGTCAACTACTTATGATGTTTAATCATTAATTAAACATTATCTAAAAAGTGCGGTAAATTTTACCGCACTTTTGATAGGTGATTGATTCTGAACTATTTATGTTCCGCCTTATCTAAGAATAAGGATATACTGTCCAATATAATAAATAAAAGAGGTTTTATGATGAAAAAATTACTGACTATTTGTGTAATAACAACGATATTAGCGGCTTGCTCCATGCCAAACGGCCGTTCTAAACCGCAAGAAGGCAATATGCAAATTGAAGAGGCATTAAAAGCCTGCCAACAAGCGATGACTTCAAATTCGACCCGTGAAGATTTTGACGCCTGTATGCTGAAAAAAGGCTTCGAACGCCCGGCTAATAAAAATCAGCCAAAAGCGAATTAAGCATTAAATTGCGCACAAATGCTTACGTTTGATGGCTACATCATCCGAAAGAGCAGGTAAAGCAAATAAAACAGACCGCACTTTTGTTGCGGTTTATTTCTTTTAACGAAATAGATCTAATTAAAACTTGATTAATTATTTACTATTAATTGATAGTTTTTTAATAAAAAACAGATTTTATTTTTAGTAGGATAAGCTAAAATATCCGCCATTATTTACTAATAACTCAACAGGATAATATTATGACTAAACAAATTGCAGTATTAATCGGTAGCGGCAGTACGACTTCATTCAGTAAATTGGTGGTTTCTCATTTACAAAAAATGGCGCCCGCTTCAATTCAGTTAAATATCGTGGAAATCGCCGATCTTCCGCTTTATGATCGTGATTTAGACGAAAACAGCCCGGCTCAATATACCCGTGTACGCGAACAGATCGCCAATGCCGACGGCGTGATTTTAGTGAGCCCGGAACATAACGGTGCCATTTCGGCTATGCTGAAAAACGCTATTGACGTAGTTTCCCGCCCAATGGGGCAAAGCAAATGGTTCGGTAAACCGGCTGGTATCGTGACTGTGGCGGCAGGTATGGCGGGTGGTGTGCGTGTTGCCGATCAACTTCGCACTATTGCGTCAGGTTCATTTATCGGTATGCCGGTTTATCAACAAAATGCCTGCGTTGGCGGTTTGTTTAACGGCGTATTCGACCAAAACGGCGAAATCACCATTGATGCGGTAAAACAAATGCTGCAACAATTTATCGACGGTTATGCGGAATTTGTTGCAAAATTCTAATTTAAACGAAATTATTAAACGGCCGGATCTATCCCCGGTCGTTTTTTTATGGCTGATTTTACAGTTAACGCTACCGTCATTTAAATTATCCAATAAAGATAATTCCCGCCTATAGTCTAACGCCGTTAAACTTGTTATGATTCGCATCCTCTCAATCAATTAAATTTATTCACCGTTAAGTTCAATCATGAATAATAATTATAAAAAAATCAGCCCGATTTTGACCGCAGTTTTGCTGTCAGCCTGCACCGCTCAAGTGCCATTGCCAAAAACCTGTGAGGATTTTATTAACGAATATGCGAAATTATCTGTCGATACCAAAAAGATTATTCCGGAAACATTACTTGGTGAAGATATGCGCGATTATATTCTGGCGGATCGCTATACGTTACGTGAAAAATATCAGGATTCGGTAAATTCAAGTTATCAATCCATCAAAACCAATCTAGGTCGGAATGCGGCGGAAATGTCGTTAAAAGCCATTGAACAATCCTGTTATATTGGCACGGAACAGATTAAAGCGCTGGATTTTATGCAATAAAGTGCGGTTTAAAATTCGTAAATTTTGACTTCTCCGGCAGTATTTCCGTTAAATCGGGCATAAAGACGTAACAAGACTAAAAAATATCCGTTATAATTGTTCAGATTTATCAGTGATATACGAATAGAGAAGAAAATATGATACGTTTTGCAAACGTCAGCAAAGCCTATCTCGGCGGCAAGCCGGCTCTGCAAGGGCTGACTTTCCATCTACCGGTAGGCAGTATGACTTATTTAACGGGACATTCAGGTGCCGGGAAAAGCACCTTATTAAAATTAATTATGGGCATGGAACGTGCCAACGGCGGACAAATCTGGTTCAACGGCCATGATATTACCCGCCTCTCGCCTTATGAAATTCCTTTCTTACGCCGTCAAATAGGTATGGTTCATCAGGATTATCGTTTATTGCCGGAACGTTCGGTAGTCGATAACGTCGCCTTGCCGTTAATTATTACCGGTTTTCACCCTAAAGATGCGGAAAAATACGCATTAGCCGCCCTAGATCGCGTAGGGCTACGGGATCGTGCCAATTATTTACCGGTTCATTTATCCGGCGGCGAACAGCAACGGGTAGACATTGCCCGTGCGGTTGTACATAAACCGCAATTATTATTAGCCGATGAACCTACCGGTAATCTGGATGACAAACTTTCCATGGATATTTTCAATTTATTTGAGGAATTCAATAAACTCGGTATGACGGTGTTAATCGCCACCCATAATTTAGGCTTAATTCAACAAAAACCCAAACCTTGTCTCGTGTTAGAGCAAGGGCATTTACGTTAAGGACGATTATTATGAGTTCAAAAAATAGTGCGCCCTTTTGGGTTCAAATGCAGTATGTGTTGCGCCATGTATGGGCGGATTTAGTAAAACGTAAATATGGTACGATACTGACAATCTTGGTAATTGCCGTGTCTCTGACGATTCCGACCGTCAGCTTTTTGCTATGGAAAAATACGCATATTGCATCAACACAATTTTATCCGGAAAGCGATATTACCGTTTACTTACATAAAAATTTAAGCGAAGAAGACGCTAATGCGGTGGTAGAAAAAATCCGCCAGGTGGAAGGTATCGACAGTTTAAATTATGTGTCCCGCCAACAAAGTTTAAATGATTTCCGAAACTGGTCCGGTTTCAGTGAAGAACTGGATATTTTAGACGATAATCCGTTACCGGCAGTGGTGATGATTCAGCCCGCTCCTGAATATCAGGATTCAAAAAAACGTGAAGATTTACGGGCGAATTTAAATAAAATAAAGGGCGTTCAGGAAGTACGTTTAGATAACGACTGGATGGAAAAATTCACTGCGCTGACCTGGTTAATCGGTCACATCTCCGTATTCTGTGCCGTTTTAATGACCCTTGCCGTTTTCCTGGTAATCGGAAACAGTATTCGTTCGGACGTTTACAGCAGTCAGGCTAATATTTCGGTAATGAAATTATTAGGCGCAACAGACCAGTTTATTCTGCGACCATATCTTTACACCGGCATTATTTACGGCTTCTTCGGCGGTTTCTTTGCCTGTTTCTTCAGCAGCCTGCTTATCGGTTATTTTGCCAGTGCGGTGCAATATGTTACGGATGTCTTTGCCGTTAAATTTTCCCTCAACGGATTAGAGATCGGCGAAGTGTTATTTTTATTGATTATTTGCGCTATTGTCGGTTATATCTCCGCATGGATTTCCGCAACACGTCATATCAAAATGCTGGATCATAAAGCGGGTTAATTATAAATTTATTTAGTAAAAAATGACAAAAATAATAATTTTGTCATTTTTTTTATAAAAAACTTGATTTTGTTCAGACTATCTTGTAATTAATTAGAACTACTCGAACAAATTCAAACACACTTTTAACTATTAAGGAATGAAACATGAAAAACGTTGGTTTTATCGGATGGCGCGGTATGGTCGGTTCAGTATTAATGGATCGTATGCAACAGGAACAGGATTTCGCAAATCTTAATCCGGTTTTCTTTACCACTTCTCAAGCAGGGCAAAAAGCGCCGGTATTCGGCGGTAAAGAGGCGGGTAATTTGAAAGACGCCTTTGATATCGAAGAATTAAAAAAATTGGATATTATCGTCACTTGTCAGGGTGGCGATTATACTAATGAAGTGTATCCGAAACTGAAAGCCACCGGTTGGGACGGTTATTGGGTGGACGCCGCTTCCGCATTGCGCATGGAAAAAGACGCCATCATTGTATTAGACCCGGTAAACCAACACGTAATTGCCGATGGCTTAAAAAACGGTATAAAAACCTTTGTCGGCGGTAACTGTACAGTTAGCCTTATGTTAATGGCCCTAGGCGGCTTATTCGAACGTGATTTGGTGGAATGGATTTCGGTAGCGACTTATCAGGCCGCTTCCGGTGCCGGTGCCAAAAATATGCGCGAACTTGTTTCACAAATGGGCTTGTTGGAAAAATCCGTCAGCGAGGAATTAGCGAATCCGGCCTCTTCCATTTTAGACATTGAACGCAAAGTTACCGCCGAAATGCGCGCGGATAGTTTCCCGACAGACAACTTCGGCGCCGCATTAGCGGGCAGCTTAATTCCTTGGATCGACAAATTGTTGCCGAGCGGTCAAACCAAAGAAGAATGGAAAGGCTATGCGGAAACCAACAAAATTCTGGGATTAAGCGACAACCCGATTCCGGTGGACGGTTTATGCGTGCGTATCGGTGCATTACGTTGCCACAGTCAGGCATTCACCATCAAACTTAAAAAAGACGTTCCATTAGAAGAAATCGAACAAATTCTGGCTTCTCATAACGAATGGGTGAAAGTAATTCCGAACGATAAAGAAACCACATTGCGCGAATTAACCCCGGCCAAAGTAACGGGCACATTAAGCGTACCGGTGGGGCGTTTACGCAAATTGGCGATGGGGCCGGAATATTTGGCAGCCTTCACCGTGGGCGATCAATTATTATGGGGCGCAGCGGAACCCGTACGTCGAATCTTAAAACAGTTAGTAGCCTAATTTGTTACTCATCTGAACAGCAAAGTGCGGTAAAAAATACCGCACTTTTTGTTTTATAATAATCAAGATCTCCGCTAAAAAACAAAATAGCGCGATTCATGTTAACATTTAAATTCATCAGATTTATTTTCATACCAAATCAGCTCAACCCGTAGGAAGATCATGCTAAACAGAGAACCTAAATTTAGCAATTTTGCATTAACCGAACTGCTTCCCTTTGCGGAACGCTGTCCGCTAAATTATATCAAGGGCAAAAACAACATAAAAATCGCTTATCGCCATTTTAAACATGAACATGACGGTAATGACAGGTTATTGGTGTTAGTAAACGGACGTGCGGAAAATTTGCTGAAATGGACTGAAGTGGCTTATGATTTTTATCGCCAGGGTTATGATGTGCTGAGTTTCGATCATCGAGGGCAAGGTTATTCCGATCGGCTATTAAAAAATAGAGATAAAGGTTACATTGATGAATTCCGCTATTATACGGACGATATGGCGGCGGTTATCGCTGAGGCTTATTCCTATCGTCAATACAGCTCCTGCCACCTAGTGGCTCATTCATTAGGGGCGTTAATCAGCACCTATTATCTTGCTAACTATGATCACCATATAAAAAGTGCCGTGTTATCCGCACCTTTTTACGGTTTACAGTTACGTCGCCCGTTTATCGATCAAATTATCATTAATTTGATGATACTATTCGGACAAGGAAAACGTTATGTACCGGGAAAAGAAGGCTATAAGCCGGCTAATTTAAACAATAACGATCTCAGTTTCTGCAAAACCCGCATGAAATGGATGAACAGAATTAATCGCAATCATCCGGCAATTCATCTTGGCGGACCGACATTCCGTTGGGTTCATTTATGCTTAAACGCGATAAAAGGTCTGCCTAAAATTATTCCCCGCATTGAAATACCTATTTTAATTTTGCATTCCGATAAAGAGAAAATCGTAAATAACAAAAATCTACAAAAATTAACCGCACTTTTTCAACATGTTCAAGTGGAAGAAATACAAAATGCAAAACATGAAATTCTGTTTGAGCGTGATGCATTAAGGGCTCGGGCGATTCAACGAATCAGTAAATTTTTCACGGACTTCAAATAACAAACATCCCCGATTTATGCGGGGATGTTTTTGATCAGGCGGTTTCTAAATGCACGGCAAGCACATCGGGAAGCACTTTGGAATGCAAATATACGTCTCTCAGCATATTATGGTCTTCAATATCGCATTGGAATGTTAAATTAACTTCACCGTTATATAAATCCTTAATGGCTATATCTTCAATTTTACATTGATGACTCATAAATAATTCGGTGATGTTTCCAATTGCCTGAATTGAGGCTAAATGAAACGTAAAGCTCACTTCAATATCTTTTTCCTGGCGACGGTGATGGGCTAATTTCATCACATAAGGACTTAAACGAATCGCCACTAAAATCATCAATGTCGCAATAATGGCATCAAAGAAAAAGCCGGCGCCCGTTGCAATACCAATTCCCGCAGCCGCCCAAATTATTGCCGCAGTGGTTAATCCCGAAATTGCATCGTTATTTTTACGCAAAATCACCCCGGCACCGAGAAAACCGATACCACTGATAACCTGAGCCGCCAACCGCATGGGATCGGTACGAATATTATTTGAAACTTCCGCATAATATTCCGCAGATTGAATGGATACGATAGTCAGAATGCAGGTGGTAATAGAAATGATTACACAGGTTTTTACACCGACGGGTTTATGTTTCAGTTCCCGCTCCAAACCAATAAATGCCCCAAGACACATAGCAATAGAGATTTTTAACAAAATCATAAATTGTGCGGATTGCAAGAAGAGTTGCAGAAAAGATTGGGTATTGAGGAGAAAATTGTTCATTATTATGTACTGATTCGTTTAAGCATGAATTAGGATTTACTCTCCCTATTCTATAACCTTTCCTATACTTTGCAACCGAGTATTTTTATCCGGCTGTCATAATACCGCTTAATAAAAAGTGCGGTTGTTTTTTGTTTATTTTTACCATCTATAAAAACTATTCTAGCGACAGATTTTCCCGTTATTTTTATCACAACTCACTTTTGGTAAAACAATACATCTATCTAGACCCGGGTATTCTCGGATATTTCCTTATATTGCCTCCGCCCCTGGAATTCAACAGGGGCGTTTTATCTAAAAGCCGATATCGTTCTGATGATTAAAAGACTCAATACAATGCTTAACGGGGGTAAGCTTGTTAATAATGGCTTTAATGGCTGAAACAGACTCCGGTAAATCTCTCAAAAGGGATAACTTTATATCCTCCGATAGGTATTTATACGCATCGGGATCAATAGACAGCTGCTGTAATAGCGGTAATATTTCATCATCAATATATTCCAGGCTGACAGTTAAAGCATTAATATCATCCTTTAAACCGATAATTTCAGGCGCACCGGCATCGAGCAAAATTTCTTTTCGTTCCCGCTCTAAATCAGATAATGCACAATCAATATCTTTTAATCTATCTTTTATAGCGCTCATATCTCCTCCTTTCATTGTTACTTGTTCAGTATCAATTTTCTATGATCATTTTTATAGAAAATTTTTCCGGAACCGTGATCGAGTTCACGAAAAACTTAACTTTTACAATCAATATAGGCATTTAAACATAACTAAAAGAAATTATCGATAAAAAGGACGCTTCAAGGGCATAATTATAATTTGGATGACTAAAAATATTATTTAACGAAAAGTGCGGTAAATTTTCCTACAGTTTTGCGCCTACGCCCGTCAATGGCGGTGATGACGCGCCGGTTCAGTTAGTAGGTATGGTGTGAGCACAAGCACAAAAAAAGCCCTCATCTCTCGATGGGGGCCTCTCTTCATAACAACCTGGCGGTGACCTACTCTCACATGGGGATACCCCACACTACCATCGGCATAACAGCGTTTCACTTCTGAGTTCGGCATGGATTCAGGTGGGACCACTGCACTATCGCCGCCAGGATAATTCCGTTTCAGATACTGACCGCGGATTCTTCTCTCCGCTATCACTAACCTACTTCTAGTCTTCTACTCTTCTATTCTCTAAAATTAAAAACAAGCCGATTCCCTGACTACTTACTTATTCCGTAATAACTTTCACCACCAAAAACACTTGAGCGTTGTATGGCTAAGCCTCTCGGGCAATTAGTACCGGTTAGCTCAACGTCTCGCAACGCTTACACACCCGGCCTATCTACGTCGTCGTCTCCAACAACCCTTACAGTATTAAATACTGGGAGAACTCATCTCGAGGCAAGTTTCGTGCTTAGATGCTTTCAGCACTTATCTCTTCCGCATGTAGCTACCCGGCAATGCGTCTGGCGACACAACCGGAACACCAGTGATGCGTCCACTCCGGTCCTCTCGTACTAGGAGCAGCCCCTCTCAATTCTCCAACGCCCACGGCAGATAGGGACCAAACTGTCTCACGACGTTTTAAACCCAGCTCGCGTACCACTTTAAATGGCGAACAGCCATACCCTTGGGACCTACTTCAGCCCCAGGATGTGATGAGCCGACATCGAGGTGCCAAACACCGCCGTCGATATGAACTCTTGGGCGGTATCAGCCTGTTATCCCCGGAGTACCTTTTATCCGTTGAGCGATGGCCCTTCCATTCAGAACCACCGGATCACTATGACCTGCTTTCGCACCTGCTCGACTTGTCCGTCTCGCAGTTAAGCTTGCTTATACCATTGCACTAACCTGACGATGTCCGACCGTCATTAGCAAACCTTCGTGCTCCTCCGTTACTCTTTGGGAGGAGACCGCCCCAGTCAAACTACCCACCAGACACTGTCCGAGTACCCGTTCCAGGCACTTCGTTAGAACATCAAACGTTAAAGGGTGGTATTTCAAGGATGGCTCCACGATAACTGGCGTTACCGCTTCAAAGCCTCCCACCTATCCTACACATCAAAATTCAAGGTTCAGTGTCAAGCTATAGTAAAGGTTCACGGGGTCTTTCCGTCTAGCCGCGGGTACACCGCATCTTCACGGCGATTTCAATTTCACTGAGTCTCGGGTGGAGACAGCCTGGCCATCATTATGCCATTCGTGCAGGTCGGAACTTACCCGACAAGGAATTTCGCTACCTTAGGACCGTTATAGTTACGGCCGCCGTTTACTGGGGCTTCGATCAGGCGCTTCTCTTGCGATAACGCCATCAATTAACCTTCCAGCACCGGGCAGGCATCACACCCTATACGTCCACTTTCGTGTTTGCAGAGTGCTGTGTTTTTAATAAACAGTTGCAGCCAGCTGGTATCTTCGACCGGTTCAACCTTCAAGGGTATACCTCTACAATCTACGCCGGCGCACCTTCTCCCGAAGTTACGGTGCTATTTTGCCTAGTTCCTTCACCCGAGTTCTCTCAAGCGCCTGAGTATTCTCTACCTGACCACCTGTGTCGGTTTATAGTACGGTTTATTATAATCTGACGCTTAGTGGCTTTTCCTGGAAGTGTGGTATCGGTTACTTCGGCACCTTAGCGCCTCGTCATCATCTCTCGGTGTTGATAAGCGTCCGGATTTGCCTAAACGCTCCACCTACCAACTTAAACGACCATTTCCAACAGGTCGATAACCTAACCTACTCCGTCCCCACATCGCAATTATAACAAGTACGGGAATATTAACCCGTTTCCCATCGACTACGCTCTTCAGCCTCGCCTTAGGGGCCGACTCACCCTGCCCCGATTAACGTTGGACAGGAACCCTTGGTCTTCCGGCGAACGGGTTTTTCACCCGTTTTATCGTTACTTATGTCAGCATTCGCACTCGTGATACGTCCAGCAGCCCTCTCGAACCACCTTCTTCCGCTTACACGACGCTCCCCTACCCAACAGGCGTATCACTAATATTCCTCACGCTCCACTCGCGCCTTTCTGTTCGCTCTCGCTTACAGCCGACTCAACGTGTTGGTCGCTTAACCAACTTGCTCTCTTCCTTCGCAAGTTGTTAATCGTAAGGCGTATTAGTGATACGCCTGATGCCGCAGCTTCGGTGCTATATTTGAGCCCCGTTACATCTTCCGCGCAGGCCGACTCGACTAGTGAGCTATTACGCTTTCTTTAAATGATGGCTGCTTCTAAGCCAACATCCTAGCTGTCTAAGCCTTCCCACTTCGTTTCCCACTTAATATAAACTTTGGGACCTTAGCTGGCGGTCTGGGTTGTTTCCCTCTCCACGACGAACGTTAGCACCCGCCGTGTGTCTCCTATGCATTACTCTTCGGTATTCGCAGTTTGCATCGGGTTGGTAAGCCGGGATGGCCCCCTAGCCGAAACAGTGCTCTACCCCCGAAGGTATTCACATAAGGCTCTACCTAAATAGATTTCGGGGAGAACCAGCTATCTCCCGGTTTGATTGGCCTTTCACCCCCAGCCACAGGTCATCCGCTAATTTTTCAACATTAGTCGGTTCGGTCCTCCAGTTAGTGTTACCCAACCTTCAACCTGCCCATGGCTAGATCACCGGGTTTCGGGTCTATATCATGCAACTCGACGCCCAGTTAAGACTCGGTTTCCCTTCGGCTCCCCTATTCGGTTAACCTCGCTACATAATATAAGTCGCTGACCCATTATACAAAAGGTACGCAGTCACCCTCGCGGGCTCCCACTGCTTGTACGTACAAGGTTTCAGGTTCTATTTCACTCCCCTCACCGGGGTTCTTTTCGCCTTTCCTTCACAGTACTGGTTCACTATCGGTCAATCAGGAGTATTTAGCCTTGGAGGATGGTCCCCCCTTCTTCAAACAGGATTTCTCGTGTCCCGCCCTACTTCTCGCAAGCTCAGTACCACACAATGATTTTCAAGTACGGGGCTATCACCCTGTGCCGCCCGGCTTCCCAGCCGGTTCCTCTAATCCTCATGCTATCACTTGCCGGCTCTTACGCTTTCGCTCGCCGCTACTGACGTAATCTCGGTTGATTTCTTTTCCTCGGGGTACTTAGATGTTTCAGTTCTCCCGGTTTGCCTCAATAACCTATGGATTCGGTTATTGATAGTAGATTCTTCATCTACTGGGTTGCCCCATTCGGATATCTTGGGTTAGACGCTTCTTATCAACTCACCCAAGCTTTTCGCAGATTAGCACGTCCTTCTTCGCCTCTGATTGCCAAGGCATCCACCTTGTACGCTTAGTCACTTAACCATACAACCTCAAGTATTCTTATACCTGTGTCGTTCGTTATTACTAAACACTTGACCGCTTTTGCCCGGCCAAGATTTTTTATACTCAGACTTTCTTTTCAGAAAATCTCTCAGTTTTTCAGCTTGTT